>CAMBPV010000255.1 GCA_945869695.1 Prosthecobacter debontii
GCGCCGTGGATCTCGGTGATGTCACGCGGAGTCATGCTGAAGCTGTCAAAGAACGGTGGCTCCTGGATGTAGGTGCTGTCGCGGTCCCATTCATAAACATGACCGGCGCTGCCTTTGACACCATTCCATTTCGGATTCTGATCGGCAAAGCCTGTGTAGAGACGCTGGAAGACGTCTGGCGTCAGGCTGGCGTTCATCGCTTCGGCGATCTCCTGACCCGTGGGCCAGATTTCGCTCAAATAAACAGGTGCGCCTTCCGAGTCGGAGCCCAAAGCCTCGGTGGTGAGGTCGATATCCACTCGGCCTGCGATGGCGAAGGCCACGACAAGCGGGGGTGACATCAGGAAATTGGCCTTGATGCTCTGATGCACGCGGGCTTCAAAGTTCCGGTTACCACTCAACACGCTGGCTGCTACGATGTCTTCTTTCTTCACCACGTCCTCGATGCCCGGATCCAGCGGTCCCGAGTTACCGATGCAGGTGGTGCAGCCGTAGCCGACGGTTTGGAAGCCGAGCTTGTCGAGCTCCGTCTGAAGGCCGGTTTTGTTTAAGTAGTCGGTCACCACACGAGAGCCTGGCCCGAGGCTTGTCTTCACGCTTGGCTTCACGGTCAGGCCGCGGGCGTTGGCCTTCTTTGCCAGCAAACCGGCGGCGATCATGACACTCGGATTGCTCGTGTTGGTGCAGCTGGTGATGGCGGCGATCAGCACCGAGCCATGGGTGATGACGTCTTTTTCACCACCTTTGCTATCCACGGTGACTTCCCACAACGGGTAACTCGGTTCTTCGGAATGCTGCGTGACGACTCCCATTTCTGCGCCGAAGGCATCTGATACAGTGGCCACCAGATCGGGCTCACCGTCGAGAGTCTTCGGAACATCGGGTGACTCCTGATTCGCCATCGCTGGAGCTTTGCCATAACCGTCGGGTGCAGGCTTGGTGAGGAGCTCGGCCCACTTCGTTTTTACGGAGTCGAGGTCGATCCGGTCCTGCGGGCGCTTGGGTCCTGCGATGCCCGGCTTCACTTCGGAAAGGTTCATCTCGACGATCTGCGTGAAATCGAGCGCGTCTTTTTCAGTTGGGATACCCCACAGGCCTTGGGCCTTGTAGTAGTTTTCCACGGTCTTGCAGAGTTCCTCACTGCGGCCGGTGCCGCGGAGGTAGGTGACGGTTTCTTCGTCGATGCCGAAGAAGCCCATCGTCGCGCCATACTCAGGGGCCATGTTGGCGATGGTTGCACGGTCTGGCACGCTCAGGGCGCGGGCACCGGGGCCGTAAAACTCAACAAATTTGCCCACGACCTTGGTTTTGCGCAGCACTTCAGTCACGCGCAGCACGAGGTCGGTCGCGGTCACTCCAGCGGCCAGGTCACCGCTCAGACACACGCCCACCACTTCAGGAACGAGGAAAGTCACAGGCTGACCGAGCATCCCGGCCTCGGCTTCGATGCCACCCACACCCCAACCGACCACACCCAGACCGTTGATCATCGTGGTGTGACTGTCTGTGCCTACGAGGGAGTCAGGGTAGAACATGCCGTCTTTTTCCAGCACTCCTTTGGCGAGGTATTCGAGATTCACCTGATGCACGATGCCGATGCCTGGAGGCACGACTTTGAAGGTATCAAAGGCCTGCTCTCCCCACTTGAGAAACTCATAACGCTCACGATTGCGGTGGAACTCGAGGTCCAGATTCCGCCCGAGGGAATCACCCGTGCCGGCGTAGTCCACCTGAACGCTGTGATCCACGACGAGATCAACGGGCACCAGAGGCTCGATCATTTTGGCGTCCTTGCCCATGCGATTCACCGCGCTGCGCATCGCGGCGAGATCGACCAAAAGTGGCACACCCGTGAAGTCCTGAAGGACGATGCGCGCCACGACAAAGGGGATTTCATATTCACCCGGAGCCTTGGCATTCCAACCCGCGAGATTTTTGACATCCTGCTCGGTGACCTTTTTTCCATCGCAATTTCGCACCAGCGCTTCGAGCACGATTCGGATCGAGATCGGCAAACGACCGAGATTCGGCGCAATGCCAGCTTCCTTGAGAGCCGGGAGAGAGCAAAGGTTACCCTGTTTGCCAGAGCCAGTGGTGAAAGTGCGGAGCGAGTTCATCATGAAAGTAGAGCGGGAAGAAATAGCACAAATGGAGCCGAAGAAACCAAAAACTGTGGTTTCGAGCACAAAGGCCCAAAGAAAGACACCTCTCGCACCCTCTCAACAAAACGAATGGCGGGCTTTCGGGGCCGTGCTTAGATGAGGGCTCATGAAACTCGCCACCTGGAACATCAACGGCATCCGTGCCTCTCTGGACAAGGGCCTCCGCGCCTACATCGAGACGTCTGATTGTGACGTGATCTGCCTCCAGGAGACCAAGGCCATGGCTGAGCAGGTCGATCTCTCCTGGCTCAGCGGCTACCAGGCCGTGTGGAACTCGGCCGAGAAAAAAGGCTACTCGGGCACCTGTGTCCTCAGTCGCGTGCCCTTTCTCAGCACGGCGCTCGGCATCGGCCACACTGATCATGATCGCGAGGGCCGCGTGGTCACCGTCGAGTTCCCCTCCTTTTACCTCGTCAATGTTTACACCCCCAACGCCCAGGCCGAGCTGGCCCGACTGCCGTATCGGCTCAATTGGGACGACGCCTTCCGCGCCTATGTGAAAGAGCTCGAAAAAAAGCGCCCGGTGCTCGTCTGTGGCGACCTCAACTGCGCTCACGAAGAAATCGACCTGGCCAATCCCAAGTCGAACCGGAAAAATGCCGGCTTCAGCGATGAAGAGCGCGCCAGCTTCGGCCAGCACCTCCGCGCAGGGCTGGTGGATGTCTTCCGCCATTTCGATAAAAGCCCGGGTAAGTACACCTGGTGGACCATGCGCACCGGCGGTGCCGCGCGGGAAAAGAACATCGGATGGCGGCTCGACTACTGGCTAGCCTCCGAGAGCCTCAAGCCCGCTCTCAAATCCTGCACCATCCGAGCCGACATCTACGGCTCCGACCACTGCCCGGTGGAGTTGGAAATGGGTGCTCTAATTTGAGACGACGGGACGCAGTTTGCGACTCTCCGAGAGTTTTCTTCACCCCGCTTTCTTCGAATGTCTCAGGTTAGAGATCATCGGCACGGCGGCTACGCCTAGGCTGACTCCGCCGTAGAGGAGCAGCACGAAGAGCACTCCGGCACCGAACTCGCCATTCTTGCCTTCGATTCCGAACAACGAGGCAGAGATCAACACGGCAAGGTTGATGTTTTTCATGCTCGACTCGATGCCCAGCACCATGGAGTCGCGATTCGAAAACCCGAGAATGTGTAGGGAGCCTCTGAGGATGATGACCTGAACGATCAGACAATAGAGAAAAACGAGAAGCGGAATGCGCGCTGAGTAGCGGCTGAAGTCAATGCTGCCGCTGCCTAGGGAGCCGACCACCAAGACAGCCAGCACGATCAGACTGGCACGCACCGCCCATTTGGAAAAGGAGTGAGCCCTTTCTTCATTCAAGAGCCGCGCTAGCAGCATCCCTGCCGCGAGAGGAAGGAGCAGAAAAAGGAAGATCTCTTTCATGATCTCGCCCGCTGGCATCGCGATCTCGGGCGGGAGAAAATCTCCCGCACAGATCCGCATGATCAGCGGTGCGGTGACGAGAGCCAGCAGCGTCATCACGCCTGTCAGCGCCACGGAAAGGGCCACGTTTCCTTTGCCGAGGTGGGTGTAAATGTTGGACAAGGATCCGCCTGGCATCGCCGCGATGATGATAAAACCCACCACCACCTCGGGCGGCAACGGGATCAAGTAAACCAACGCAGCCGTGAGCAGAGGAATGCCAATCAATTGATAAAGGAGGCCGGTGATCATCGGCTTCGGCTCCAGGACGAGCTCCACAAAATCCCTCGGATGGGTCACGATGCCCATCCCGAACATGGCGAGCACCAATTGCGTCGAGGCGACGAGATGATGATAAGGAGGGTATTGTTCAAAGAGGTCTTTGATCATCCGGCAATCATGCGGCGATCCGCCGATAATGAAATCCCGAGTTTTCAAAAGATGCGCATCTAAAATCTCGACACGGAACTGCCGTTTAGCGCCTCGCTGAGCGGTCCACGAGGTTCTCGTAGATTTTGCGGCGTTCTTCCATGCCGAGGCCCTTGTTTCTCAGGCCAATCATCTGGCGGTTGATGTCCTCACGCTGCCCCACGCTCAATCGGGAGAGTTTCTCCACCATCTCGGGCGGAGGCTGACGCGGATAGCCGTCGGATGTGAATCCTTCGCGGTAGTTCACCGCCGCATTCTGGGCCTCCTGCACTTCGGACGGCTTCAGAGTCGGCGCGTTCCCGCTGGCTTCACCGGCATTGCCACCCGACGCGGCGCGTGAGGACTTGGGCGGCGGCTTTTGATAACGCACGGACACGACTTGACCGCCGGCGATCTGAATTTTGGCGGAGAGGGTCTGGAGGTTTGCCTCACTGCCTCTGACGCCCACCAACTGCCATCCCAATGCATTAGCTGTTTTGGACACGAGGTGAGACTCCATTGTTTTGGTGTCATAAAGAGTCGCAAAAACATCATTCTCGACCCGGGCAACACCTGTGAGGATGATCGAGTCTGAAAAACCCAGGGAACGAGTGAAGGGCGAATGGTTAAAGAGGGCATCAAAGGTTTCCTCTTTGATGGGCTGAGGGATGACACCGGTGACTTCGGCACCCCAAAGCGTCGATGCGCCGCACAGAACAGCCAACAAAGCGCATCGCACTTTCGTCACGCTTGTCCCCCCTCTGAAATCAGATCTCGTCTCACGGAATCGAATACGGAGCTACTTCGGCAAAATCATCTGACAAAAAAGGGGAAATGTGATGCCCCTGCTGAATACTTGTGGATGCCATTTGCATCAATGCCGTATCCATTGTCTGAGGTTGCCGTGACGCCTT
>CAMBPV010000256.1 GCA_945869695.1 Prosthecobacter debontii
TGGAACGAAGCAAAATGACGAGTTCTGGCCCAATTATATCTTCCGTTATTGTTTCCGGTCTTTTGGTAGAAAGCATTAATTATTTTGAA
Organism: Prosthecobacter debontii; assembly: GCA_945869695.1. Taxonomy (GTDB): domain Bacteria; phylum Verrucomicrobiota; class Verrucomicrobiia; order Verrucomicrobiales; family Verrucomicrobiaceae; genus JAIBCL01. Next base: position 90 of record CAMBPV010000256.1, read on the forward strand.
TGCCTCTGCTACCTGATCCGCTAACGCATTATAGGTTGGAATGAGTTTCTCACGTTCCACGAGGAAGGCTTTTCCAAGTTCTGCTGTTTTGCTAGTCATAATCTATCTTCTTTCTTAAAGTTATTTAACGTTGTATTTAGTGAAAAAGTCCGTAGCCAACACTATTCTGCTAGGAAATTGCTTTTGAGGGGTGTGGGCCGAGTTGTCCCTGGACGTGGAGCGGAGACGGGGTGTGAGGGGGTCTGGGGGGAGAGAGGGGTGGGGGAATGACGAATTGGGAATGTCGAATGACGAATGATGGACCTGAATGGCAGTTTCGGGCCGGTTTGGAGCCGATGTGTGATGGTGCGGGCGAGATTCATGCCATGTTTTCAACGCTCATAAGCATAGCTTTCCTGTCCGCTGCGCCAAGAGTTTTTTTGGCAGCGACTTTTCGTTGGGCGGTTGCGGGCTGATGCGAGTCAGCCGGGTTCGATCGGCATCGAGGATGAGGATGCGGCCATCATCGAGCGGGATTTCCCTTGGCTTCCAGGAGGATTCGTTGCTGTGGTGGGCGTCTTGCCAGTGGAAGCTGGGTTCATCGTCATCGGCGGAGATCCATTGTTTGATGGCCTGCCAGGGCGGCTCGATGGGCTCGAAGGTGTCGATTTCGAAAGGGGGATCGTGCAAAATGTCTGGCATCTTTTTTGAGGAGCGATGCCTCACCGCTTGCCCTCGTCGAGATATCGGATCGCCTTCTCCAGCCAAGTCGCCGGAGGCATCTGATGTCCGATGCCCGGCACCTCAAAGAGTTGCGCGTTTGCAAAGCCCTCCTGCTGAAAACCCTGCTGCAGCACCGCGCGCGTGTTGGCCAGGTTGAAGTCCTTTTCCGAAGTCACCAACGCATAGCGACAGAAGCGCTTGGCCAGCGCCGCCACCTCATCATCCGGGATGTAATTCAACCCATACGTCTTGCCATCTTCGCCATTCACATCGGTGTAAAAATTCACGCCCATGAAGCAGGCCGTGCCGCTGAACATTTCCGCGAAACACACGCCCAACATGCTCGCCACCCGAGAACCACCGGAGAAACCCGACACAAACACCCGCCGTCCGTCGATCGGGTAAAGCGTGCGGAGGTGCACATTCGCATCGATGGCCATGCGCATGCGGTCAAAGAGGTTCCGCTTGTTGCCCGACCTCTTGGCGGAAACAAAAATCAACTTCTGCGAATCCAGCACAGCCTCCCACTCCTTCGGGATCGAGGTGCTGTCACCCGCGCTGATCCAGATGAACAAACCATGCGGAGAATCCGGCTTCACTCCCTTCGGCACGATCACGTCGAACTGCTCCCCCGCCACATCATAGGGTGGCGGTGTCTCCTTTGCATGCAGCCGCAGTCGAAGCTGTTCCGCATCCGACTGGGGTGGCGACGTCGGAATCACAATCGTGCCTCGCTCTCCCGCCTTCGGAACCTGCTGGCCCATGAGATGAAATCCAGGAAACAGAGCCAGGATGGCCACGACGTGTTTGGAAAAGCGCATGACTGGATGGAAGCGGTGGGTCATCGTCTCTGCAATCCCGAATGCGAAACCATACGCCCCACAGTCAAGCAGCGGGCGACCCGTGTCCTTGGTGGGATCAGACCGACTCCAGCGGCCTGAAGGTGACACCGCGAGAGATGAGAAGACCGCAGAGAATACCCTATCAAATTTCATCTCTGCGGTCTTCTAAACTCTGCGGTGTTTATGGCTTGGAGGGCAAGGAGAAGCGTTTCACCTCCGCAGCCATGGATTCGGCGTGGAAGTTGAGACAGATCCCTTCTTTGATTCTGGCGGCTTTGAGCAGTGAGCGCTGACGGGCAAGGTGGATGGCCTCGACCTTCCGTGCGCAGACGCTGGCGATCATGAGCCGACCCTCGACCACCATCGAGATTTCTTTGGCGCTGGGGATGAGTTGTTCGCGATAGAGCAGGTTGGCGGGAAGTCTTTGCTCGATTCTCAAGCCTCGTAGCTTCATCTCATGAGCCAGAGCTGCCTCGTAGGCACTGCGTAGCAGGCCATGACCGAGCCGATGTTGCACTTCGAGTGCGGCATTGATGACCTCGTAGGAGAGAGCATCCATCGCCTCACTGATAGAAGTTGGGATGCGCGGCGTGGGGATTGGGGGACTGCTGTTGGCCCGGCGGACGATGCCGTCTCGGAGCACGAGGCTGCCAAAGTTCATGAGCAGTCCGAGTTTGAGCCGGGCGAGCCGCAGGTAGGTGATGAGTTGCGCCTCATGCAGCGGATGCAGTTTCTCGACGGCTTTGAGTTCCAGCAGCAACCACCCCGCGACGACGAGGTCCATGCGGTAGCCGCAGTCCAGCTTCGTGCCTTTGTAGATGAGTGGCAGAGGCACTTGGTATTCATGTTCGATGCCCATCGCCAGCAACTCCAGGTGCAGCGCTCGTTCATAGTCCGCCTCATCCAGCCCTGGCCCGAACTCCCGATGCACCGCAATCGCTACACCGATGACTTGCCCGGTCAGATCCGAGCCGAGATTTTCATGCTGGTTTTTCATGCACAGAATTTCACACGGCAAGAGATCAGAGGACCGCAGAGAATACCATTTCAAATTTCATCTCTGCGGTCTTCTAACCTCTGCGGTGTGAAAATGCTTGGACTGGCCCGGTGCGGTAGCCATCAGAGTCTTTATCTTTCATACAGTTGCTGCCCAACGTCATTCCCCTCTCATAATCGCGTGATTGCAACCAGTCATGAAATTCTTCCCTGATTGCAGGGTCTACCAATGCTCGAGGATCATCACCGTATTTCTTTCGGACATAGCTTTCGAAACCGGCTTCGTATCGCCTTTCTTCCCCACGTTGTTCAGTCTCTTTGGAGCGCTCGATGTCGGCGGCGGGATGGCACGCTGGGCAAACCAGTTCGATGTCTGAAGCCAGCTCACGGCCAAGGCGTTCGTACGTTTTGTGATGAGCTTCAATGGACCATGAAGCCTTTCCGCATCTAGCGCAGATGTAACCTCTTTGCTCCTTGAGCAACTTTGCAGTAGCCCGCCACTTTTTGGATTTTATGTATTCAGAATACTCTCGGGATTGAGGCTTATTCATAGTGTCATTCTCGGCGTCAACTAAGACGATATCAAAGATGAATCGACTCACAATCAGCAGGCCAAGAGCCTATTCAAACGTATCAAGGTGACGTTTATGCCGGGGTCTCACCCAAACAAACTCATCTGCCCCGCGTCCGCATCACTGATGGCTTTCTTCCGCGTCTTCGCGGGCACGCTGGTCGCCACGGGCACCTCTTTGACGCTTTCGGCGGGCTGGTGGCCGGATTCGAGTTGTTGGAGGACTTCCTTGGCGCGGTCGATGACGTTTTCGGGGAGGCCGGCGAGGCGGGCGACCTGGATGCCGTAGCTTTTTTCGGCGCAGCCGGGGAGGATCTTGCGGAGGAAGATGATCTGCTGGTTCCACTCCTTCACGGCGACATTGTAGTTCTTCACGGCGCTGCGGCTTTGCGCGAGCGCGGTGATCTCGTGGTAGTGCGTGGCGAAGAGGCAGCGGGCACCGATGTGATCGTGCAGATGCTCGGCGACACTCCAGGCGATGCTGAGGCCGTCGAAGGTGCTCGTGCCGCGGCCGATCTCGTCGAGGATGACGAGGCTGCGCTCGGTGGCGTTGTTGAGGATGAGCGCGGTCTCGTTCATCTCGACCATGAAGGTGCTCTGGCCGCGCGCGATGTCGTCGCTGGCGCCGATGCGGGTGAAGATGCGATCGACGAGGCCGATCTCCGCGCTGGCGGCGGGCAGGAAGCTGCCAATCTGCGCCATGAGCGTGAGCAGCGCGGTCTGGCGCAGGTAGGTGCTCTTACCGGCCATGTTCGGGCCGGTGATGAGGATGAGGCGGCTTTCCTCCGGCTCCAAAGTGACATCGTTCGGCACGAAGCGCTCGCCGCTGGTGAGGTTCTGATCGAGCACGGGATGGCGACCATCGCGGATGAAGAGATTCCGCGTCTCATTGAGCACGGGGCGCGTGTAATTGAAAAGCCGCGCGGTCTCAGCGAGCGAGCCGAGTGAATCGAGCACGGCGATGGCTTCGGCGGTTTCCTGGATGTGCGCGAGGTGCTGCAGCACGCGGCTGCGCAGCTCGATGAACTGCTCGTATTCGAGCGCTTTGCTGCGCTCCTCGCTGCCGAGGATCTTGTCCTCCATGCGCTTGAGCTCGTCAGTGATGTAGCGCTCGCCGTTGACGGTGGTCTGCTTCCGGTGGTAGTCGGCGGGCACGCTGCCGACGTTCGCCTTGGTGATCTCGATGAAGTAACCGAAGACGGCGTTGTATTTAATCTTGAGGCTCTTGATGCCCGTGCGCTCGATCTCCTGCGCCTGCAAATCCGCGATCCACTGGCGGCCGAGCGTGGAGGCATTGCGCAGTTCGTCGAGCTCCGGCAGCCAGCCCTCGCGGAAGACGCCGCCTTCTTTGATCTGCATGGGCGGCTCGTCGCAGATGGCGCGTTGGATTTCCTGGCAGATGGGGGTGAGGTCGTGGAGGCGGTCGCAGAGCTCAAGGAGAGGCGGTTTGTAACCGCCTTCTTCTGGGGCGCTTAAAAAGCGCCCTTCCTTGATCAGCGTCTTCAGCGTGGGCACGACCTCCAGCGAAACGGCGAGCGCCTGCAAATCACGGCCGTTGCCGCTGCCTTGGCTGAGGCGGGAGCTGGTGCGTTCGAGATCGCGGACTTCTTTGAGCAGCGTGCGCACCTGGCTGAGGAGCATGGGCTCGTCGAGGAAGGCGGCGATCATGTCCTGGCGTTGCGTGA
>CAMBPV010000257.1 GCA_945869695.1 Prosthecobacter debontii
ATGGGAGGGCTGTGAAGATAACAGTAAACTTAGCCGGAAATACAATATTTCTCAATATCCAATATATCTAAATCAAAGGAAACTAAATTTGCCGAGATATTCGCGATTCCGGCCCCCATTATTGGCCTCCCGACATGGACCTGAGCGCCTGCAGCGTCCACACCACGGGGTAAAGCTGCTCGTGATACCAAAGACGAGCAAAATAAAGCCCGATGGGCGATGGCGGAAAATGGGTGCCTTCCCGAGTGGCTGAGATTAACCAAGACGCCGCTTTTTCACGCGCGGCCAACGAGCCACCCGTGCGGCAAAGAGCCGTCAGGGCCACTGCCGTCTCTTCGATGGATGAGGGCGCGGTTTCATCTCCACCCCAAGATCCATCGCCCTTCTGAGTCTTGAGAAGGTAGGCCACGCCGCTCGCGATCAGCGCTTCAGCCTTTTCAGCCAGTGCGCGCGAGCCCGACAGGTAGGCGGTGACCATCGCCGTGCCATAGACGGGGTTCTCTTCGTCTTTGGCATGTTCATTCCCGAACCAAAGCGGCACCCAGGAGCCGTTTTGGCGCTGTTGGGATTGGAGATAGCGGATCGCGATCACCGTAGCGGATCGGATCTGATCACGGAGTTTCGGGCCGACCACGGGCTCCCACAAATGCCAGGCCAGAAGCGCATGGGCGGTGAGTTCAGGCGTGCTGCGGTCAAAGGGAAGCGTGCCCCACCCCCGACAGAAAGTAGGAATACCTCCATCGCGATTTTGTAAATCGAGCAGCCAAGTGATGCCCGCTTCACCAGCGCGGATGAGGTCGGATTTTTCATCAGAGTGCCAGAGCGCGATCAGCGCACCGGCCGTATCGTCTGCATCCGGCACGCCACCCGGCAGATCGGTCCACGCCCAACCGCCGGGGGCTGCATGGGTAAAAGGATGCACCTCTCGGTATTGCTGACCAAGAAGCCATCCTCGCAAAAGAGGATCCAGACTCAGCGGTTGCGATTTAATGGCTAGGGTCGTGCCCCACGTTGAGAGATTGGTATCGATTGGCCAGCTGCCATCCGCGCGCATGGACCGCTTTAAAAAATCAACAGCGCCCGGCACGCAGGGATGATCGGCGTCCCCGGATGAAGCCAGCGCCATCGTCACAAAAGACGTGAGCGGTGTCGCCTCCAGGTAACCTCCACTCGAAGGCTGGAGAGATTTCAGCATCGGCCTGATCCCGGGCCAAAGCAGCGCACGCAGCCAGCGCAGGGGATTCCAAATAGCAGGCGGCACCTGAAAAAAACGAGCGTGACCAATCGCAATCAGCGCCGGCAATGCATAACTCACAACGGGTAGCCCGATCGCACCAAACCAGGCGCGAGGAAATGCCGCCAATTCAAAAGGAAGCGGCAAAACACGAGCCCACGCCTTTTCTCCCAGAGTTCCACAAATGGCGCAGTGCATCAGGATGGGAACCGAGAAGGTCTTGTCTTTTCCGTAACGGGTCACCACTGCACGGACGAGAGCATCCGGCTCCACCGAGCCCACTTGCTGCAGAATCCATGCGTCGCATCGATTCAGATTTTCATCGCACGAAGAACCATGCTTTTTCAGAGCACTCCAACACAGCAGTGTGGTGGACAGGTTACTTTTGCTAATGGCCGTGTCTCCCCATCCCCCGTCTTGATTCTGGTGATCAATGAGCCAATCAACGCCCGCTCGGATGCACGTCTCATGAGCCAGTGAATCGACTGCACCCAACGCCACGATGGCAGTCGCCGTCGAAAGAGCACTGCTGGATAGATGCCCTTCCCACGGACCTGAACCCCTCCTGAGTCCATTCAGGTGCGCTTCAGTATTGTTGATGGATTGCTCGAGACCTTGCATGGACACAGCTCCCGATTAATCCACACGAACCGCCGCACAGGTCATTTCCAGCACACGCCAGAGAGCCTGCCCGCCCAAGGTTCCTTCATGAAAACCAGTGGCTGGGATGGGTTGCCAGTTGGAGCGGTCACTGGTCGGCGGCGGCTGTGGGATCCGGGTGAGTTTCTCATCATACTGCCCGTCTTTGCCGCCGAGTTTATAAATCACCAGATCGAGGGAAGGCACGATGTAGAGACAGAAACCACCGGCTCCACTTTTCCAAAACGCATCTCGAGGCGCACCGGCCACGTGACCATCCGCATTGTGCTCCCACTGGAGACTGAAAGGCGAATGCGGATTGAAGGGACTCTGCGTCTGGCATTTTTGAATGTAACTCGCAGGGACAAGCTGCTGATCTTTCCATTTACCGCCTCGGGCGAGGCAGTAGCCAAAACGCATCACATCCGTGGCATGAAGAGCCGTGCTTCCGGCGCCGTTGGCATGTTTCATCACCACGTCTCCCCGGTAGAGGCAGTAGTTCCATGCTCCCCAGCCCTGCGGTTTTGCGAGCCTCTCATGGATGTAATCCTTCAACTCCATCCCACTCACATTCCGCAAAACGATGCTCGCGATGTGCGGCGAGGGAGAGGAGTAGGAGTAACCCGCGCCCGGCTCACACCAGAGCGGCACGCGGAGAGAGGACTCATCGATTTCTCTCACATCTTGTCCCTTCACAGGCTTCAAGGGCTGCGGCTTGCCCATGATCATTCCACTCGGAGTCTGCCCTTCCCCCCAATAACCGGCGGTCATGCAAAGAAGCTGACCCATGGTGATCTTTGCCTTTCGCGGATCATCCAGAGGCATGGCCTGCGGCAGATATTTTTCGTTAAAAACCCGAGTGTCCAAGCCCTCGGGAATCTTCCCTTTGAACTCATCCAGCATGATTCCGCAAGCGATGCTGCAAAAAGCCTTACCCGTGGAGGCCATGTCAGGATTGGCATTGCGACTGGCCTTTCCAAAGTAACGCTCAAACACAAGGTGCCCCTTCCTGACAACGACGAGCCCGCCATGTGCGGTCGAGCGCTCGGCGATGGTGAAAGCGGGCTCCAGCTTGACCAGATCCATGCCCGCGAGATCACGCATCTCTCGGGCTCCTTTTGCCTCGCGCCACCCCCCTTCCTGATCGGACGGCGGGAAATAGAGCTCAGCAGCGAAGAGTCGTGAGGCGAGGAAGAAACTCAGTAGAATCAAGGATCGGTTCATGAACCGAAACCCTGCCCCGAGGTTGAGCGAAGGCAACCTGAGATCAACCTCGCCTACTTCCGCCGACGAAGAAAGAAAGGAATAACCCCCAGTCCAAGAGGCAGGGCACTGCCGGGCGCCGTATCACCAACCCAAAGGTGGAGACGATCGCTCTTCGCAGGATCCTGATTGCCAGCGAAACCACTCGCATTCTTCATTGCCATCTGAGTGGGACGTAGAGCCTATCCGGCAAAAGGTTGACGAGGCTGTGCTAGCCAGCCGAAATCTCGGGCTCTTTTCAGCACCCACCTTTTCTTTGCACCGTTCGCATTCCTCCGCTTAGTCGCAGGGTGATCGAATTTGACTGTGACGTAGCCGTGTGTGGCGGAGGCATCGCTGGCCTTTGGGCTATGCATGCTCTTCGGGCGCAGGGTTTCTCACCCGTGCTGATCGAGCGCCACACCCTGGGGGGAGCCCAGACTTTGGCTGCACAGGGTATCCTGCACGGCGGGATGAAGTATGTATTGGATGGGAAGGTGGACGATATCGCGCTCAAGCTTCGGGAAATGCCGCCTCGTTGGCTGGAAAGCATCGCGGGTCGCGGTGAGGTGGATCTATCAGGGACCCAGATCCTCTCGGAAAACCAATACCTCTGGTCGGATGGCTCCCTCTTGAGCAAATTGAGCGGTGCCATGGGTGCCAAGATGCTTCGGGGAGATGTGAGTGCCTTGCCGGAGGAAAACTGGCCGGTCGCATTCCGAGACCTCGGCTACCGGGGCTCTGTGAGGGCTTTAGAAGAGACGATCATCGATGTGCGCAGCGCCTTGGTCGCCCTTTCCAAACCTCTCGCGGGAAGGCTTTTTCGGGCGGACGAGATCATTCCTCAAACGGTGGGCGAGACCGTAACCACTTTGGAACTTCGAGTGACCGACAGCTCGACCTGTCGGCTACGGCCTCGCTTTGTCGTGGCCACGGCGGGTGCTGGCAATGAGGCCTTTGCTGCCGCACTCCCCTTCCCCCAACCGGCCACTCAGCGACGTCCACTGCGCCAGATCATGGTGCGCGGTGTCCCGCACAAGCTTTATGGGCACTGCATCATCGCAGATCCGAAGCCTCGGGTCACTGTAACCTCACACACCACTCAGGATGGCACCCCGGTTTGGTATTTGGGTGGCAACATCGCAGAGAAGTCCTGGCAAATGAGTGAAGAGGAGGCCTTCAAATTCGCCGTAAACGAATTGGCGGCTATTTTTCCAAAGCAAGACTGGACTCAATATGAGTACGCAGCTTGGGATGGAGATCGGGCCGAGCCCCATCAAAACGTGCGATTCATGCCCAGCGAGCCAACGGTGACCGTGCTCGGAAACTGTGCGCTGGCTTGGCCCACGAAACTGGTATTTGCACCCGGTCTCGCCTCCAAAATCACCCGAGAAGTGGCAGCTCGCATTCAGCCCTGCCTCGCCCCCGAGCTTCCTTTGCCGCTGGCCGTCGTCGGCACCTACCCCTGGGACCATGCGAAATGGAATTCACGATGACCTTGCCCGCGCTCCCAATCTCCAATACTGGCATTGAGGTCAGCAGACTGGGCCTCGGCACCGTCAAGTGGGGCCGCAACCAGCAGGTTAAATACCCTGCCTTCGAGTTGCCAGACGATTCGACCCTGCACGCTCTGCTCGATATCGCCGAATCAGCCGGGCTGAATCTCCTCGACACGGCTCCGGCCTATGGCATCGCCGAAGAACGCCTGGGCAAAATCTTGGCG
>CAMBPV010000258.1 GCA_945869695.1 Prosthecobacter debontii
AGTGTCAGCGGCCGAGGGGACTCCCCCCATGCCCTCGCACCCAAAGTTCGCTTCTCCCAGGAATTTGCCCAAAAGCTCTACGACGTGCTCTCGCCCGGTGCCACGATAATCGTCACCGACAGACCCGCCGCCCGGAAGTCGATCACCGACCTGAATATCCTCACCAATTGAGGAATTGGCTCAGGGTTGCGTTACGGTAGTGTAAGAAATGAAGTCAATGCCTTCTGGTCAGCCGCCTCCCAAACCCCTATGGTTGGGTTCGATATGCTTCATAATCTCTTCGCTCGCCGCGATGGCAGTGATGTGGGCTACCCATGAATTCCGGCGTTACGGTTACGGTCTCTTCTTGGCGGTTCCAATCGGGATGGGCTTGCTTCAAGCGCTGCTCTATCAACACGGTCGGGAATGGAGCTGGTCTGGAATGTTGAAGCTCACATCTGCGAATTTGATCCTATCTGGGCTTTGGTTGATCATCTGCAAATTGGAGGGTGTTGCGTGCATCCTCATGGCGGCTGTGTTGGTGTCGGGAATGATGTTGGTGGGTATTTTCTTCGCTTGGTTGCTTCAAGCCTGGTTGAGGAAGAGAGAACGGCGGCAACAAGTCCACTGCCTTGCCATCCTCTGTGTGCCAGTGTTAATGGGATGGGAGGCAGCTTCACCCCCAACACCACCGGTTCTCATTCAGACTTCGAGCATAGTGGTGAATGCTCCCCCCGATAGAGTTTGGAGGTTCATTCCATCATTTCCAACCATTGAAAATGTTCCTTCAGGCTGGTTGGCCAGCGGGGTGGCGTATCCGATTTCCTCGGAGATGAACGGATCCGGCGTCGGAGCACTCAGGTCGTGCGTGTTATCCACAGGCACAATGCGCGAGGTAGTCACGGTTTGGGAGCCCCACCAAAGGTTGGAGTTCGACGTTTTGGAAACCCCGCCATCGATGAAGGAAAGCAACCCATTTGGAGAAGTAGAGGCACCGCATCTGGACGGATATTTTCAGGCGAAACGGGGGCGTTTTGTTCTGAAAGCATTGCCAGATGGGAAGACCTTAGTTGAGGGCACCAGCTGGTTTGCGCACGATCTTTGGCCTCAATGGTACTGGGAGCCCATGACTCGGCACACGGTTTCCCAAATTCACCAACGTGTGCTAAAGCACGTTCAGAAGCTAGCAGAGGGGGTGCAAAATGAATGACCTCAAATCGGGTCTGACCGCACATGCCCAGGCTTACCGTTGAGCTGAGTGATTTCGCACCGAGAACTAGATGCCTTTGCCATCCCGATTGAAGTTTGCAGCAGGCACTCCAGAAAAAACCGCGCCAGCGTGGCATAGACGGGCTGTGGGGTGACGAGAACGGTGTGATGGCCCGCTCCGGTGATGGTGAGGAATTGCTTTCGGTCAGAGGGCACGGCAGCGTAGATTTGGTCGGCAGCGTCGGGGGGCACAAAGTGGTCTTCATCTCCGTGACCGATGAACACGGGCAGTTGGTCGATCCGAGCGGCCGCATCCACCGGTCGGACTTCCGAAGGGTCGTAACCCGCCCGTTTTTGAACCCAGTAGCGGACCAGCTCACGAGCAGGAAGTCGCAAGGGGCCAAACCATTGCTTCGCCTGATTGCTGATGACCGAGTCGAGATCAGAAAAGGCAGATAACTCCGCGACGCCGCACCACGCCGACTGATCGGCAGCAGCGGCTTGGAGGGCGATGGCACCGCCCTGCGAGATGCCAAAGAGCCCGACTGGAGCTTTGGCAAAAGCAAACCTCTCGGCGGCCTCACTGAGCACGGTGAAAGGAAGGCGCGTCTCCCGAATGCCAAAAGTCGCAAAGGGCAGGGGATGCGCACCGTGTCCGGGTAGATCCACCAGCAAACAGCGGAATCCAGCTGCGCAAAGCCGCTCTGCCACAGGCAAGTGATCCTCTTTGCACCCCGTGTGTCCGTGCAAGAGGATGAGCGTGCCCACGATTTTTCCCCAAGGTTGCACTTGGATGCCTTCACTCTCCAACTGAGCACGGAGTTTTCTCCCTTTCTCGGCCCTTCCCGGATTCAAACTCGGAGTGCACAAAAGGCAGGGCGTGTCTTTCCAATCTGCTTGTTGGAGAGCGAAAGGCTGGATCTCCATGCCGTGCTCACTGGCATGATTGAGGATGTCCTGATGATAGTCCTGAAGAGCCCGCCTACTGGGGCTGATCAAACGGGATGCAGCCATCCAGCACAAGCCCAGAAAGATCGCCGCGCCCGCTACCGGTAAACTGAGCGTCAGCCGCAATCGTCGGGATCTCAGGGGGCTCGGGTTCATCTCTCAACCAATATCATCCGCGTGGACCCGGTCGCAACTTCATTGGCACGGTATCGAATGACATGCGTGCTTCGTCTGTCATCGAGGAGAGGGAAATTTTTCATGGAATGAGCTGAACGCTCCTGCTCAAAGCTCCTTGAATCATCTCGCCTGTTGAACGGCTTCGATGGATTTGGTGAAGTGCGTCTTCCAGATGCCTTGGAGTTTTTCGGGCTCGGCGCGGTTCAGAGTCTTCAACGCCTCATCAAACTGGCCGCGGCGGGTTTGGATGCGGGCGATGCCTTGCAGGGCGGAATATTCGTCGGCGCCGCCGAGGCGGGTTTTGCCGTCGAGAATGGCTTCGTAGGCTTCGAAGGCTTTGACGTCGTCTTTGAGGTTGGTTTCGCGGTTTTGGGCCAGGACGAGGAGCACCGTTTCGCGGGTGCGGAGGTCGCCGATGAAGTCAAGGGCTGCGCTGAGGTCGCTTTCGGCTTGGGGGCCGTTTTTGGCGATGGAGTAGGCTCTGCCGCGAGCGTGAAAGCCGTCGCCGCGTTTCCAGAAGGGCCACTTGGTGATGTCTTCGTTGGCGAACTGCTTCACGAGTTCGGTGGCTTTAAAGTTGGCGAGCAGGTTTTGCATCTGCGCGGTCTCCCTGACGGCTTCGATGGGGATCTGGTCGATGAAGGTGGCTTTGCGATCTAGCGCTGCGGCTTGTTCGAGGGCGGCGGACTTTTGGAAGTCGGAGAGCTTGCCGGTGGCGAGGGCGAGGAAGGGCTCAGGTTTGCGTTTTTGCGTGGCGTCGCGGTAGGCGATGACGAAGTCGGTGACAGTCGGGTCGGCGTCGAACTGATGCGAGCGGCCGTCGTAGAAGTGGGCGAACTTCATGGGCTCGTGGAAGCCTTCCGTGCCGGTGGGCGAGAGGGCGCTGAGTTCTTGGCCGTCTTCGCGGATGCGCTGGCGGCAGAGGTTGATGTGCCAGGGTAAACTCTGCGTGGGGTGGCGGCCGATGACTTGATGCAGAGGATCGTTTTCATCCTGCGTGATGGGGATGCGAATCTCGACGGTCCAGTGATCGTCGGCGATGTGGGTGGCGACTTCGGCTTTGGAATCCCAAGTGAACCACTGACTGCGCGGAGCGCCGCGATCCAGGTCGACGATGTGACCGTTCGGACTGACGGCGATTTGATAATACGAATGCGTTTCGGTGGCGAGTTCGATCTCGACGGCGTCGCCATGCCAGATGGCTTGGTCGTCATCGCGGGTGGAGGTGATGCGGGGCTTTTCGCCGCGTCGTTCGTCGCAGCGGATGGCGAGGACGAGATTGCTGCCCTGCCATCCGGCTTTGAAGGAGGTGCCAAAGGTGGGCACGCGGCCGGTTTGCAACTCGCGGAACTTGCCCGTGGCGGCCATGGGGCAGTTTTGCCAATACTCGTCGTCGAGTTTGCCATCGATGACGACGCCCTTCGCATCGCCGACGAGGCGCACGCTGGGCACGGGGCCGCGTTTTTGGCCGAGTTGCTGCGACTTCATGCGCAGGCCTTTGAGGAAGTCATCGATGAGGGCGAGTCGTTTGCCAAAGAGGCTCGCGGCATCGGCTTTGGCCTTCGCTTGGTCGAAGAGGGCGAGTGCTCCATCGGCTTTCGCTTTGTCTTCATCCATGACCTTCCAGTTGGCTTCGCAGAAGGTGAAGAAGGCCAGCATCTCGGTCTCGGCAGGGCCGTAGAAGAGGCGGCAATACTCGCGCAGCGCTGTGGCGGAGTCGTAGCCAGGCCAGTAGGCGCGAGCGGTGAAGTAAACGAGGAAGTGATTGAAGCCGGTGGCGACTTTGTCGAAGTCCTGGCGCACCGTGAGCCAGATGTCCTCGCCCTGCGACATGCCCTTCGTGGCGATCACCGTGTTGCCCATCGACTGCGCAGCAAAGGCGGGCAGATACCAGCCGCGATCGGTGAACGGGTAGTTTTCAAAGTTGATGATCGGATTCGCGGTCTTCTTCGCCCAAGCTGCACGCAGCAGGTCCGGCGCGGCTTCACCCTCGGCTTTGGAGGTGGCGACGTTCATCGGCCTGCGACCGCCGACGATGCCGACGAGCACATTGGGCTCCAGTTGGTCGATCTTCAGCGGCGGCAGCGTATAGACGCCATACGCGCAATTCAGCACCTTCGCGTTCGGATGTGTTTTGGCGACTTCTTTGGCCACGCGATTGACGAAGTCCCACACGTAGTCGCTGAGCAGGCCGCGTTCGTTGCGCTGGGGCGAGTCTTTGCCTTGGCACTTCTCGCATTGGCAAATGGAGGTGTAGCCATCGGGCGGCATGATCGAGACGCTTTCCAACTGGAAGGTGTCGAGCAGCGCCCGCGCATAGCGCACGGTTTCGCGGAAGAGTTCGTCGTTCGAGTAGCAGAGCTGGCACTTCGAGTCGCCGGGCTTGAAGTCGGGCTTGCCGCCGTAGATCGCAAACCACTCAGGATGCTGCGCGAAGACTTCCTCGCGGTTGGTCATGTTTGCCATGCCGTGGGCGATTTGTAGGCGCTCGTCATTGCGAATGCCGAGTCGCATGACCCACAG
>CAMBPV010000259.1 GCA_945869695.1 Prosthecobacter debontii
CCCTTGGTTCGGCTGCGCCTCACCAAGGGGCGCTCCCCCCTGTGTCTGCGATTACCCACCTAACAGTATGAACCCACCCTTGAATCCCTTCCGCCCCTGAACTAAAACCGTAACCCGCTAGCTCCATGTGTTACCCATGTCTTGAACCATTTGTGTTACCCATGTCCTGACCGCGCCGCCGCCAACGCAGAACCAAGCACCAAGAACAAAGAACCAGGAACCGAAGTTTTCCGCCCCGAAGCCGGCAAGTTCCCTCCTCTTGAAAAAGCCCTCTCCTATCGCGGCGAACTCATCTTCGTGGATCACGCGAACCGCCGTGGCAGCATCCGCGTGCAGGGATCAGGCATGTTTTTCCGCAACGACCCGCATCCCTTCGCCATGTTGCCCTATGGCATCGTCCGCTATCATGGCGCACCCGCCGATTTGCGCGACATTCCGCTCGGCACCGTGATGCACGTCCACGCTTTCCTCCCGCTCGACCCGAAGACCTCCGCTGTGCCAGTGTTGCCCGTCGATAGCAAAAAAGCCGACGCCAACCACAACCGTGGCGCTGGCATCTTCCCGGCCGAGAACCACGTCCTCCTGCTCGAAGACGAACCCAGCCACTGCCAGCGTGAAGGACTCGTCTGGAAGCTCAAGGAAATGGAGATCAAAAACCACGCAGGCATGATCATCGCCACCCGCGTGCCGAAGAAAGGCAGCGACGCCAAAGCCACCGAAGAAAAACTGACTTTCGATGCCGCCACCCGCATCTGGCGTGGCCGCGAAAGCCTCAGCATCGAAGAACTCATCACCGAAGGCGCATGGCCCGCCGATGGCAAAAAAGCGCTCGGCAACCAACCCGTCCAACTCGGCATCACTTGGAAGCCCACACCCGATGGCATCTTCACCCGCTTTCACATCTCCGACATCTGGCTCGACGACGCCTCCATGCAACGCGCCGCCAAGAACCAAACCGAAACGCACAAAGCCTTCATTCGCAGCCGCTGGATGGCCGCGTGGATCGACAACGTCGAGTATGGCAAGTTCGGCCGCGCCACCATCACCGCCACGCTTTTCGGCGGCATGGACCCATCTCTCTACGCCGACTTCACCAAAGACAGCTCTGCCCTCATGAACTCGGTCGCCAACACCCTCAAGCACACCCACGGAGCCTACGGCCCCGCCCACATGGCCTCCAAAGGCCCCATCCTCGACGTCATTAAGTTGCCCGGCGAAGCCCCGCTCGGCAGCAGCGGCATCCAGATCAAATTCGAGACCGATCTCATCATCGAAGGCATCCGCCCCGCACGCATCGTCCGCGTCCGCCCCGCAAGCTGGCCCCAGGCCCAAGTCCCCCGCGAAGAGTACCTCCAAGGCGACCTCGAGGAGCGCTTCCCGAGCCCCGACATCTTCCCGAAGTATTGATGCCTACTGTTCGTGGTTCTTTGTTTCTAGTTCTTGGTTCACCTGACAGTCGCCGAGATGCCGAGAAGGTGAGCCAAGAACAAAGAACAAAGAACGATGAACCAAGAACTCAGCACATGATCCGCGCCGCTTTTCTCACCGCCCTCCTTCTCGCCTCGCTCGCAGCTCTCCATGCTGCCGCGCCCGATCTCTCCAAGGTCACCTCGCGTGCCGACCTCGATGCCGTCATCGCCGCCACGCCGGATTCCACATTGAAACAAGCACTCAGTGATCACGCTGGCGAGATCTTGGCCGCCGCAGAGCAGCATCGGCATGTCGAGGCGGTCATCCGCACCATCGAGAGCGCACCGGGCACGTTCACCAAGGTCAACAACACGCCCGAGGCGCTCAAGAAAGCTGCGGGCGGCGACATCGCGATCTTTGACACGCTCACCCAGATCAGCACCAACATCTTGGGAGGCAAAGCTCATGATCATCGCAAAGAGACCGCCGATCCCTACAACGCCGCCTTCATCGAGCACCTCGGGCACATTGCTTCGCTGGAGTCGGTCAAACTGGAGGCATCGGGAATCCAAGACGACTGGGTGGCTCCGCTGCTCAAGCTCAAGAAGTTGAAGAGCCTCAGCGTGAGCGGCTTTGGCAGACTGGGGGATGCCAGCCTGGCCCAACTCCAGCAACTCACCGAGTGTCCGGATCTCACCAACCTCGAGCTGGCCTATTTTGGCAAGGCCACCGATGCCGGTTGGGAAAAGCTCGCGGGCCTTAAGAACCTGGAGTCGTTCACACCACGAGGCGCTGGGTATCCAGGTCACTTCTTCGCGAAGTTCGATGGCTTGACGAAGCTCAAGCGGATCAACTTCCACAGCAACGGCCTCGATGACGAAGGTCTCGGCTATGTCTGCGAAAACTTCCCCAACCTCGAGTTCATCAAGCTCTGGCACTCGAAGCAACTCACCGATGCCGGTGCGGAGCACTTCAAGAAGCTCAAGCACCTGACAGGCATCGAGATCAGTTGTGCCAAAGCCACCGCAGGCCTCATGAAGCACCTGGCCGAACTGCCGATGGAATACGTGGCGCTCGAGTATGGCGTGTGCAGTCCCGCCGCAGAAGCCATCGCCACCGTCAAAGCCATCCCGACCCTGCGCAAACTCTCGCTCGATGCCAAAGCCTTCACCGATGCCGATCTCATCGCTCTCACGGGCGTGACCCAGGTCCGTGAACTCTCCCTCTCGAACCTTGAACTGCCCGACGCCCGCCTGCCACAATTGCAAGCCTTCGCCCACCTCAAGTCCCTCACACTCGTCCGTTACGGCAAAGGCTACCCCGAGGAGACTAAGGCCAAGGTGAAAGCGCTGCTCCCGAGGGTGGATGTGAAGATTGTGAAGTGACGAAAGGAGAAAAAATGATCCATGTCATCGCCACCATTGAACTCGCGCCAGGCACGCGTGAAACATACCTGACCGAGTTCCGGAAAATCATTTTCGACGTCCGCGCGGAGAAGGGCTGCATCGAATACGGTTCCGCCATTGACGCACAAACTGATCTGTCCAATCAAGCCGAGATCGGTCCCGACAAGGTCGTCGTCGTGGAGAAGTGGGAAGACCTCGCCGCACTCAAGGCGCACTCGATTCCGACGAACGCCCGCACTCTAGCGATCAATGATTTTTCGTTCTGGATTGAAAGAGCTCTGACAGTATACCGTATTGAAACGGTATACCGCATGAGCTTAACACCGCCTACAACCACCCGTTCCGACATCACCGTCTCCCGTCTCCGGCAGGAAATCCTCGATGGCGAGATCTCCCCTGGTCATCTCCTCGCTGAATCTGCCGTTGCGCAACGGCTTGGTGTCAGTCGCGTGCCGGTGCGGGAGGCGTTGTTCACGCTGGAGCGCGAGGGATTGGTGGAGTTCAGCGGCACGGGTCGGGCTTATGTCAAAGACCTGACGCCGCATGATTTTGAAGAGCTGTATGTGCTGCGTCTCGCATTGGAACCCGTGGCGGCGCGATTGGCGGCACCAGCCTTGCGCGAAGATTGCTCGCGTCTTGAGAAAAACATCAAGGCCACCAGCAAGGCCACCACGTTGCTTCAAGTCACGCATCTGGATCTGGATTTCCACGAGATCATTCTGGAGGCATCGGGGAATGCTCGACTGCTCAAGCTCTGGCATTCGCTGCGCAGTGAATTGGAACT
Source organism: Prosthecobacter debontii (assembly GCA_945869695.1). GTDB lineage: Bacteria > Verrucomicrobiota > Verrucomicrobiia > Verrucomicrobiales > Verrucomicrobiaceae > JAIBCL01. The sequence goes on from CAMBPV010000259.1 coordinate 3,601, forward strand.
TTGGCTGGGGCGGCTGCATCGCTCGAAGCAACTTCAGACGCGCGGCACGCGTGCAGAAACGGTCAGCAGTCACCAAGGTGTGGTGGACGCATTTAAAACCAAGTCTCCCACCGAGTGCGAACGGCTCATGCGCCAACACATCCTGAGCTGGCGTGAATGGCTGCCGGTGCTGCCGGAAAACGAATGATTTTGTCGGCCTCAATCACATTCACTCACCGCTCCAACCATGAGTCCGCTGATCCGATTCCTCATTCCTGCTACACTCGTGTGCCTCGCGCTCACGGCTGCTGCTGCCGATGATGCGGCTGACCGGGCGAAGGCCTATGCGGAGCGGATTCATCCGTTGATGGTGAAGACCTGCGGCAAATGCCACGGCAAGGAGCCCGATGACAATGATTTGGACCTTACGAGCCTTGTCACTGCTGAGGCGCTGCTCGCGCAGCCGAAGATGCTGGAGGACATTGCCGAAAGGTTGAATGAGGGCGACATGCCGCCGAAGAAATCTCCGCAGCCGAGTTTGGCTGAGCGAGATCAGTTGCTGGGCTGGATCGGGGCGGCGGTGGATGAGGCGGCAGCGGCGCACGCGGGCGACCCCGGGCCGGTGACGCTGCGTCGGCTGACCAATGCGGAGTATGACCATGCGGTTCGCGATCTCACCACCGTGGACATGCAGCCGACGCGAGCCGGTGAGTTCGCGCCCGATAGCGTGGGCGGCGAGGGTTTTGCCAATGTCGGCGAAGCGATGCCGATGACGCCGGGGCTGGTGGAGCGCTATCATCAGGCCGCTCGCTATGTCGCGGCGCGGGCGGTGCTGCTGCCGACGGGCTTTCGATTTTCGTCTTCTCCAGATGGTCCGGATTGGACGACGGAGGCGGAGAAAGCACTGCGCAGTTTTCACTCGCGCTATGCGGGTCCCAATGGGGATCCGCCGCTTGCTGCACATCTCGCGGCGACGCTGAAGCATCGCGACCGGCTCACTCGCGGCGGTCCCGCTGCCGTCGCGGAAGTCGCGGCGGAGGAGAAACTCAACGAGACTTACCTCGCCGCGCTTTGGGCCGGACTCAGCGTCCAGCCGGCGGCGGAGCTCGATGCGCAAACGAAGCAATGGGAGGAAAAAGCAGCCCAAGTGGAAGCCGGGAGGAAACAACGGCAGTCGGCCCTCGACTCGGCGCGTCAGAAAATCGAGTCACGCTGGACTACATCGAAACG
>CAMBPV010000260.1 GCA_945869695.1 Prosthecobacter debontii
GTCTTCAGCATGGACTCACGCACACGGGGCCAGCCCTCGCCGGGCGAGGTGTAGTTCGGCAGTTGCACCCACGCGAAGGGCACTTCGTCATTCCACAGCGTGCGCCAGCTCGTGACGAGTTGCGTGAGCTGCTTGTGGTAGAGGCCGGGATTGCCAGCGTTGCCTTCGCCTTGATACCACAGCATGCCACGCAGGGTGTAGGGCACGAGGTTGACGACTTTGCCATTGAAGAGGCCGGAGGGGCCGCCTTTGAGCTTCCACATCGCGAGCGGGTCCTTCGGCGGCGGGGTGACGAACGGGGTGCCGTTGCCTTTGGCCTTCTCGGACGCGGCTTTCCAGACGGCGAGCTGCTTTTGATGCAAAGCAGGTGCCTGCGCGGGATCGAACTTCCGGTGCGCCTCCAAGCGCGTGTCGTAGTTCGCCTTCGTGTCGGGATCGGAGGACTGCACCTCGGCGGCGACCCAGGATTCGATCGCCGTGCCGCCCACCGATGTGTTGATGAGGCCGACAGGCACGCCGACCTCTTTGTGAATCTCGCGACCGAAGAAATACAGCGCCGCCGAGAAGCCCCCGACGGTGTCCGGCGTGCAGAGTTGCCACGCACCTTTGCCCTCGGCCTGCGGTTTCTCAGCCGGGCCGGAGCTTTCGCGATAATGACGGATCCGTGGAAACTTCGCCGCCGCTTTCTCTTCATCGAAGTGGTAACAACCCGCGACCGTCATCGCCATGTTCGACTGGCCCGAGCCGAGCCACACCTCGCCCACGAGCACGTCCTTCACATCGACCTTGCGCCCGTCTTTGCCGGTGGCGAGGAGCACACGCGGCTCTGCGGAAGCCGCAATGGCATCGAGCTTCAGCGACCATTTGCCATCGGCAGCCGCGGTCGCGGATTTCGATTGCCCTGCGAAGGAGACGGTCACGCTCTCGCCCGCATCCGCCCAGCCCCACACGGCGACGGGTTTGTCGCGCTGCAGAACCATGTGATCCGCCAGGACGGAGGCGAGCTTCAATTCCGCCGCGGTGACCGGCAGGAGCGACGTGAGAAAAAGAGCGGAGAGCAGGGTGAGGGTGGGTTTCATAGAATTAGGGCAGCCAGCGGGCTTTGTAAGGACGGTCGTCTTGGAAGGTGATTTTTCCTTCTGGCACGAAAAGACGCAACATAGCGCCCCAAGTGCTGAGAACAACTCGGTGAGTCACTGGATGAATGTCCACTGACTTCACCTTCGCGTGGTCCTTCAGCGTGGGATGCGGGCGAAAGGTCGCTTTGTCGCGATCAAACAGATGCACGCCATGCTCGGTGGTGAGCAGCAGGTCCGCGCTGGCGGGCACGGGGCGCAGATCATGGCCATCGGCATCCGGCAGCTTGTGCGAGCTCTTGAGTTTCAGTGACGGCGTGGCCGTGCTCCATTCCGCCAACGTGTAGCCGCGCAGTTCATCAAACCCCAAAGCCCACAGGCACTGCCGCGCCTCATCCCACAGCACGCCATGCGCGGAACGCAGCGGTGTTTTGAAAACTGGCACCGCCGCGCCTTTCAAATCGAAGACCTCAAGATGATCGCCGCTCAGCGAACTGGCCACCACCACGCGATCATGCGGCAGCAGATCGAGCGAGTGCGCATTTCGCGACCTCGCCCGCCAGAGCACGCGTTTCGTGGCCCGCTCGATCAAGGCACAGCCGCCGTTCGAGGCGCACACCAGCAGCTTCGCGCCCTGCTCCACCGCCTTGCACTCATCCATGTGATGAAAATCCCGCCGCGCCGCCTCCGGCACGTCCGCCGCCTCCTGGGCGTTCCAGCGCCAGAGTTTGTTCGCTTTACCCGCAGCCGCCTCCGTCGCGTCCACGATGAAAACTTCGTCGCCACCGGCCAGGATGACCTCATCGGCATGCACCATGGCCGAACATGCGAGCTGCAAAGCAGCGAGTGACACCAACGACAAGGTGGCAGCAAGATGGCGTTTCATTTTCAGGCTGGGGCTACGGTTTGAGGTCTTCACTTCAGCTCCGGCCGCAGGTGGGCCTTGATGTAGTCGCTGTCGGTGGCGTGCTTCACATTCGGTGCGCCGGGATAGACGAGGTCGCAGGGGACTTGATGGGCATCGCAGTGCTCCTTGAGCTTCACGCCGAAGTTCGCGGTATGGGTGGGGTCTTTTTCGTCGTGACCGAGGTTGGGCGGGGCGCTGTAAAAGAGGCCCACGGGCGGATCGCCTCGGCTGACGAGTTCATAAGGCGAGTATTCTTTGATCCAAGGGAGGAGGCGTTCGCGGGCATCGTAGAACATCTGGAAGGACGAGATTTTCTTCTTGGCATCCCAGGCGATGCCGAAGGCGTGCGAGCCGTATTTGCTGTTGGGCGTCCACTCACGCATCTGGTGTGGGTCGAGCGTGGTCTGAGCACCGGACACCGCGGCGCAAAGCACGCGAGTGGACTCGCGGGCGATGGGATCAGGGCTGTTTGGGTCCGCCATCTCATCGTGAAAGGCCAGCCAGAGGCTCGTGCAGGCTCCAGCAGACCCGCCGGAGAGAGCGAACTTGGTTTTGTCGAGGTTCCACTCCTTGGCCTTGCTGCGGCAGAACTGGAGAGCGCGGGCGCAGTCGAGCATCGGCCCCTTCACCGGCGGCACGAGCCCATCGGCGGTGGAGTCTTTGATGGTGCGGTATTCCACGGAGGCCACCGATATGCCAGCTTCAAGAGCCGGAAGGATCATGCTTCGAGCCACAGACCGGTCGCCGCCCTGCCAGCCGCCGCCATGAATGTAAACGAGCAGCGGCGTAGGCTGGTCGGACTTGGCCCGCCAAAAATAAATCACCTGCATCCGATGCGTGCCATACGCGACATTCTCATCCGGCTCGACGGGCAGTTCGTATTTCCGAAACTCGGGTGCGGGTTTTTGTTCCTTAGGCGGAGCGTCGGCGGCATGGAGTGGGGCCAGTGGAGCGAGAAGGAGGGCGGTGAGGAGTGTAAGTTCGAGTTTCATGTTTTGAGTGGAATGTTGCGTTCAAGGCCTCGTCTTCTCCACGTCGATGTAGAGCGAGTTGATCCGCGCTAGGGTGCCGGGGATCTGGCCGTCGTGCATGTAGAGGAGGCGGCAGGGGCTAATCTCGCGGATGGCGGTGTAGTTGAAGTTCGCGCGGTCGGAGATGACGCGGTGGTCGCGCCAAGTGCGGCCGCCATCGAGGCTGAACATGAGATTGGAAACCGGGCGGCCGTAGCTGCACGCGAGCACGCCATGGCTCATGAGCACGAGGTCGGGCATGACGCTGCCTTCTTCCAGGGTGCGCTCGAACTTCCAGGTCTTGCCTCCATTGAGCGAGCGATGCTGGAGGAGGTTCGACATGTGAGCATCGGGCCGAGTGACAGCAAGCCATTCGCTGTCACTGAGACGCACGACGGCGGGCTCGCCGCCAAGGCCAAGATGAGCGAGGTGCGTCCACGTTTTGCCCCTATCGGCGCTGCTTAGCAGATGAGTGTGACGTGTGACGACGAAGCGCTTTTGAGCATCTCTTCGGTTCGTGCGGCTCCACGCGACAGCGGTGATGCTGCCGTCCTTCTCTGCCCAGATGTGACGCTCGAAAATGAGCACTTCTCCGGTCTTTGCGGGCATAAACTCCTTTGGCAACGTGATCGTGCTGTCGTGCATGGTAAAGGTCTCGGCCTTGGCATCGAGGATCGTGGTCTTGCCCGTGAGTGTGCCGTCCGGCTGCAAGTGCGTCCAACGCGATGGCCCGAGGATGCGACCATCGGCGAGGCGAACGAGTTCCTGCGGTGAATCGCTGTTTTTTTCGGTGCCCGGCACCGCCTGCCACGTTTTGCCATCGTCCGTGCTGCGGCGCACGATGTAGGGCTCCAGCAAGGCATCGCTGCCTTGCGGGTTGCTGGTCAAAAGCAGCCCCTGGCCCATGTCGTAGAGATAGGGGCGCGACTCCGTGTTCTTCTCTTCCACATTGAGCGGCCACGGCTCGCTGAGGGTGATCTTCAGCGGCGATTTCTCCACCGCCGCACTTGGCGCAGACCGCAAACCGAGGCGCACAAACTCCCACTTCGCCTCGCCCGTGAACGGCTTCGAGGTGGAACCAAAACAGATGAACTTGCGCGGCGATGTCGCCGGTCGCCAAAAGGCATCGCGGCCTTCGATGATGCGCTTGCCATCCATCTCGACGGCCATGTCCTCGCCACGAATGATGAGCCGATAGGTGTGGAAGTCATCGCTTGTGTTCGCTTGAGCAAAACGATCCGTCAGCGTGCGCACATAGCCCTTTGCCGCCTCTGCGTGCTTGTCCTGTGGCGGCGTGAGCAAGATGCCCTCTTCGTGTTGGCCATCACTGACCTGAATGCAAATAGGGGCACCATCCCGCTGCGGCCACGTCGCCGTCGGCGAATCACGATGGCCGACCATGCTCACTAGCTTCACCCGAGCTTCCACAATGATCTCCTTGCCTTCGAGATCGCCCGTCCACTCAGATTCAAATGTGGCGATGTCGTCTTTTGAGTCGTCACTTAAATGCAATGCGCCGTCTTCGAGTCTGGGGTCTGCTTTGCCAATGGCTGTCCACGGAGCGGCTGGCAATGAGTTGCCATTGCATTGAATGATCCATGCAATGCCGCCGTCAGCCGCGTGCAGGGCGGAGAGTGGTGCAAGGAAAAGGGCGCAGACGAGAGCTTTCATGGATCGGATCGCTTCGGGGTTTGGTTGGGTGAAACAACGTGGTCAAGCAACCGGTTCATGGCACCCATTTGAAATCGGCAAAGATCACCTTGGTGAGGTCGGAGCCTTGTTTGGGTAGAAAGTGGATTTTGCCCACGCTC
>CAMBPV010000261.1 GCA_945869695.1 Prosthecobacter debontii
AAGCTCTACAAGCTGGACGTACTAGCGCACAAGCGCGGCATCTTTGAGTTCAAAGCGGCGGAGAGCATTGTTGGCCGTCATCGCGCTCAGACGATTAATTATCTCCTCCTTTTCGATCTGCCACACGGCCTCATCATCAACGTCAGGCCCGAGAGCGTTGGCAAAGAGTTCGTGAACTGCCACCAAAGGCTCAAAGATTTGAAGAATCCCTCGCTGGATACCTCGAACTTCGCCTCAGCCATCGCCGGGGCCGAGTTCTTTCACGATCAACTGCTCAGCTTGATCCACGATTGGGGCGCTGGGTTGGACACAGGCCTGTATGAAGAAGCCCTGACGCACTTCCTCGGTGGCGAGGAGCAGGTTTTGCAGCCTGTGCCTGTTTTGGGAGCCAAAGGCCATCTGCATGATCAAAAGATGCGCCTCGTGGCACCCGACGTCGCCTTCAAGCTCACGGCATTCACGAATCAGCTCGATTCCTTCGAGACACATGCCCGCCGACTTCTCAAGCACACCAATCTCAAGGCCATCCATTGGGCCAACATCACGCACAACCATGTCACCTTCACGACGCTTCTTTGATTCTCTGGCTGGCAAAAAAATGGATGGCAAAAAGATGAGCTGCCTCGTCCTTCTTCATTTTTTTGCCATCCATCTTTTTGCCAGCCCCGCTGAGTTCCTCGCCACGTACTGCAACGATTGCCACGGAGCCCAAAAGCAGAAGGGCGACCGCCGTTTTGACACGCTCGCGCTTCCTGTGGCCAAAACGGACACGCTGATCGAACTCAAGGACATCCTCGATCAGATCAATCTCGGCGAAATGCCGCCGAAGAAATCAAAACAGCCTTCTTCCGATGAACAGAAAGCCTTCATCGAGCAAATCACCCAGGAGCTTACCAAAGGCCGCCAGGCACTCGCCAGCACCGGTGGTAGCACCGTTCTTCGCCGCCTCAACCGCACGGAATACCTCCGCACCATTGGCGATCTCTTCTCGCTGAACATGGCCGCGTTTGATCCGACCACCAAGTTCCCCCGCGATCAATCGGCCGACCACATGGAGAACCTCGGCGATGTGCTGCAAACCTCGGGTTACCTGCTGGATCAGTATCTCGACGCGGCCGATGTGGTGGTGGAGAAGGTTTTCGCTCATCAGCAGCAGCCCAAGGAGCAGACGTGGCACTTCCAAGGCGAGTTCAAGACCAAGTCGAAGTCGGAGAAGAAGCGCAACGAATACGACAACCTCCATCTGCTCGTTTTGGAGTGCATGGACTCCGACAAGCACACCGGCGGCTTTGGCTTCATCCACGACTTCGAGGACGGCGTGCCCGTGGATGGCTTCTATGAGGTGCAGGTGCTGGTGAAGGCCATGAATCGGCAGCATCCATACGATCCCGAACTCTTCGGCATCGACTCACGAGAGCCTTTCCGCTTCGGCATCGTGCCCGGCGATGCCAAACTCGGGCCGCTCGATCTTCCCCAGCCAAACCAGCCCCTGCTGGCGGAGATCCAGCTCAACGACGGCGAGGCTGAGTGGCGCACGATGAAGGTCTGGCTGGATGCTGGGCACACGCCCCGTTTTGTGTTCCCGAATGGGGCCGAGGAGATTCGCAAGACCTGGATGAAAATCGCCGACCATCACAAAGATCTCTGGCCGCAGTTCATGGATGAGGATGACAAAAAGGAGGGCAAGCCCGGCATCGTCGAAGCAAGGCAGATCGCCCTGCACACCCGCAAGTTCCCGCACATCCGCATCGACGAAGTGAAGATTCGCGGCCCCCTCATCGAGGAATGGCCGCCCGTGACTCAACAGGCCGTTTTGAGCCAAAAAGCCTTCTCACCTGAGAAGAGGCGAGAGTTGCTCCAAAGTTTCGCGACTCGTGCTTATCGCCGTCCGGCCACCCAAGAGGAGGTCGATCGGCTTGTCGCAGTCGGCGAGAAACGCGTCAGCACCGGTCACTCGGCGCTGGATGGCTTCAAAGCAGCCCTGAAGGCCGCGCTTTGCTCGCCGGGCTTCGTTTATCTATCGCAGGAAACTCAAGGTGACTCGAAGAAGCTCGGCGGTTACGCGCTGGCCTCTCGTTTGTCCTACTTCCTCTGGTCCACCATGCCGGATGACGAACTCATCAAGCTCGCGGCCAACGGAGAAATGACCAAGCCTGAGGTGCTGCTGGCGCAAACACGTCGCATGCTGCAAGACAAACGATCGGATGCCTTCGTCGCCGGATTCCTCGATAGCTGGTTGAACCTCCGCAATCTCGGTGGCATGCCGCCGGATCGAAAAGAGTTCGAAGAATACTACTCCAAAGGCTTTCAAGACGCTTTCAAGATCGAGACCCGCATATTCATGCGCGACCTGATCGACCGGGATGCCAGCCTCGTGAACTTCCTCGACAGCGACTACAGCTTCCTCAATCAACCGCTCGCCACACACTATGAACTCGGTGATCTGGGCGATCCCGCGAAAGCCCACGAGTTTCGCAAAGTCAGCTTCAAGACTGACAAACGTGGGGGCCTGCTCGGCATGGGTTCCGTGCTCACCATCACCGCAAACGGCATCGAGACCTCCCCGGTGACTCGCGGCGTGTTTTTGCTCGAAAACATCCTCGGCACACCACCGCCACCGCCGCCCGATGATGTGCCCGCGATCGATCCCGACGTGCGCGGTGCCAAATCCATCCGCGAGCTGCTCAGCAAGCATCGCGAGTCGCCAAACTGCTACGGCTGCCATCAAAAGATCGACCCGCTCGGCTTCGCTCTCGAAAACTTCGACGCCATCGGCGACTGGCGGCCCCGCATCGGCAAAACAAAGATCGACTCCGGCGGCGAACTGCCCAGCGGCGAGAAGTTCGAGGATGTGGCCGGCCTGAAAAAGATCGTCGTGCAGCGCAAAGACCTCTTCGCCCGCATGTTGACCGATCGCCTGCTCACTTACGCCTGCGGTCGTCGCATGGAGGCGCTCGATGAAGCCACCGTGGAGAAGATTGTCACTGAGCTTCCAAAGAAACAATACGGCCTGCGCTCCCTCATCGAGGCCGTGATCATGAGTGAACCTTTTCTCAATCGTTAAACCTCGGCTTTCACCCTTGTCGTCACTGATCATGCTCAAGTTGCGATATGCCGGTCCCGTTTTTTTACCGCCCATCTTTTACCGGCCAGCATTCTCAAACAAACGCCCCAGACCATGAAGAACCTTATCCTCACCCTCCTTCTCCTACCACTGGGCTCCTTGTTGGGTCAATCCCACACCAAGCCCTACAACGTCCTCTTCATTGCCGTTGACGACTTGAACGACTGGGTCGGATGCTTCGGCGGTAACTCGCAGGCGATCACGCCCAACCTTGACCGGCTCGCCAAAGAGCAGGCGATGGTGATGAACAAAGCCTATTGCGCGTCCACGGTCTGCTGCCCGAGCCGCTCGGCGATCCTGACCGGCAAACGGCCCTCCACGACGGGCATTTACGGCAACACTCAAGACTTGAAGAAAGCCCCGAAAGCCAGGGAGGTGGTCACCCTTCCCGAATACTTCGCCAAGAACGGCTACCACACGCTCTCCACGGGAAAGATCTTCCACAAGCATCCCACGTCTGAAGGGATGGATGAGGGCCAATGGGCGTTCCAAGAGTTCGCTGAAGGTGGCGGACGAAACAAAGGCATGCTCTGGGAAGAATCGCCCTCATCCGCTTCAGGCGAAAAAGCCGACGAAAAGGGGCAGGAGAAAGGCGAGGAAAAGGAAGTGACGAAGTGGGGAGCCTGCAAGGCTGCGGTCGAAGAGACCAAGGACTATGTCGCCTGCCAATGGGCGGCAGATCAGCTCAAGCGCGATTTCGAAGGCAAGCCGTTCTTCATGGCGCTGGGCATCTCGAAGCCGCACCTGCCGTGGTTCGTCCCGCAGCAGTTTTTTGATCTCTATCCTCTGGAAACCATCAAACCGGTCGAAATCTTCCGCGACGATCTCGATGACATCGTGGACGCCAATGGAAAGCGCCTGTTCAAGTCTTCGATTGGCTCGTTTGACGCGATCGCCAAAGCCAACATGCACAAGCAAGCGCAACGTGCCTACCTCGCAAACATCAGCTACGTGGACCATTGCCTCGGTGTGCTGTTCGATGCATTGAAGAAGAGCCAGCATGCCGACAACACCATCCTCATGCTCTGGGGCGATCACGGCTGGCATCTGGGCGAGAAGACGAAATACGGCAAAACCGATCTGTGGGAAGAGTCGGACCGCGTGCCCTTCATGGTCCGCGTGCCCGGCATGACTCCCGCCGACGTCAAATGCGATGGAGTCGTCAACCTGATCGATATGTATCCCACGCTGGTGGAACTGTGCGGCCTTCCACCCAATGCGGAGAACGAAGGACGCAGCTTTGTGCCTTTGCTGAAGGACCCGAAGATGGAGTGGAATCATCCCACCCTGACCACCTACCAGTTCAGCAACCATTCCCTCACCGATGGCCGTTACCGCTACACCTGGTATGGCGGCAAAGCGAATGGCGCCGAGGAGCTCTACGACCACCGCGCCGACCCACTGGAACACAAAAATCTCGCCGCGAATCCCGAATCCAAGGCCATCATGGCCAAGTTCAAAGCACTCCTGCCGACGCACAACGAGCCTGACGCCCCCACCAACAAGGAAGACAAAAAAGCCATGCGCAAAGCCGGCAAGAAAAAGGGCACCGAATAGACTGATCTGTGGTAACTCCCTGAACCGAGTCACTCGCTAAGCCAAGACGCTGACACTTATCGGCCATCACTTTCAAACCAAACTTAAAGCCCCACCGTGCTCCACCTCACCTTCC
>CAMBPV010000262.1 GCA_945869695.1 Prosthecobacter debontii
AAGTGCTCCAGTCATTGGAGCAAGGGCTGACGGCGTGTCAGCAACGGCTCCGGGAGGCTGGTCACCTCCTCAACCCTCGTCCGCGGGCGACGGGCGAGAACTTGAACGAGGCCCCAACCCTATCGCATCACCGGCGGCTGTCCGGTTGCTTGCAGAACGGAGTGCCACAGCTCTTGTGTCGGGTCGACCTTACGCCTCCCTTCGATCACCATCGCCAGCGGCAGGTGCACGAATGAACCGTGCCACCTGCCGACGAGCATCCCCGTTTTTCCCGCCACGGCCGCATGCACGGCACCTTGGGCCAGGCGTGAGCAGTAAACATTGTCCGCCGCATTGGCGGGCACGCTGCGCACGATGTAACTCGGGTCGATATACTTCAGATTCACTTCTGTTTTCCGTTCCTTGAAGAACCGATTGATCTCATCTTTCATAAAGAGCCCGATGTCGCCATAGCGTTTGTTGCCGCTCGCATCCGTCGCGTCTTCCGTGTTCATCAAATGCTGGCCCGCCCCCTCCGCAACCACGATCACAGCCGACCCGCGCTTCAGGAGGCGATACCGCAGCATCTCCAGCAGTCCACCTGATCCCTCCATCTCAAAGGGCACTTCCGGGATCAGCACAAAGTCCACATTGCTACCCGCCAGTGCTGCGTAACAGGCGATGAACCCCGAGTCGCGCCCCATGAGCTTCACCAGTCCGACGCCATTCACCGCACCCGTCGCCTCCGTGTAGCCGCATTTGACCGCTTGCACCGCTGCCGCGAACGCCGTCTCAAAACCAAAACTTTTATCCAAATGCCGGATGTCATTGTCGATCGTCTTCGGGATGCCCACCACCGCCTTCTTCAGGCCACGCCGCTCGATCTCCTTCACGATCTCCGCCGCTCCACGCAGCGTCCCATCCCCGCCGATCACGAAGAGGATATCCACCTTCATGTCCTCCAGCGTGTCCACCATCTCGCCGATGTCTTGTTGCCCGCGCGAGCTCCCGAGCATCGTCCCCCCGAAGTTATGCGCCTGCTCCACGGAGCTCGGCCTCAGGAGCACCGGCTTATGCCCAAAGCGCTGAACCATCCCCTCGTATCCGTAGCGGAAACCGTAGATGCGATTGATCCGGTATTGCAAAGCACACTGGTTCACGATCCCCCTGATGATGTCGTTCAGCCCTGGCGACAGTCCCCCGCACGTCACGATGCCCACCGTCGTTTTCGAGGGGTCAAAGTAGATCATCTCCCGCGCCCCAGCCTCTTCGAAGTTGGGCACGGACATGTCCCGCCCGTCTTCCAGCAGATGACTGTGATACAAAATGCGGTCTTTCGAATCGCTTTTGAAGGGTGTGTTCACCCCGCCGATCGGGTGAAGGGGAGAGTGAAAAAGGCACGGTCCGAGGGTCGGAATGGTTGTATCCAGGGGAGCAGGGGTCATGGAGTAAAAGAACAGAAACTCTACTCTTGGAGCAGGACCAGTGCCAGACTCGAAGCAGATGCAGGCCTCACGCTTCCATTCGAATTCGCCTATTTGTATTCCTAGCCGCAATATCCCACCACCCGAGCGCGTTCAAATTCGTCTATGATTAAACGTCTCGCCGCCCTTGCATTCGCCTTTTCCTTGGGAGGCGTCGGTAGCGCACTCGCCGCTCCGAAGAAACTCCTCGTCGTCACCGTCACCACGGGTTTCAGGCACTCCTCCATCGAGACCGCTGAGCGTGTCATCAAGCAGATCGGGGAAACCTCGGGAGCCTTCACCGTTGACTACGTTCACCAGCCCGAAGGCCAGCCGAAAAACCCAGGGAAGCCCCCCGTTCGAGACGAAAAGAAAGACACCGACGCCAGCTTTGCCCAAAAAACGGCTGACTACAGCAAAGCTCTTGCCGAGTTCAACACCGCCAACAAAGCTTGGGGAGATAAGATCAAAGCCTACATGGCCGAGAACATGTCGCTGGATAAACTCAAAGCCTACGACGGATTTGTTTTCGCCAACACCACCGGAGACCTTCTCTTTCCGGACCGCGAGGGTTTCATCAACCTGATCCGTGAAGGACGTGCTTTCATCGCCATGCACTCCGGCTCCGACACCTACCATCCATTCCGTGGTTACGTCGACATGCTCGGTGGCGAGTTTCAGACCCACAAGGCGCAAGTCGAGATCCAGCCCATCGTCCACGACCGCGAGCATCCGGCCACCAAGCCCTTCCCAGCTGACTGGAAAGTCTTCGACGAAATTTACATCATCAAGAGCTACGATCCTAAACGGGTGAAGCAGCTCCTCGGCCTCGATGCCCATCCGAACGACAAAACTCCCGGTTACTTCCCTGTCAGTTGGGTGCGTGAAGAGGGTCAAGGTCGCGTTTTCTACACCTCCCTCGGACACCGTGAAGACGTCTGGGATCCGGAGTGGAAAGCCGGAACTCCCGACCGCAAAAATACCCCTGAAATCGCCAAGACCTATCAGGCCCACATCCTCGGAGGCATCCGTTGGGCGCTCAAGGCCGAATAGCGAAATCACGGCAGAGGGTCCCCATTTCGCAGCCGTAATTTGAGGGATGAAACGCCCGCACTCTCGGAGTGCGGGTCCTTTTGGTTTGCGGTTACCGTGAGGCCGTCCTCTGACCTGCACATTGTATCCCAATCCGGACCCCGATAAACTCAGGAGTTTAGCAGCTTGTTAGGGAAGTCGGCATCAATGCGTATTCATCTCAGCTCAAAATGACTTTCTGCTTTCGATCGATAATCGCCACAGCCCTTCTTGCCGTCTTTGCCTTTGCCAATGCCCTATCCGGTGCAGAGCCGTATGACGCTTTTCTGGAGAAACACTGCATCTCTTGCCACGGCCCTAAAAAGGAGAAGGGTGATCTGCGCATCGACCAACTCTCTCGCGACTTCAAGCTGGGGGCGGACACGCATCATTGGGCGGAAGTGATCGAGCAGGTCAATTCGGGCGAGATGCCGCCGAAGAAGGAGAAGCGGCCGACGCAAGAGGAGATCGCGGCGTTTGTTTCGAGCCTCGATGCGCGAATCAAGGAGGGCCGGGCGGCGCGGATGGCGGCGCGGCCGCCTGTCGCGCATTATCGGCTGAGCCGGACGGAGTATCAAAACACGGTCTATGATTTGCTCGGTGTGCGCTACGATCCCGCGAAGCCGGGCGAGCTGAATGAGGACACGCGCTGGCATGGGTTTGAGCGCATTGGGTCGGAGCTGTCGCTCTCGCCATCGCATGTGGATCGCTACTATCGCGCGGCGGAGCTGGTGCTGGATCGTGCGTTTCCGACTGCGACGAGCGACGCACGCAAACTGCGCAAGACAGCGGCGGAACTGCGCTACGGCAGTGGCAAGGATCAGCAGGCGGTGCTGGATCGGTTTGGCATCAAGAAGCCGCTGCGTTGGCTGCTTTTCCCTGGCACGGTCCAAAATGCGCTCTCGCCGAACTGGCTCGGAAAGACGGGGCCGGAGCATAGCGGGCTCTACAAATTGCGCATCCAGGCCAGCGGCATTCGTCCGATTGGTGGTCAGACGGCTCATCTGAGCATCGGCAAGCGCACGGGCGAGGAAACGGTGGACGGGCTCATCGAGTTCGACATCACCGCGCCGGAGGATAAGCCGCAGGTGTATGAATTTGAGGTGTTTCTTGAGATGCCCACCTCGCTGGATTTTTGCGTGGTGGCCACGGATGTGGTGGACCGCAGGGCGGGCGCGGCTTTTCGCGGTGCGCTCGGCGGCCGCGGTTACATGTTCACGCACAGCAGCGAGACTGTTCTGCTGAATCCGAACGCGCCGCAGATGTTTGATGGCCGAGGGAACGGCCTTTTTTCCACGGTGATCCTCGATTGGGTCGAATGGGAGGGGCCGCTGGTGTCCGAGGCGGAAAAATCGCGTCGCAAGGAGGTGGTGCCGCCCGATGACACCACGCCCGAGGTGGTGGCAGAGCATCTGCAGCGCTTCGCCGAGCGTGCTTGGCGTCGTCCGGTGAAGCCGGAGGAGATCGAGCAGTATTTGCAGTCGTGTCGCGAGGAGCGCGATGCGGGCGAGAAGCTGCCGGATGCCTATCGCGTGGCCTTGCAGGGCGTGCTGACCTCGCGGCACTTCATTTACCTGGTCGAGGGCGATCCGGTGGCCCGCGAGCGTCTCACCGACTCGGAACTCGCCTCGCGGCTTTCATATTTTCTGTGGAGTTCGATGCCTGACGACGCGCTGTTTACTGCAGCCAAAAGCGGCACGCTGAAGGGCGATGGATTGAAGAAGGAGGTCGATCGCATGCTCGCCGACGGCAAAGCGAGCCGCTTCATCGACGATTTCTCGCGTCAGTGGCTGCAACTCCACCGCGTGGGCATGTTCCCGCCGGACAAGAAGCTCTATCCGACTTACGACGCGTGGCTGGAGGACAGCATGCGCTCCGAGCCGGTGGAGTTCTTCCGCGAGATGTTCGCCAAAAACCTACCCATCGATGGTTTCATCCATTCCGATTGGACCGTGGCCAATGCGCGGCTCTGCGAGTTTTACGGACTGCCGGAGTCCAAGACGGGCAGCTTTGAGCGTGTGTCGTTGAAGCCCGAGGATCGTCGCGGCGGCCTGCTGACGATGGGCGCGGTGCTCGGCCTCACTTCCGACGGCACGCGTCATCGTCCCGTGCATCGCGGCGTGTGGCTCAGCGAGGTCGTTCTCGGCAAAACACCACCACCGCCTCCTGCCAACGTCCCTGCCATTGAGCCCCCAACGCCGCAGAGCCCCAAAGCGACACTGCGCCAAAAGATCGAGGCGCACGCCAAAGACGCC
>CAMBPV010000263.1 GCA_945869695.1 Prosthecobacter debontii
GAACGCTGACCCTTTCGGGGACCAGCACTTACACGGGAGGTGCGGTGGTGAACTCGGGCGTTCAAGTATTGACCGGGCAGAGCCTGGTGATCAACGGGGGCACTTTGGATTTAGGTGGAACGACCAACACATTCACGGGTGACCTCACCATCAAACGGCAGGAACCGACCGCTCAGATTTTCAATGCGGGGAACAATGCGCGGGCAAATGTAACCAGCCAAGTTCGGGCAAGTGGCGGTGGCTTTGGAGACAAAGCTGCGGCCGCTCCGATGCTGGCACCTTCCCAAGCAGCGTCCGTGATGTCGAATGCGGATCCCTTTGCTGCTGATGCGCCGGTTGTTGTCCCGGCTTCGCCCGACGCCAAAAGAAAAGCCAATGAACCATCAGAAGATTTCGACGCGCCGCAGATCCCTCAATCATTCGGCCTCGAGGCGCAAGTCACCAGCCAACTCCGAGCAACGGGCCGCCGTTCCCTGATGGTGGACGTGCCTTCCGATGGGCAGGCCTATCATTTCCGCAAGCTCAAGGACCATGCCGTGTTGGAGCTGAATCTTCGCAAGGCCTGGACCTCCAAACAGAAGACGACGGCCCTTTGGCTCGGAGTCGGTCTTGCGGCATGGGCGCTGCTGACGGGAATCTCAAACCGCCGCCGGCGCTCCCAAGCCTAATCCCCCAAGCTGGCGTTCTACCAAGTCAGCGCCACTTTTTTCCCGTGCTCGTCGTGGGCGACGTTCAGGCAGCGCAGTTCAAACTCGATGCCCGTGTCTGTCACCGTGGCACGCACCCAGCCATTGGGTTTTCCTTCTCCGAATACGTAAGCGACAGGCGGGAGATTGATCTCATGGACGCCCGTGGTGTCGTTCTGCTTCACCGACCAGTTATGCGTGTGGCCATAGACGAGTCCCTTCACCTTTTTGTGCGAGCTCAGCAGATTGAACAAGCGATCGGTGTCCTGGAGGCCGAGGTTCTTGATCGGCTTACCGTCGATCACGATGGGCCCTAAAGGATTGTGGTGAAGCATGATGAGTGTCGGCTTGTCAGAAAGGTTGCGCAGCGTGCGGTCCAGCCAACCTAACTGAAGATCACCCAGCAGACCCGGTGTGACATTCACCTGATCCAAGGAGTCGAGCAGCACCCAGTGCATCCGCGCACTGGAGACGACAGCGACATGTTTTTTCTCGATCGGTTTCTTCTCTTCGAGAAGCGAGAGATCGAGGCCCGTGCATCCCGCAGCAAAAGTCTCGCGGTTGTCGTGATTTCCGAGCGTCAGATGAATGGCCAGCCCCGCATCACGCAGGGGCTGCATGAGCCCGACGAATGCCTCATAGTCACCCGCTTGCCCATCCGTGTGCGCGAGATCACCGTTCACCATCAGGCCAAAAGGTTTATCTTTGCTCTTGAGTGCCTGGGCCACGCAGCGCTTCAGATTTTCAGCCATGCAAGCACCCCGCGTGACCAGGGTCTGATCCGCAGCGATGTGCGGGTCGGAAAAAAGAACCCAGGTCTCCGCATTCTCAGGGCTCGTGGCACCGAGCGCATTGGCAGTGAAAAGTCCTGCCCCGGCTGCGGCTGAGTGCTTGAGCCAATCGCGTCGGGTGGAAGTGGGAGGTAAATAAAAAGGCATGATCAAAAAACGTCTGGCGCAACGGAATCCTGGCAATCAAGTGCCGAAATAGCGATCGCCCGCATCACCCAATCCGGGCACGATGTAGGAGCGCTCATTCAGCCCCTCATCCACCGCAGCCGTGAAGATCGGCACATCGGGATGAGCCGCTTGGAAGTTGGCGATGCCAGGAGGCGCACTCACGACACAGACGAGTTTTAACCTCATGGCTCCTGCTGCTTTGAGCTGTCGCACCGCTTCCACAGCGCTGCCGCCCGTGGCCAACATGGGGTCGAGCACGAAGACCTCGGCGTCGGCGAGGAAGCTCGGCAGCTTGGCGTAGTAAGACTCCGGCTGTGCGGTTTCCTCATTTCGACAGATGCCAATGTGCGCGACCACCGCCTTCGGAACGTGAGGTAAAATCCCATCCGCCAAACCCAATCCAGCGCGCAGAATCGGTGCGAGGATGATCGGGCGGCTCACCTGATGCCCGATGGTCAGGGCAATCGGAGTTTGCACCTGGACGGTGTGTGTCTCGATATCGCGCGCGGCCTCTGAAAAAAGCAGACCTGCCAGCCGGCTGAGGTGCCAGCGGAAGAGGTCGGTCTGGGTCTGTTCATCCCGCAACGCCGTGAGATGAACTCGGGCGAGTGCGTGTTCGAGAAGGTGGAAGGAGGGAGCCATGCGCATTCACCATGATGCACGGCTCGTGCCAGATCAACTGACGGGCTTGATTTCCCAGCCGTCCCGATAGGTCTTCGTCAGATACGGCTCCGCCTCCGGTAGGTTCGGGAACTTCATGTTCGCGGCATCCCATTGCAGAGTCTTTGTATCTTCGGTGATGCGTCCACTCACCGAATCAACCGTGGGGGCCGCGAAACGTGTAGCTACATTGCCAAGCTGCACGGTTTCCGTGAGTGGCCCCGCGTAGTCAAAACCATCGCTCGTCTTGCCGCCTTCAAGGATGGCATCCACCCAACGGTGGCGGTGATTCATGCCGACTTCTTTGGGATAAATGAAGCTCTTGTACTTCTCCAAAGGATACATTCGAGGTCCGCCAACATGAGCCAGCACTAGCGTCCCCTCTTCACCAATGAAGAGCGATCCACTCGGAGGCAGATCCAGTTCAGGTGGCATCTTGGCCAGCTTGCGATCCGGTTTCAGTCCGCCATCCATCCACGTTACCTCGATGTCGCCCGCTGTGTGTTTGGTGCCGGGAAAGGTGTACTTGATCGTTTCATTCACCGGCCAGACTTGACCATTGATACCGCTGTTTCTCACCGTGATGTTGGTGGGAGCGGTCAGTTCCAGAGCTGTGAAAACGGGGTCTAAAATGTGGCAGCCAAAGTCACCCAGGCCACCCGAGCCAAAGTCCTGCCAGTCGCGCCAGATGAAGGGGTGATAAACCGGTGCGTAGTCGCGCATCGGAGCCACGCCGATCCACAGATCCCAATTCAGCGAGGCTGGTGGTTGCATGCCCGTCTTCGGTGGCTCCAGCAATCGTGTTCGCTCATTGCCCGTCACACCCACCCAGGAGTAAACCTTCTTCACTTTTCCAATGGCGCCCTCTTTGATCAATCGCGTGCCCAAACGGTACTCAATGGCCGAGTGAATCTGATTTCCCATCTGCGTTACCACACCCGACTTCGCTGCCTGGAGCCTCAGTTGGCGCGCTTCCCAGACCGTGTGCGTCAGTGGCTTTTGGCAATACACATGCTTGCCCATCTGCATCGCATCCATCGCCGCCTTCGCGTGCATGTGGTCGGGTATGCCGATATTCACCGCGTCGATCTTATCCCCTAGCTTAGCCAGCATTTCGCGGTAGTCCTGAAACTGCGGCGTACCCGGAAAGTCGGCATCCACTTTGGCAAAGCGCGCCTTGTCCACATCACAGAAAGCCACATACTTCACCTTCGGATGATCCGCCGTGCTCTTGATGTCGCTGTAGGCCATCCCATCCGCCCCGATGCTGGCGATTTGCAGCGTGCTATTTGGATTGGCCGCCCGCAAGATCGCGGGGAAACCGATTGCAGCGGCAGAGGAAGTGGCGTTTTTCAAAAAGGTCCGGCGGGTGGTGTTCATGAGATGGTTGGTTTTTGGGCTGAGGAATACGCACCCGTTGGGGACATTCATACCTCAGCTGCCTCACAATCTTTTCCGAATCCACGAAGGGTCACGGTGACAATCAACCACGGCATGAATGCTGATCACCTCTTTCTCCAAGGCATCGTAGATCGCGAATGGAAACCTCTTCGACAATGCCCGATGAAGATGGAGATGCGCTTTTAGATGGGTGCCTCCATACAATCTCAGCGATTCGATGTCCGAGTAGAGGCTGCGCAGGAAATACTGCCCCAGCCCTGCCTCCCGGAGTTCATAGAAGTCAAAGCCATCGACGAGATCATCCTCGGCGCGATCCAGTGAGCATTGCGCGTTATAGCACTACGACGAGGCCGCCTTTGAGGAAGACATGGTTAACCTTGAGGACATGGCGAAGTGAGGCAATGCCTAGTCGATGAATGCAATCAAAAGGTCACGCCGTCCTCGTGACACCAGCGACTTGCAGGCCTGGTGGCTCTCCCGGCCTTCAATTGAAGAATGATCCTTCCGACTGGGAGAGTCGGGAGGGGTGATTGAAGAACGCTCCTTCCAGCAGGTGAACGGCTCTGCGCTGATTGGAGAAAGCTTTTTCCGGTTGGGAGCTTTCGGGTGCTGATTGAGGAAGGGTTCTTCCGGGTGCCCACCTGCGGCGTGCCGATTGAAGAACGTTCTTTCCGTCTTGCAGCCTGTCCTCGTGGATTGAAGAACGCTCCTTCCGGCTGGGTGTCTCGGGGATGCTGAATGGGGAAAGATTCTTCCGGCTGCCCAACTGCCTACCGTCGATTGAAGAAAATGTCTTCCGGTCCCGACTCTCCTGTGGCACGATTGCGGAAGGCGCTTTCCGGTAGGGAAATGGTTCGCGGCGAAATGAGCTTCGGTTTTCACCCTCGGGAGCCTGCGGGGTCCTAAAAATGAAATCCAGGCTTGTCGAGTCAGGCTGGAGTTGGCAGAATCGGTTTTATGCCCGTAACACCTGAGCCCCCTGTGCCAGTCGTGGCAAAACTGGCGCTGGACGCCGACAAGATTTACTTTGCGCTCGGACATCCGGG
>CAMBPV010000264.1 GCA_945869695.1 Prosthecobacter debontii
CGCCTCCGCATGTTGATGCGTCGGAGCGCTGGAGTCAGGATTCAGCGTCGAGCCATGGCCGATGATGAGAAGAGCAGAGTCAGGTTTAGAAAAAGGCATCTCATCATTAACGAGCCCCACCGCCCTTGGGCAACAAGAGAAACAGGGGCGCCTGCTCACCCAAGTAGCCGTCATCGCTCCGCGTGACGAGCGAGCGACATCCCCACCCACAGCAATCCCCCCAAATCCAAGCGGTGCCGATCCCACTGCGGAAGCCATCCGCTCATCACGCGGAGCGATGATGGCCACGATCAGCCGCAGGATGAGATCCAGCGCATCGGAGACTCGGGTGACACAATCGGTGATCAATCGCGACACCTCGGAAGCTCCGAACGGGTAGTCGAAGATTCTTTGCGACACCTCGAAGGCTCCCGGGTGACAATAGGTTATGATTTGCAATACTTCAAAAGCTAATAAGTTACAATTTAATATGTTGTGATATATCTCAGCGACTCAATAACAAACAGTAAAATGCTATGTAACACCTTAAAAGCTTCATTTTGGTAATTGCTGATGGTTTGCAATTTTTACACGGCTCCAGAGTAGTGATTGGTGATCATTTGTGATACTGCGGAGTCTCGGGGATGGTGATTGATGATTCTTTGCGACACCTCCGAGCCTAGGGTTGGCTGGGACCGATTGGTTTTTGGGGTGCACGAGGCTGCGGGGCGGCGGGCGAGATTCCCGGCCCGGATCGGTCTTCCTCATTCATCTTGGCCCAAAATCCCTCGAGGGGTGCCGGAGACCAATGAAGGGGACATTGCGAATGGATGCGTGCCCTCAAAGGCGCTTTTGTGATAAAATCGAATTCATACCAGAGCGCGGCCGACCCCCTGCTCAATCAACGGATCCCGCCGCGCGACGTCGGGACGTGATCTATGCCGTGCTGGGAGATCCGCTGCGCCGTCGATTGCTGGAAATGATGGCCGATGGAACGCCTCGCCACGCCAACGGCTGCGCCCGGCATCTGGGCAAACGGATCAGCGCCACGATCAATCACTCGGACAATCTGCGGGAAGCGGGTCTGGTGGATGCCAGCACCGACCCCGATGACTCCCGTCGCCAACTCTACACCCTGAGTCCGCAGGTCCAATTGCGCCGCGACCCCGCAGGAGAGGTCGAGATGGACTTCGGCTGCTGTGTCCTCCGCCTGCCAGCGCCGCCTGTCGCGTCAGCGACCTTGGACTGCGGCAGCCTGCTGCCGCTTTCGGGAGTCCAGCCTGCTGGACGTCGGGTATGCACCGGGTGAGGGTAACTTCAAAGGCTCACGCCTGAGCGGAGCGGGATTGCGTCTCCATTGCCAGAGGGAATTCGGCGGCAGCAGGGCTGCCTGGGAAAAGCGGCAGCAGGCTGCCGCAGTCCAAGGGGTGCTACTTTCCGAGCAAGAACGCCAGCAGGTCACTCATTTGCTCCTTCGTGATCGCAGCCTCAGCTGAACTCCATGGAGTGTACACCCCATGGCAAAACTGGCCTAGTCGGCTGACGCTGGCCAATGAAACAGACCCCCGACCCAACCCCGCACATGCCGAAGTTTCCCGCCCCCCAAACCACCGCTGGCACTGCCGAGGACGACATTGTCACCACCCTGCCGCATGACCTCAGACTGGCGGATCAAACGCAAGCCATCACCCAGACCACAGAAACCCTGCATGAGTCAGGCGCCGACAGCCGCAAGCGCCACGGCGAAGCCGGTCTCATCACCGACAGCCAGCATCGTGGTGATTGAGGGCTCGCCTCTTTTTCCAAGGGGAACGGAGGAGCAGAGGTTCAAATACCGCCACCTCCGCCTCTCTGCTCGTCTGTGGTAAAATCGAGGGACTTCACGCCTACTTCCCGAGCAAGAATGCCAGCAGGTCACTCATTTGCTCTTTGCTGATGGCGGCCTCCAGGCTGTCGGCCATCAGGGTGCGATCGAGGGACTTCATGTCTTTGATGGCGCTGCGGGAGAACGGCGGGCGGACATCGACACCCATAGTGCCGTGGCGGTGGCAGGTGATGTAGATGGTGGCACTGTTGCGCCTGATTTATTGACTGCGGAAGAGCGAACCCCTAAACTCGATCCGTGAATTGGAAGCCTTATTTTATCCCAACCATCGCGACTGCCTTAGTTGTGACGCTGCTTTGGTTTTCGAGCCGTGATTCGATGGATGATGCCTCGGTCGATCGTGAGCAGGTTGCTGAACACCCTAGGATAAATGGTAAGAGCAAGGCCGCCTCCCTTCCTTTCAGACAGGGCGGTGCCTCGTTTTCAATCCCCTCACGCCCATTGCCCGCTGAACGCGGTGACTCAAATGAGCCAGTTGAGCGTGCGCTAGCGCGAGGTGTGGTGCTCCAGGAAAGGATGCGGCCCGCCCCTGTGCTTGGACGTTGGCAGCGGGAGCGTCTCGTGCGCTCCGACATTCAGGACAGGCTCCTGCATGTCAAAGAAGACTGGGAGGATGACGCTGTCGCTGGCTGCTGGGTAATTCATGGCCGGAACATCTACCTCGCGGATCAAGTCATCGTCCGCGCCAGCCCCGGAGTCTCCCGCGATCAGCTTGCTGTCCGCCTTCGAGAGTCGGGAATGACGATTGTACAAGCCATTGCTGATGACCTGTACACTGTGCGATTGCCGAAGGATAATCTGGATGCACTGCCAACCGCTCTCGAAAAGCTGGCCGGAATGGATGGATGGGTAGAAATTTCAGAACCCGACGGGGTCGGATTCGGTGCAGGCACCCCCAATGACACAAGCTTCACCACGCAATGGGGACATCACAACACAGGCCAGTCCGGTGGCACAGTAGACGCGGATGTCGATGCGCCGGAGTTTTGGGACATCTTGGAAAATACCCCCGGGCTGGTGATCGCGGTGCTGGACTCGGGTCTGAACTTTACTCATCCCGACCTCCTTAACATCGGCTGGACCAATCCGGGAGAGATCGCTGGAGATGGGATCGACAATGATGGAAGCGGACGCATTGATGACGTGACCGGCTGGGACTTCGTCAATAACGACAACAACCCCACCGATGATCACGGGCACGGCTCCAATGTCTCGGGCATCATTGCCGCCAATCGCAACAACTCCACGGGAATCGCGGGGATGATCGGCGGGGCCAAGATCCTTGTCTGCAAAATCCTCAATTCGAGCAACAGCGGCCTCACCTCCAATCTCATCGCCGCCACAACCTATGCACGCCAGCGCGGTGTGCCTGTGATGAATCTTTCCCTTCAGAGCTACCCCTTCAACAGCACTTTGAACACCGAGTTCACTGCCTGCCAGACGGCCGGCATTCTGCTAAGCATATGTGCTGGCAATCAAGGCGTGAACAATGACACGACGCCGAACTACCCCAGCAGCTACACGCACACGAACATCATCTCGGTGGGCAACCATGATCGAACGGACGCCCGCTGGTCAGGTACTTTCAATCCGTCAAACTATGGCGCGGTGAGTGTCGATCTCTTTGCTCCTGGGCGGGATATTTACAGTCCTATCCTCGGCACCAGCTACTCCTCCTACACGGGCACCTCGCAGGCCGCGCCGTATGTTACGGCTATTGCCGCTGCCATCAAGTATCTGAATCCCACATGGAAGGCCACTGAGATCAAAAACAGCATTCTCGTTTCCGTAATCAGTCGTCCCGCCTACAGTGGGATATGCACGACTGGCGGTCGATTGAATGCCGTCACGGCCGTTTCCCATGCGGTGCGACAATTGCCCCTTCAGGATGCGGATGCGGATTCCTTCTCGAACCTCTTTGAATATGTCGCTGGCACACGCATGGACACCTCAGTAAGCCGACCACAGACTACGATGACTATGACCGGCGGTTTTTTCAGAACAGGAGCTGCCTTTGTCTCACGCCCAGACGCTTCTTTGGAAGTCCAACGGTCCACAGATCTCAACTCTTGGCTCAACACTAGCCTCTCCGACTTCAGCACAGGCAACGTCAAGGAAGGTGGCATTCCCACCAATGGCTCGCTTGGACAGTTCCTTCGAGTGAGAGTGGTGGCTTCGCCGTAATGGAGCTGTGTGAAAAGAGGCCGAGGAGCAGCGATCCAAAACTCTACCACCACCGCCACTCTGCTCCTCAATTGTGACATCGACCGTCACAAGGTCTACTTCCCGAGCAAAAATGCCAGCAGGTCCGCCATCTGTTCCTTCGTGATCGCGGCTTCGAGACCATCCGGCATGAGCGTGCGGTCGAGGGACTTCATGTCTTTGATGGAGCTGCGAGAGAGGGTCTCCTTGGCTCCGCCCATCATGGCGAGGACGATGGCGTCGCTGGTTTCGTTTTGAATGAGGCCGCTGAGGGTGCGACCGTCTTTCGTTTCGATGGAGTAGGCGCTCCAGCGGGCTTCGAACATGCGGTTCGGGTCAAGGATGTCGGAGAGCAGGCCTTCGGGGGGCTTCACTTTGACGTCGGAGAGGGGCGGGCCGACATCGACGCCCATGGTGCCGTGCTTGTGGCAGGTGATGCAGATGGTGGCGAAGATTTGCTGGCCTTTTTTGGCGTCGCCGGACTTTTTGGCGGCGTCGAGGTAGCTGGTGACGACTTTGGCGCGGTCGGTGTTGGCCTCGCCGAAGAGCTTTTTGGCGAGTTCGGCCATTTCGCCTTTGCCGCGCTGGTAGGCCCAGCG
>CAMBPV010000265.1 GCA_945869695.1 Prosthecobacter debontii
CACCGTGCCGCTCGACAGCAAATCATTGCCTGTCGAAAACCTGCGCAACGTCTCCGAGAACGATGCCATCCAGCGCCAGCGCATGGATTTCATGGCCCACATGAACAAGCGTCTTGTCGGCGACCTCAGTGGCGATGCGAACATGGAAGGCATGATCCAAAACATGGAACTTGCCGCGCGCATGCAGCTCACCACGCCTGCGATCGTGGACATCTCGAAAGAGAGCAAAGCCACGCTCGACCTCTATGGCGTTGGCGGCAAGGACACGAACACCTTCGGCCGCGCTTGCCTGCTCGCTCGCAAACTCAGCGAAGCTGGCGTGCGCTTCGTGCAGGTCAGCATCGGCGGCTGGGATCACCACGGTGACATCCGCGGCAACCTCCCAAAACTCTGCTCGCAGACCGATCAACCCGTTGCCGCCTTGCTCAAAGATTTGAAATCACGCGGCCTGCTCGAAGACACGCTCGTGCTCTGGAGCGGTGAGTTTGGCCGCACGCCGTGGAGCCAGGATCTTAGCGGCAAATCGCCCATCGAGAAACATGGACGCGAGCACCAACCTGAAAGCTTCTGCTCATGGATGGCCGGGGGCGGCGTCAAAGCCGGCCTCACCTACGGCGACACCGACGACATGGGCTACCGAGCCATCAACGGCAAGATCCACATCCACGATCTCCACGCCACCATGCTGCACCTGCTCGGCATTGATCACCTCAAACTCACCTCTCGCCACCTCGGTCGCGATTTCCGCCTGACCGATGTCTATGGCGAGGTGGTGAAAGAGATCCTCGCGTGAAGCTACTCCTCTCCGCCTTATTCGTCCCTTCCGTCCTTCTCGCCGTCGACTTCGCCCGCGAGATTCGCCCGCTGTTGCAGGAGCGCTGCATCGAATGCCACGGCGAAAAGAAGCAGAAAGGCGAACTCCGTCTCGATGCCAAAGTCCACGCCTTCAAAGGCGGACACGACGGACCCGCGATCCTCGCAGGCAAAGCGGAAGCCTCGCCCCTCTTCCTGCGCCTCACCAGCACCGACGAAGACGAAAGAATGCCCCCCAAAGGCGATCCCCTCACACCCTCGCAAATCTCCCTCATCCGGGAATGGATCAACTCTGGCGCGAAGTGGCCCGAAAATGCAACCGACAAAGCCGCTCTTACCGACAAGCGCCTCCAGCACTGGTCCGTGCAGCCCATCAAAGTGGCTTCGGCTTTAGCCCAATCTCTTGAGCTGAAGCCCGAGCAACTTTCCATCGACACCTTCATCGAAGCCAAACTCCGTGAAAACAAACTCACGATGTCTCCTCAGGCCGATGCACTCACTCTATCACGCAGGCTCTCTTTCGACCTCCTCGGCCTCCCCTCGGATCCGTCCCATCAGAGCTATTCCTCCTATGAGAATCTCGTGGACACCCTCCTCGCCAGCCCGCACTTCGGCGAACGCCAAGCCCGCCATTGGCTCGACATCGTCCACTACGCCGACACCCACGGCTTCGAGCGTGACCAACTCCGCCCCAATGCCTGGCGCTATCGCGATTACGTCATCGATTCCTTCAATACCGACAAACCCTACGACCAGTTCCTCCGAGAACAGATCGCGGGCGATCTATTGGCAAAGCCAAACCTTACCGCACTCGGCTTTCTTGCTGCCGGGCCATGGGACTTCGTTGGGCAGCAGGAGACGAGGAGCGACATGCTGCGCCGTGCCGCACGCGCCCTTGATCTCGATGACATGGTCACGCAGACGCTCACCTCCACCATGGGCATGACCATCAACTGCGCCCGCTGCCACGATCACAAGCTCGATCCCATCTCGCAGGAGGAGTATTATCGCCTTTGGGCCGTTTTCTCCGGTGTGAAGCGCGGCGACCTCGAAACCGATTCCGCTGAGTCGAAACGCATCGCTTCAGAAAAAGCACGCCTTGGCAAAGAACTCGATCAAACACGAGCCCAGATCACCAAGCTAGCCGGTGAAGGCCTCGAGCTCGCCAAGCTCATCCCCGAAGCCACCGGCATCGACATCCGCAACGGCTCCATCACGAAGAACAAGCTCGGCTACTTCCGCGACATCGCCCCCAACAAAAAGGTCTCCGTCCCATCCGTTCCATCCATCCTATCGGTCTTCCTCCCCAATGGTCCTGCCCCCATCCCCGCCACCAGCGGTCACTTTTGGGACACCCTTGCGAATCATCCCATCAGCGCCCAGCGCAGCACCAAGCTCGGCAGGATCGACTACGCCACGAAAGGCCACAGCATGCTCGCCATGCACGCAAACAGCGGCATCACCTTCGACCTCGCCAAACTGCGCGAGCAAAGCGGCCTCAAAGCCATGCGCCTGACCGGACTCGTCGGTTTCGGAGCCTCCAAAGAGGCCGCCGCATCGAAAGCCGACTTCACTGTCATTGTCGATGCCGAGCTGAAGTTCCAAAAGCTCCAACTCCGCAAAGACGAGACCGCCGCGCTCGAACTCGAAGTGCCCGCCACAGCCAAAACGCTCACCCTCATCGCCACCGACGGCGGCGACGGCATCGGCAGCGATCTCCTTTTCATCGGCGATCCCAAACTCATACCCGAAACCACCGAAACACGCCTCACCGAGGCCGATGCGGCTCAATTGAAGCAACTCCGCGCCGAAGCCCAAAAACTCGAAAAAGCCCTCAAGGCCAATCCCGAGCCCGAAAAGGTCTATGCCATCGTTTCCAACGAGAAACCACCCGTCATCAAAGTGCAGCGTCGCGGCAATCCCGAAGACGAAGCCCAAGAAGTCACCCCTGGCGGACTCTCATGGGTGAAGCACGCTTCATCAGCCTTTGGCGATCAAACCACGCCCGAAGCGCAGCGCCGACTCGCCCTCGCCAACTGGATCACCCATCCCGAAAACCCGCTGACCGCTCGCGTCATTGTGAACCGCCTCTGGCATCATCATTTCGGCCAGGGCCTCGTCACCACGCCCAGCGACTTCGGCCTCGGCGGCGATGCCCCAAGCCATCCCGAGCTGCTCGATTTCCTCGCGAACGAACTCATCACGCACGGCTGGAGCTTGAAGCACATCCACAAACTCATCGTCATGTCGAAGGCGTATCGGCAAGAAAGTGGTTTCGGCTTTAGCCGAAATGGTGCGGCTAAAGCCGCAGCCACTTTGGACTCCTCAAATCGCCTTCTCTGGCGCCAAAACCCACGCCGCCTCGATGCCGAAACGCTGCGTGATACCGTCCTCGCCGTCAGCGGCAAACTCAATCTCACCCGCGGCGGACCCGGCTACCGCGACTTCAACTACACTGAGGCCTACGCGCCGATCTACAATTACATCACGCCCGACAGACCGGAGCTTTGGCGTCGCAGCATCTACCGCTTCATCGTGCGCACCACACCGCACCAGTTCATGACCACGCTGGATTGCCCCGACCCCGCGAATTTTACCCCCGCGAGAGCCCAAACCACCACCGCCCTGCAAGCCCTCGCCCTTTCCAACAACGAGTTCATGCTCCAACAAGCCCGCTACCTTGCCGAACGAGCCAAAACACCCGAGCTCGCCTTCCAGCTCTGCTTCCAGCGTGATGCGACATCCGAAGAACTTGCCGCGGCGAAGCAGATCGACCTCTTCTCGCTGTGCCGCATGCTTTTGAATGCGAACGAGTTTGTTTATGTGGATTGAGCGCTCAATCACACGATCTGCCATCGTATTTGAGCGACCATGAAATCGCTCCTTTGTTTCCTCGCTCTCATTATCACCCTGCAAGCCGCAGAGCCTCCATCCTGCGAATGGGTCTTCAGCGGCGGTGGCAGTGGGCATGACAAGACGCGGGCAGTGACGACGGATCGTGCGGGGAATGTGTTTCTCGCCTCCGAGTGCGTGGGGGATGCGATGTTTGGTGATCAGCAGCACAAAACGGCCGGTGAGATGGACATGTGCCTAACGAAGCTCGATGCCGCGGGCAAGCCGCTGTGGGTGAGCGGCTTCGGCGGCAGCAAGACGGATCGAGCGTATGGCGTGATCACGGATGCGGCGGGGAATGCGTATGTCACGGGGCACTTCGAAAGCACGGACGCGATGGCGAACGGCGAGAAGGTGCCGAATGCGGGCAACTTCGATGCCTTCACCGCGAAGTTCTCCCCCGATGGCAAGCTGCTGTGGGTGCGCGTGAAGGGCGGCACGGGTTCCGATTATGGACACGGCATCGCCATCGACTCGAAGGGGCATGTCGTCATCACTGGGGCGATCGGCGGGCAGTTTTTCTGCACGAAGTATGACGCGGAAGGTCGCGAGATCTGGCATCGCACGCCTTCCGGCAAGGTCTCCGGCAGCGGGCACGGCATCGCGATGGATGGGAAGGATCACATCTACCTCGGTGGGAGTGCTTCGGGCGCAGGAGCCTTTGGCAAAATCGTCATCGAATCCAAAACGAGCGCCGCGCTCGTGCTGAAACTCACCCCGGAAGGCGAGGGCGAATGGGTGAACCTCATCCCGGGCACCACGACCGCCATTTACCACGAGATCGCCTGCGATTCGCAGGGCCGCGTCTGGGGCGTGGGCATGTTCAAGGGAAGCGTGAGTGTGGCTGGCCAGACGTTTCAAGGCGGCGGCAAGGACTACGATGGCCTCATTGTGCATCTCGATGTCGCGGGTCAGGTGCAGTGGGCGAAGC
>CAMBPV010000266.1 GCA_945869695.1 Prosthecobacter debontii
GATGGGCAGCCGCAGGCCGTGATCATCGTGCCGGAGGGGCTTTACAAACACATCCAAAAGTCTGCGGACCACTTGACTGGCGATGGCGCGGTGGTGTCGCTGGCGGCGGTGGACCTGGCGGATTATCTGGGGAAGGTGTGCGGCACGCGGCCTCAGATGGGCACGGAGACGCAAAAGGGACTGCCAGAGGGGCCGCGCATTTATGTGGGGCACTGCAAGGCGAATGCCGACCTTGCGCCGAAACCTGAGGAGATGGTGGTTTTGACGCGAAACGGCAATTTGCACCTCTGCGGCGGCGATTCGGGGCCGGGCGGCATGATTTGCAAAGGCACGCTCTTTGCCGTGTATGACTTCATCGAGCGGGAACTCGGCGTGCGCTGGCTTTTTCCCGGTGAGCATGGTGAGGTGGTGCCAAAGCGGGCGACGATCACGATTGCGGATTTGAACCGCCGCGAGCAACCACGCATCGCCAAGCGCAAACTGCGCAATGTGGCGGTGTCGCGTGAGGAGACCTTTGCGCCGGTGTTGGAGAAGTGGGGCGTGTCGCTGGAGGCATGGAAAACGACGCAGGGCGAGGCGGCGACCGGCCCGTGGCATCGGCGGATGCGGCTGGGGCAGCGCATCGAGATCCATGGCGGTCATGCGTTTGCTGGGTGGTGGGAAAAACATGGCAAGGAGCATCCCGAGTGGTTCGCGCAGCAACCCGATGGCAGCCGCACGCAGACGCCGGAGCGGGAGCGGCTGTGCAAATCGAACGCTGCGATGTGGGATGAGATCGCACGGGTGAAGATCGCGGAGTTCAAAGCCGATCCCTCGCTGCTCACGGCCTCCATCTCGCCGAACGACGGCGGCAAGAACAAGTTCTGCATGTGCGAGGCCTGTCGTGCGCTCGATCCCGCCGAAGCGCCGAAGATCCTCGGTGATTCACAGCTCATTGATCCCGCCACAAAGCAGCCCTTTGCCGAATACCCATCGCTCAGTGATCGCACGTTCACGTTCTTCAACGAGATCGCCACCCGCGTGGGCCGCGAGATGCCGGACCGCGACCTAGTGGCCTATGCGTATTCGGTTTATCGCAGCGTGCCGGTGAAGGTGAAGCAGCTTCAGCCGAACCTCATCGTCGGCTATGTCGGCATGAATCTGACTGAGATCGAAGCGTGGTCAAAAATAGCGCCGAAGCTCTTCATTCGCCCGAACGACCTCGGCCCTGCCACCGACCTCGGCATGCCGCGCAACAAGGCCGCGTGGTTTGCGCAGGCCGTGAAGTTCAGTGTCGAGCATAAGGCCATCGGCTTCGACTTCGACAACGGTCACGGCAACTGGAGCGCCCACGGCCTCGATTACTACGTGCTGTGCAAAGCGATGTGGAATCCCGATCTCAATGTCGCCGCCACCATCGCTGACTACTGCCGCGCTGCGTATGGTCCGGCGGCGGAGGTGATGCAGCAGTATCACGACACTCTCGCCAAGATCAGTGAGCAAGTCCGCGCCGACCCCGAACTCGGTCCCCGCAAGCCCCACGCCGCCCGCTTGCGCCGCTACTACTCCGAACCCGCCCTGCAAGCCCTCGAAGCTCTCATCAAGAGCGCCCAAGCCGTGCGAGGCGATGACCCCGGCGTAAAAGCCCGCATTCAAATGGCCGCCGATGCCGTGAAGTATGCCCGACTGGTCACCGCGCTGCTCGAAGTCGCCCACGACAAGAAATCCCCCATCCTCGCCGAGCGCCTCGCCGCCGTGGAGTCCCTCCTCAAAACCAAAGTCCTCACCCCCGAACTCGCACCGCTGCACAGTCACCGCTACCTGCGCATGGCTCTGGCCTATGCAGAGCGCGAAGTAGAATGAATCAAACATGCAACCCACCCTAACCCTCCTCACCGCCCTGCTGCTCGCGCCGCTGGCCGCGCTTGCCCAAGACGATGAACTTCGCAATTTGAAGAAGCCCGAGGTGGACATCGCCACGAAGGGAGCGAAGCGCGCCTGGGAGTCCGCGCCTGCTGAAAAGAAGGCGTTGTGGCTGCAACACCGCGAGGCGTTGAAGCACATCGACCTCTCCGAGCACACGAAGCGGCAGGCCATCCTCGCACGCGGCACGACCGGGCCGGACGCGTATCACGCGCATCCCGCCACGGCGATGCTGGCGGACAACAAGACGATCTTCTGCGTCTGGAACATCGGTCACGGCGGACACGCGGGACCGATGGCTCGTAGCGATGACGCTGGGCTGACGTGGCGCCGAATCGACGAGGTGATGCCGCCCAACTATGTGAACTTCAAAGGCGGCATCATCTTCCGCATCACCGATGCGGAGGGCAAAAGCCGCCTCTGGGTTTTCTCCGGCAAGACCGCCGTGGGCAAAGATGAAGTCATCAACGACTTCCCCGGACGCTTGCAGGGCTATGTGCCGCGCATGGTCAGCGAGGACGATGGCAAGACCTGGCGCGAGGAACCGCCGCTCGGTCCCGGACGACTCGCCAAGGACGAGCCTTTCCGCTGCGTGTTTGCCTTCTCCACCATCGTGCCGCTGAAGGACGGCTCGCATCTCGGCATGTTTCATCGCGCGGCTGGCACGGGCAAAGACGTGACGCTGCAAGTGGTGCAATCCATCACCCTCGACGGTGGCTTCACCTGGTCGCCGCCCGTCATCGCCTGCGATGGCACGCAGCTCGATGGCAAAGACCCCTGCGAGCCCTATGTCTTCCGCTCGCCCGATGGCAGCGAACTCTGCTGCCTCATGCGCGAGAACAAACGCAGCGGCACGAGCCTCGTCATGTTCAGCCGCGACGAGGGCAAGACATGGTCGCAGGCGGTGGACGCGCCGTGGGGACTCACGGGAGATCGCCACCACGGCCTCCACCTCCCCGATGGCCGCTTCGTCATCGTCTTCCGCCACGCCGCACCCAACGCGAAAGACAAGGGCCTCATCGCCTGGGTCGGCACCTACGACGACATTAAGCAAGGCAGGCCCGGCCAATACCGCGTGAGCCTCATCAAGACCTTCAAAGACGGGCTCTACCCCGGCCTCCACCTGCTGCCCGATGGCACCATCGTCGCCACCACCTACGCGAGCCTCACACCGAAGGAGAATCCGTCCATCGTCAGTGTGAGGTTCAAGATGAGTGAGGTGGATGGGCTGGCGGCGAAACTCACACTTGGAGCTAAACAATGAAACACACCATCTCCCTACTCTGCGCCCTGCTGCTCGCGCCGCTGGCCGCGCTCCACGCCGCCGATTCATCGGCGCTCTGGGATCATCGTGCCACGTTGCCGAAAGCCGCCGAGCTGCCGTTGGTCGAAGGGGCCGAGTTTCGTGTCATCAAGCCCTACGAGTTTGCCAAAGATGGTTACCGTTTCCTGCATGGCGTGGCGCTCGCGTGGCACAACGGGACCCTCTACGCCTCGTTCGGCCACAACAAGGGCGGCGAGAACACCGACACCGAGGAGGCGCGTTTTTGCACCAGCAATGATGGCGGCAAAACGTGGAGCGAGGTAGCGACCATCGATTCCGGTGTCGAGCCGGGCATCGGTGTCAGCCATGGCGTCTTCCATTCGCACAAGGCAAGGCTGTGGTCTTTTCACGGCGCTTACACCGGCACGATGCAGAAGGTTCACACACGGGCCTATCTGCTGGATGAGACGACCGGCAAGTGGGAGCGCAAAGGCACGGTGGTCGAAGGCGGTTTCTGGGCGTTGGGAGAGCCGCAACGCATGAATGATGGAAATTGGATCATGGCGGGGTTTCGCGCCGGCGGAGGTAATCCCGCCGCCGTCGCCATCAGCCACCGCGATGACTTCTCGAAGTGGGACCTCGTGGTCATTCCGCTCGCCAAAGACCTCGGTGAGGTATGGGGAGAGTCCGCTGTCGTCGTCGAGGGGAAGCGAGTGACGAACATCGCCCGCTGGGGCAAGGAAGCACGGGCGTTGGTTGCGGTCAGTGAAGACTACGGACGCACATGGACACCATCACAGCCATCGAATCTGCCCATGACCACCAGCAAGCCCTGCGCGGGCACTTTGAGCACCGGCCAGCGTTTCTTGATTTGTTCCACCAGCGCAGACGGCGGCAAACGTCGCTCGCCTCTAACCATCGCCGTGAGCAAGCCTGGCGAGACGCAGTTGTCGCAAGTCTTCGTCATTCGCCACGCCGAGTTCCCCAGTGGTCCGGGCGAGTCCCATCTCAAAGCTGCCCTCTCCTATCCGTGCGCCATCGAGCACGAGGGTAAGCTCTACATCGGCTACTCTAACAGCGGCGGCGGCGTGGGCCGCGTCGGCCAGGGCCGAGAACTCTGGAACAACAACAGCGCCGAGATGGCCATCATTCCCGTCGAGAAACTGAAAGTCGAACCATGAACATGAAACACACCCTCACTTTCCTCACCGCCCTGCTGCTCGCGCCGCTGGCCGTGCTGCACGCCAGCGAGCCCATCACCAACTCTATCGGCATGAAGCTTGTGTCCTTCCAGCCGGGCACGTTCATGATGGGGCAAGATGAACCGCCGATTGCGGGGAATGGCAACATGGAGACGCATCACGCGGATTTTCGTTCGGCGGACTGGGATGAGAAGCCAGTGCATCGCGTGACGCTCACGCAGCCGTTTCACATGGCGCT
>CAMBPV010000267.1 GCA_945869695.1 Prosthecobacter debontii
ACCATCCTCAAACTCGACCTCCCCGCTAGCGGAAGATAACCCAAACGGAAACACCTCCACTCCGCAACGTTTCCCATTTTGCTCCAATCGTTGAAAAGTATCCGGATGCGGCTCAAACGCGACCACGCGCAACCCGGGCGTCGTCGCTCGGAATCGAGCCATCGTGCAGGAAAAAAGACCCACATTGGCCCCGCCATCCACAAACGTATCCCCCGGCCTCAGCAAGCCGGCGAGCGTCACCAGAGCGCCCATCTCATCGCTCAGCGCACTGCTCGACCTCACTTTCCGACTCGCTCTCAGATAGCCATTTTCCCGCATTCGGTTGATCACCAGTTTGACCCCCATCAGCTCGATCTCGGTATCATCATTCCCATAGACCATTCGCGTGATCCACTCCCTCAGCCGGGGCTGCTTGATGAAGAATCGATCCAAAACAAAACGCACCGGCCAAATCATACCGAGAGGCTAGACTCATCCGCCTCCCCGAGCAAATCCTTCCCTCCAGCGTGGGACTCTCTCTCCGTTGAAACGCCTTCGCTACCTGCTTTGGGGTGCAGCCCTCCTCTCGCTCTTGCTCGTCATGGCTTGGTTCGGTCGGGCCCAGATCCTCACCTCAATCGCCAAGGTTTGGATCATCGATCAGATCCCTGAAAAAGCAGATGCCATCTTCTTGTTGGGCGGGGGCGAGCAGTTTCGGCCTGACAAAGCCGCACAGCTCTACCACGCCGGAGTCGCCCCTCTCATCCTCATTCCCTACCAAAGGCTACGCACCACTGATCTCCTGGGCCTCACACCCGAATCCCCGGACCTCACCCGCCGCACCCTCATTGCCCGTGGCGTGCCAGAGACAGCCGTCCTCGTCATCGGAAAGCCGGTCACCAGCACCTGGGATGAAGCCCGAGTTGCAACCCTCTGGGTGCAGGAGCATCAGGCCCGAAACATCATCGTCCCGACCGACATGTTTCACACCCGGCGCGCCCATTGGATCTTCAATCGCCAACTCCAGCCCATCGGTGCCCAAGCCCACACCACCTCAGCCCTCACGGGAGACTACGTCCCTGAAAACTGGTGGCAAAATGAGCACGGCCTTCTCCATTCCCAGAACGAGGTCTTCAAACACCTCGTCTATCTTTGGAAATACTAGCATCCAGCCCTGTCAGAGACTCGGATTCAAATTTCGATCCTTTGTCCAGCTTTCAAAGGCCCCCTGCATGACCAAAGGAGGCTCCGCCCAATACGAGCGCATTTTTAGTTCTGCCCCGACTCGGTTCATAAGCCAGTCGATCGGCACAGAAAAAGGGGGCTTCGAGTGAGCTGAAGTTAGGAAACGCCGAGCGGACTCGGGCCGGATCAGATACCCAGCACCACAACGCGAAATCCCACCGCCACCCCACCAAGTCTTATCCCAACCCCGAAAAAAAACGCCTCCGTCACGGAGTGCCCGACCTGCCAAGAACCTCCGCCAGATTGGAACATGAAGATCACACCCGTCTCCCACAAATAGGATTTCCCAGTCCTCTGGCATCGTCCTGAGCATTCGCCCCAGCTTCTCTTTCCAGTCTTCGGTAATGAACACATCGTCCTCCAAAACCAGATGAAACGGCACCGTGCTCTCAGCCACCCGCTGAAACACCTCCAAATGCTTCAGAATCACCGAAACAAAGGACGCCCCGAAAACCTTCGGATCTCCAAAATTCCCCGCTCCATGGCGTGCTTCAATCTCCTCCCGGTCATATTCAGTGACCCACCGCAACGGAAACTCCAGCATCCCCGCCTCCCTCAGCACCCTCTCCATGTGCTCCTTTCGCTCCGCCAGAGGCGTGTAATGAATCACATGAGCCTCTAGCGTCTCTTCGTTCAGCTTCGCTTTTGAACCAATCGTCCCCATTCAGTTCAATTGCCACACATTCAAGACACCTCCAAGCTCGAAGTTCAGCCAAAAAACTTAGCAGCATTTCCTCCCGACCCTCCTCAAATTCCACCACCGCCTTTTCGATGAAGACCACGCTTCAAGTCGCTCTGTATCACGCTGCGAAAGCAGCATCCAAGCTCAACATAGCCATTGCGCTGAAGCTCCTCTACTTGAACGTCACCGGAAGGAGTATCCATCTACGCTTGCCAAACTCCGACATCCGGCTCAGCCTCCGAGGGCAGAGTTCGGACTACCACGCCTTCTACACCACTTTTGTCAGAAATGATTATCCCCGAATCCCCCATTTTTCACCCCGGTTGATACTTGATCTGGGAGCAAACGTAGGGTACTCCGCGCTTAATTTTGCCGCCCAGTATCCCGAGAGCACCATTGTTTGTATCGAGCCGGACACCGCCAATTTTGAAGTCCTCTGCCGGTCAACCTCAACCTTTGCCAGAATCAAATGCATCAACGCTGCAGTCCACTCAGACGCCGGCCTCGAAGGAACTTTAAGCGGTCCAAACTCCCTCTCAATGCAATTAAACGTTGATCGCCCGATCAATCCTGGCGACCAAACCACAAGAACCGTATCGATCGACCAACTCTTCTCTGAATGGGCTGCCCCGAACACTCCTATTTTGGTGAAGATGGATATAGAGGGCTCTGAAAAGGCGATCTTCAGCAAGAATCTGGCTTGGCTTCCTCTGGTAAACTACCTGTTTATTGAAATTCATGCTGGATGTTGGCCAACCGTTGTCCGAGCACTTCATCCTTTCATTTCTAACTGTGACATCACTGGGGAGAACCTGTGCATCGAACTCAAACCAGACGCAAAGATATCTCCCCCGCCCAATCCACCTGCAAATCCGTTGTCTCCAATCTGATTGTCACTCGCTTTAACACGATCAGTCATTTGCGCCTGTTCGAAACCTGGTCGGCCAAACTTGGTAGATCGGTCCCACACTAGCATCCCTGCACCATTCGGTACAATCCTCTTTCTCCTTGCCTGATGAACCTTGAGCCCTCAATCGAAATCGCATTGGCCTTCGATAGCCACGCCTTCCGCGGCGCCTCGATCACCGTTCAGTCTGTCATCAACTCTACCCCGAAATCCACCGCACTCCGATTCCACCTGTTTACCAAGAATCTCACCTCAACGCAGACAGCTTTTCTCCAGCAGTTCTCCAGGAATCATCCGGGAGTCTCGATGGTCTGCCACACCATCGATGACAGCATGTTCTCAGACTGCAAATCACTCCACGGCAATTTCATGACCTATGCCCGGATTTTGCTCCCGGATCTGATCCTTGCCGATCGACTGCTATACCTTGATTCTGACTTGCTCATCAACGAAGACCTCTCTCTCCTCTGGCAGACGGACCTCCAGAATCAACCGATCGGAGCCGTTTCCCTGACCTCCTTGCAGTGGTCGAACGACAATACCTTTCTGAACTCCCTTGGTATCCCATTGGATGCCCCCTACTTCAATGCGGGCGTTCTCCTCATCGACAGCTCCCGCTGGCGGGCTGAACGCACCGGAGAAAAACTCAAAGAATTAGCCAAAATTCATGGCCGCAACCTCCCGTCAGTCGACCAGACCCTGCTGAATCTTGCCTACCATGAAAAGTTCGTCAATCTCGATCCCAAATGGAATCAGCATGTTTATGCCGGTTACCCCATGAAACCTGTTGTTCCCGGAATCCTTCACTTTCTCGGCTCCCCTAAGCCTTGGGATTTCTGGAGCATGCGACTTCATATGGCTCAGTCCTTGTTTGACCGAATTGTCCGGGAAACTAAGATTCAAATACCTAGCCTCACCCTCGGCGAAATCTTGCGTTCACCCATCAAGGTCTTCAGGTCTTCTCGATCTCTACTCAGAGTCGCCAAAGCGCGCTTTCAAAATCGTTAATACCAATGTCAGACTGTGAACCCACCATTCATGGTTCTAAGCGTGGTTTGAATCGTTCACTCAGAAGTTCGAGACCAACAAAACTTGCGCCCCCCGGAGCCATCCGAATTCAGTTATGTTGCTTGAAGTACGGGAGTGCGGCCATCACTCAGCCTTACTTCCTGCCACAAAGCCAACCACTATCCACATTGGATTTCTTTTTCCTCAAACTCCCTTCATGAAACTCCTCGTCACTGGATCCTCCGGCCTCATCGGCTCTGAAGTCGTTGACTACTTCTCCGCCCTTGGCTGGGAAGTCCACGGCGTTGATAACAACATGCGGGCCGACTTTTTCGGACCTCAGGGTGATACCCGGTGGAACCAGGAGCGCCTCAAAGCCAAACACCCCGCCTTCCACCATCACGAGCTCGACATCCGCGACCGGCAGGCCGTCCTTTCTTGCCTCGCATCACTCAAGCCAGACAAAATCGTCCACACGGCTGCCCAGCCCAGCCACGATCTCGCTGCCTCCCGTCCCTTCGACGACTTCGATACCAATGCCGTCGGCACTCTCAACCTGCTTGAAGCCACCCGCCTCCATGTCCCCGACGCCGTGTTCATCCACATGAGCACCAACAAGGTCTATGGCGATCGCCCCAATACCATCGCCCTCCAGGAACTCCCCAGCCGCTGGGATTACGCCGATCCCACCTTCACCAACGGCATCACGGAGGACTTCTCCATCGACCAGAGCAAGCACAGCCTCTTCGGTGCCTCCAAAGTCG
>CAMBPV010000268.1 GCA_945869695.1 Prosthecobacter debontii
TGTCGAGTCCACCTGGAACGGTGTCTCCTTTGAAATAGCTGGAGAGATCCGCTTTTCCCGATGGGAAAATGGGGGTCCCACTGGCTCCGATCTTTACATCTTTGGCCAACATGAGCAGACCGAGATGGAGCGTGTAGTCATTCGACGACATGCGAAGGAAGCCATTGGAATCCACGCGCCGAGGACCCACTGTGCCGTAGGGGGCGGCGAGTTTGTAACCGAGCAGGAATTCACGTCCGCCGGGTGGCTCGTCGATCACGAGTCGGGTGAGTTCGGGGTGGGTGTCCCACACGGCGCTGGCAAAGAGAGGCTTGGTGGTGGAACCGATGGGGATCAGGGTGAGATTTTGATTCAGACCCAGGCGTCGCAGCTTGGCCTCAGTAACGCCGGGCATGGCACCGCTCTGGGCGCGCAGACGCATCGAGGCGAGGTCAGCGGCTGCGGGATAGGAGGGCATGGCCAGCACGTCCCCGTTCAATGCATTGATGATGCAAATGGAGGCAGGCTCGAGCTGGATGTTCCGCACGGACGAGCGGCGAGTGTCAAAGCCGCGCACGGCATCGAGGAAGATGCGGTTTACACTGCTGTGCAGGCTGCGGTCAATGCTGAGACGGATGTTGGGCTGACCGATCTGGTCGGGCCGAGGATGCTCTTGCACAAAGCGGTTCAGCGCATCCTGGAGCTGTTGAAAATACGGTAGCTCGGCGGCTAGTTCGGGATCGACCAGATTGACCTCGCGTCCGTCCTCCAACCAACGGCGGCTCACCATACCGCCAGCATAGCGTCCATAGCGCAGGGCCACCTCGCGGCCGGTGCGGAGGTGCAGGATGCGCAGGCGGTCGCCATCGCGCAGAGGTGCCGCGTTGTTGGGCAGCTTCACACCCTTGAGTTCAGCGCCGCGTGCGAGGAAGGCCTTCACGGAATCGGAACCGGAGCGATTGATCACGTCCCCGTTGAGTTTGACCTGAGATTGCGCCGTGTCCGTCAGTTGCAGCACCACGTGCTCGCCCACCAGGGTGAAGCGGACCAGAGGACCTTCGTCTCCATAGAGTTCATAAGCCGTGGCCCGGTGATGACTCTGGTTTTTCCCGGGCTGCGTCCAAGCATTGAGATTCAGCACACGAAAGTCCTGCGCCGATGCCGCACCCGTCTCATCGGTGGAGGAGAAGCCCAGGTAAAGGCTCTCACTCACCAGAGACGGAAGCTTTTCCCCAGCCAACGAAAAACTGCCGCGCCAAGTGGGGCGCTGTGGGTAGGGCAGAGCAAAGTTGTGATACTGCTGCGTGATGTAGATCTTCCCATCCAGCCGCACCTCAAAGAAGCCGCCGCCCGTTTCATTGAAGTCGCGCAGATCCGACTGAAGTCGTTTGCTCTCTTCGAAAAACTTCTCCTGTCTGGGGCTTGCGTTTTCCTCATCAAAAATCATCTTGCCCCAGGGCATGACCGTCTCACGCAGGTCTTTGGGCTGAGTCTTGTCGTGCCGGATGGCATTCGCCTTGGCCATGGCCATCACATTTTTCCGATAACCCTCCGGGACATAATAGTTGGTCCCTCGATCCTTGATGTTGGCCCCCGCCACGAACAAGATGGCGGAAACAACTCCGAGCAGCACGGCGCAAGCGGCAACCCAAGTGAGTAGCGGACGTTGGTGGATTTGGGGGAGTGGGAGGGTAGTCATGAGTTGAAGGAGGTATACCGGATGTCAGAGTTGTGCGGAAAAGAGAAGTTGAAGATGAATTTCCGATCCACTCCTCACTCCGCTCCAGCTGGAACTGCTGCGGGAAAGCTGGAGCTGTGCGGTGTCTGCCATGCAGTGGGTGGAAGATTGAGGCAGGAGAGTGTGCGAGGAAATCCTTTGACCTAGTTTTTCGGCCGAATCAGATCGGACAACGGTGAAGGGTTGAGATCATTTCCTTCAATGACGTCGGTCAGACCTGAGGATGGCTTCCCGAAGGCACCGCCTCGGAACTGAGCCCGGGCGATGCCGAGCATGATGAGAAAGATCAGCACAAAGCTCTCGGCGACATCGCTCCAGCTATTGAGGCCGAGGAGATACATGTTGCGACCCGTGAAGGGCAGGAGTCCGTAGTTGGCGGCCATCATGTAGAGACTGACCAGAGCAAAGGACATGCCAGCCATGAGCGCCAGCCAACTGGTGAGGGAATTGATGCTCTCACGGGCACCCAACGCTCCGAGCAAAATGGCGATGTAGGCCACAAGCACGGCCACAGCTCCGACGACGCCAAACTGGGCAAAGATGAAGACGGCCGAGACATTGTCATTCAGCGCCGTGACGGCCTTGGCGGCAAGCACATCCACCTGGAGGTAGCCCTCGCCAAAAAGTCCCCGGTGGGCGTAGTTGGCCATGATGGCGTGATCTTGGGCGATGCGCTCTGCTGTGTCGGTGCCGAGATTGATGAGGTAGTCTTCATCTGCAAAATTGAGCACCCGGAGCAGAGTGCTGTCGGTCACCAGTTCCTCATTGCTTGCCATTTCCTCCAGCAAACCCGGCCAGGCGCTGATGAGGGCCTTGGGAGCTGTAAAAACGAGAGCCATCATGAGCAAAGGAAGCACAAGGCTGAATCCGCCGATGCTGGCCAGCCAGGGCTTCTCTTGCTTCAGTTCCTCTTTGCTCACCCGCAGACTGCGCACGATGCCATCCCACATGGCACAGAGCCCCATGGCGGCGAGAACCAGGGCCATGGGCACGAAGTAGAGGAACATGCCAAGGTCGCTGGTGATCAGAGCGGTGACGGACTGACAGGCAAAGAGCCAAAGGGTGATGAGAGCAAAGCGGGTGACCACCGATGTGCGGAGGCCGCCTGCGAGCTCCTTCTCCACCCACATGATCTGGCAGGACTGGGCAAAAAGGACCAGGAAGGCAGGAACAAAAAAGACGGACAAGGCCACACGAAAACCTCCCAGTGACACCGCTTCCTTGGCCCCAAGACCGGCAAGGAGAGCCAAGCGCACTGCAAGGAAGGCCAGCGCAAGCACGGCCAGCCAGCGGTAAGTCACCCGTATCTCAAAACCACGAAGTCGCTGCTCGATGCGCCCTGGCAGCAAACCCCGCAGAAGGAACATGCCAATACCGAGAAACACGGGTGCGGCGAGGAGTGCCACCATACCCGTGTTCACGACCTCGGGATTGAAAGGTGGGTTGACCAGCGCGGCCTGACCAAAGAGAACGCGATTGCAGGTGAGGAAGGCCACACCGAACTGAAGAGCCATCCACCAAAAGGAGAGTCCATTGACCCAAGCGACGATGGCTGCAATCAAGCCAGCCACGATGACCCAGAAAATGCGGGAGGTCGGGATGGTTTCCTTGGTGATGGTGAGTTGAAGTCGATTGGCACCACCGATCTCAAATGGATCGCCATAGCCGAGAGTCTGGCGTTTGAAGTCATCCTGCGTGGTGAACTCTCCCCACTTCATATCCACATCTGCATTGGCCTCATCAAAGGTCCGTGTGAGAAGCGGGAAGGTCACCTGATGCGGCAGTTCGCTGAAGCCACTGCGATCATTGAGCCCAAAGCGAACTCCCTCCAGACCTTCTTCATCCCGGGCGGCGAGGTCACTCTTCACCTCAGACATGGGAATGGAGCGGATCTGCGGTTTCTCAAACTCCACATGCAGAACGGGCACTTCTTTTTTTCCACGCTCTTCGAGTTCGACGGAGATGCGGGCAAAACGGCGGCGGGTGGTGATGCGCTGCGGATCATAGACCGTAGCAGGATGCAGTGCATTGCCAAGACTGCTTGCGATGCGATCTCCCTGCGTATCAGCAAGCACTTGGAGGATCTCCAGCCTATCGCCGTTCTTCAGCCAACCGGTCTCGGCACTCTCAGGAACCACCGACTGGCCGGCGCGCACGACCGTGATCGCGGGATCGAGCTGAAGAAGGCTGGCACCATTCACCAAAGCATCATGATCGGGTGTGTAGGCGATGACGGAGCGCAGACTGCCCTCCCGAGCGGACAGCTGGCCCAGCGGAAACACTCGCTGCGTCCATAAACGACGAGTGAAGAGATCGACAGGGACATCAACCAGCGGGAGGCTGATGGTGCGGTTGGGTAGCTGCCACAGGGTCTGAATCGAAGGCTGCCAAGCGCAGCGCCAGCGTTTGGGTGGAGCAGCAGAGGCCGATGCGTCTGCATCGATATCACTCTCCGAGGTCTCGGTGCTTGCCACGACCGGCGTGGTGCTCGCGGCGACTGGACTGAGGAGAAAAAAGGAACCCGAATAAGCTGTACCGTCCTCACCGACGGACAGAGGCTTGGCGACTTCCACCGTTTGCGGATATTCACCGATCAAACGGCCTTCTTTTTGCGCCTCGATCCCATCTTTGGTGAGGTCGAGTGTGAGTTTCCCCTCTGCAGCAATGGCCAGAGTCAATCCTCCCGGCGGCAGACCTTTGATGAAGACATCATCTTCCAAGGATCCGCCAACGAGGTAAGCACGCCCCGATTCGACTTCAAAAGGAAATCCAATAGGCTGAGGCAGGATGGATTGCCAACCTAAAGAGGCAGTGGCTCG
>CAMBPV010000269.1 GCA_945869695.1 Prosthecobacter debontii
CATTCAGATCGCCAGGTTTCACCGCGTGCTCGGGCTGCTCGATATCGCCGCGATGAAATAAAAAGGTGGCTGGCACGGCCTCTGGTTTTTTGGGCTGCTCATCAAAGGCATGCAGGAATTCCTCCACCGGCTTTTTGGCCCGGACCGCCGCCGACTCTTCGGTCATTTTCTTGATCGTGTCCGCATGTTTGGTTTTGTAGGTGCTGTCGTAGAGATAGAGCGAGCCCGCACTGAGTTGATTCACTTTGGGGTTGGCCTTCAAGAGCGTCACTTGCTCTGGCTTGCGATCCTTCACCACGGTGCGGTAGGCTTTCCGCAGGGCTTCC
The DNA here is from genome assembly GCA_945869695.1 of Prosthecobacter debontii. Taxonomy (GTDB): domain Bacteria; phylum Verrucomicrobiota; class Verrucomicrobiia; order Verrucomicrobiales; family Verrucomicrobiaceae; genus JAIBCL01. Next base: position 327 of record CAMBPV010000269.1, read on the forward strand.
CGATCTTTTTCATCCACTTTGGCCAGTTCTTTCTCCAGCACCTCGGTGATGAACTCTTCCTGTTTCGCCATTCGTGCCGCATCCAGCTTCTTCGCCTCCACCTCGATCTCAGCACCTTTGGCTCGCTCGGTATCGGTCAGCAGCGAGACCAAGCGCCCCGCTGGCGTGCGCCAACTCTTCGTATCAAAACCAGGCTCAAAAATAGCTCGGAGCCGATAGTAGTCCTCCTGCGTGATCGGATCATAGCGATGGTCATGGCACTGCGCGCAGCCGATGGTCATTCCATAAAAAGCCGTGCTCACGATCTTGATCGTGTCCGCGATGGTTGAGTTCTGCGCGATCTTGTCATTCATCGCCCCCGTTCCATCAGCCGCCATGCGCAGGAAGCCGGTGGCCGTGATTTTATCGATCGCATCCGCCGATAAGTTCTTGTGTGGCTGCGGCACCATCTCGTCACCTGCCAATTGCTCGCGGATGAATGCATCAAAGGGTTTATCCGCATTCCACGCCTTGATCACGTAGTCGCGATACTTGTAGGCATACTTCCGCTCCAGGTCCTTGTCCGTGTAGCCATCGCTATCGGCGTAGCCAGCGATGTCGAGCCAATGCCGTCCCCAGCGCTCGCCGTAGGAGGGAGAAGCCAGAAGACGCTCGATGAGATTCCGCATCGCCGAGCGTTCATCGCGCATGTGCTCCGCTTGAAAAACATCCACCTCTTCGGGAGTGGGTGGCAGACCCGTGAGATCAAAGGTGGCCCGCCGAATGAGCGTGATGGGATCTGCCATCGGCGAAAAAGACAGGGACTTCTCGCGCTGCTTCTGCGCCACAAAAGCATCGACGGGATTTGCCATTGCGGAGAGCCCCGCGATCTCTGGCCTCACCGGTTTTTGGATCGGTTGAAAAGCCCACCATGCCCGTTCCTCATCGGTGAACGCATGTTCGGGTCCCAACTGCTCAGGCTCGGGTCTCGCCGTCTTTGCACCTTGCGCGATCCAGCGCTCGATCGTCTCGATTTGGGAGTCCTTCAACTTGGCCTTCCCCTTCGGCATCTCGCCTTGTTTGATCAGCTCCAAAAGATGACTTTTCATCGGTTGGCTCGGCACCACGGCCGCACCCGACTTCCCGCCTTTGAGAATCGAGCGAGCCAGGCGCACATCAAGCCCTCCTTTTTTCTCACCGTCCTCACCATGACAGTGAAAACACTGCGCCTTTAAAATGGGACGCACCTCTTTTTCAAACGTCACATCCGCCTCAGCTCCGAACGAAATCGAAGCAGAAACAAGGCAGAGGAAAATGAAAAATCGGCGGAGCATGACAGGCGAGCAAACCTACGCCATACCCTAGGTTCATCTTGCTCACATCCGCATTCACACCTCAAGCGGCCACGAGTGATTATTCCACAGCAGGAGGGCACCCGCATACGGCGAACAGTTACTTCGGCTTGCAGCAGAGGGGCAAAGCATCAAACAAGAATCCACATCACCGCTCTCTTTGCCTCTCTCGAGGAGTGAGGGCTTCCAGCCATCCGCACTGACGGCTAGCTGCGAAGCCGCGAAGCGAACCCGTCACTCCTTGCTCTCCATCTGTGGAATAATCGCTCATGTTAAGCGGCTGGCGTGGGTGCCAGTGCCTCCAGGTCAGCAGTCGCGCGTTCCCATTGCGCTGTGAGGTCTTCGATTTGCCGGTCCGCCTGATCCAGCTCGCGCTGAAGATCCGTCGCTTTGGCGCCGTCCGCATAAGCTGAGGAATCACGCAAGACGGCATGAAGCTCGCCCCTGCGTTTTTCCAGCGCTGCGCTGCGGGCCTCGATGTCTTGGATCTTCTGCTCCAGTTCTTTTTTGGCACGACTGCGGGCATTCCGCGCTTCGGCTTCCAATCGCTTTTGCTCCTTGGATTTTCCGCCGGGAGTGGACTGTTGCTTCACGGGCGCAGGCAGCAAATCAGGCTGGAAATTCCCGAGCTTTGCCGTCAGAGCCTCACGCGCCGAGGTGGACTTCGTCTTATCCAGGAAATACTGGTAATCCCCCGCATAAGGCGTGAGCACACCCCCGGCGATGTGAATCACACTCCGCGCCATGGCACGGATGAAGTGCACATCATGGCTGATGAAAACCAGCGTGCCCTCGAAGTCCTCCAGCGCTCCGATCAGGGCATCGATACTGCCCATGTCCAGATGCGTCGTCGGCTCATCCATGAGCAAAAGATTGGGTGGATCCAGCAGCAGCCGGACAAGTGCCAAACGAGACTTTTCTCCTCCGCTCAGAATGCCCACCGGCTTGAAAACATCATCCCCACGGAAGAGGAAAGAACCGAGAAGCGTGCGGGCCAGATTCTCACCCGGACGGCTAGGCAGATCCATGGCGGACTGCACCACCGTGTGCTTCATGTTCAGCACGTCACCCCGATACTGCGCAAAGTAGCCCAGCTTCACATTGTGTCCCAGATCTCGACTTCCTCGCTGCGGCTCAAGCGCTCCCGCTAGCAACTTCAACAGGGTCGATTTACCTGCACCATTGGGCCCCACGAGGACGATTCGCTCAGCACGCTCCACTTCAAAATCGAGGCCCGAATAAACCGGCGTCTCGCCATAACCAAAATCGAGCCCCTTGAATTGAATCACCCGCTGACCCGAACGCGGAGGCTGCGGAAAGCGGAACTTCACGGTCTTCTCATCCGCCACGGGCGCATCGATCTTCACCATGCGGTCGATCATCTTCAGCTTGTCCTGAGCACGCGAGGCAAAGTTAGCCTTGGCTTTGAAGCGATCTGCAAACTGCTTCATCTTCGCGATCTCGCGCTGCTGATTGTCATAGGCACCTTGCAATTGCTCCTCGCGCGAGGCCTTCTCCCGCAGGTAATCGTCGTAGTTCCCGCGATAGCGCGTCACCTTGCTGTGGGCGATTTCGAGGATGGCACCCGTCAGTTGGTTCAGGAACTCGCGGTCATGGGAGATCATCAGGATCGCTCCGGGATAACCTTTGAGATACTCCTGGAACCAGAGCAGAGACTCCAGGTCCAGATGGTTGGTCGGCTCATCCAGCAGAAGCAAATCCGGCTCCAGCACCAGCAACCGCGCCAGATGCGCACGCATCACCCAGCCACCGCTCAAAGTGCGCGCATTGCGATCAAAGTCACTGTCCCGGAACGCCAAGCCCTTCAGGATGCGTTTCGCCTTGGGCTCATCTTCCCATCGATTGTTTTCATGCAAATGCCCGGTCGCCAGTTCCAGCACCGTCACATCATCCACCGGAGCACTCTCCTGGGGCAGGAAGCCAAAGACCAGCCCCTTTTCCATCGTCACCTGACCTTCATCCGGCGTCGTCTCTCCAAGAAGGAGCGAGAACAAAGTGGACTTCCCCGCGCCATTCGGCCCGATGAGACCGATGGTCTCTCCTCTGTTGATGTGAAACGAAACGCCGCTGAAAAGAGTGCGGCCCGCGTAAGTCTTGCTGGCATTGGAAACAGATAACATGAAGCGCTGGACGGTGGAGAGTCACCAGCGAATCGCAAGCAGTTCCCTGCCCCAACTGCGCCTTCACACCCTCCTTTTGCCGAGATCAGCAAGGATCGGACAAGCCCTATTCTATCCCCATTTCTCCCTGTCGCCCCCTCCCTTTCTTGCCGTTTCCTCATAAACGCAAGAACCTGTCAAGAATCGTATAACGACCCTTTTCTACTGGCAGCCCCGCTTGACCTTCACCTCGCCAAGCACGGCGCTTCGACCGCTCAACGAACACTTCGAAAATAGTCCGAAATAATGCTTTCAATTTTCTGGGCATCTTCGGCTTTTACCTTTTCATTGTCGTTCGGGGGATTCCAATGTTCTGGCAATACAATTGGCTGATGCGCTCTATCAAAAGATCGCTCAACGACCACGTCTATTGTGCGAGTATTCTTGTCGCTTGAAATCCGGAATAGGTCTCTGTTTAGCTGCTTGATTCGATAGCCATCTCCGATGGGCCAACCATTCTTTATTCGTGCGATAAACTCACTGAATAGTTTCATATGAACGGTAAATTACCGCGATGCGTCGGCAATCTAGAATCTCAGGCGTCATGCTTCGGATGCCTTCGGGTAGAGCTTGCGGAGCTTCTTCTGTTTTGGCAAGAGCTTTGCCATCCCCTCTCGGCTCACCGTTTACCACGGCAAACGGCCCCCGTCTCCCCAAGACCTGTCCGCGCAGGGTTTC
>CAMBPV010000270.1 GCA_945869695.1 Prosthecobacter debontii
TTTATCGACATCGAGCACTTCATCCTCCCGCATGAGATTACCATTGGCGGAGCCATTGTCGGCTGGGCCTGCGCTTATTGGGCGCCTGATCTCGTCGGAGGCGTCAGCCACAGCCAGGGCCTCTTCATTTCCTTCATCAGTTCCATGCTCGGTCTCGGTATTTTGTGGACGATTGTTGAGCTGGGAAAACTCGCGTTTGGAAGGGTGAAGCACCAGTTCAACGAGCCTGAAGCTTGGTCGGTCACCCAGCCAAATGAAGAGGAGCCCCCGGTGCTCACGCTCCAAGGCGAGACCTATCCTTGGGCAGATTTGTTTAGCCGGAAGTCGGACCGCATCATCATGGCCTGCCACCGTGTGAAGGCCAATGAGCAGACCTGGGACAATGTGACCGCTGAAGTCCGGATGGAAACCCTCACTGTCAAAGGAGTCGCGTCGGGTGGAAAAGATGAAGTGTTAAATCTCGAAAGCGTCACCCTGCTGGAAGGCATGACGACGAGTGTGACCATCCCACGCGAGGCCATGGGATTCGGGGACGTGCTTTTCATTGCCATGATCGGAGCGTTCTGCGGATGGAAAGGTGTTCTCTTCACCATCCTTGCTGCTTCCGTCATCGGAACCCTGTTTGCTCTCATCCCTCGCTTGCTGGGAAAATCAGAGTGGAGCGCCAAGATTCCTTTCGGGCCCTACCTTGCGGGAGGAGCCGCCATTTGGGTCTTTTGGGGCACCGAGATCCTCCAGTGGTACCTCACCCGCACCGGTTGGAGCAGGGTCGACTATTAAAAAAGGTGTCGATCTTTTCGGGATGCCCAGATCTAGAGCTTTACCCCCTTGAGCAAAACAGGAGGTCTTTTTCCCAAGGGGATGGCTGGCGGTGGAAGAGTTGGGAGTTAGAGTGGGTGGCGTGATCTTAAATGCTTTTTTCCAACCTCACTCTGTGGCAGTGATCGGTGCGACTCTTCGAGCGGGGAGTGTGGGAAGATCGATCGTGGAGAACTTGAGGGCGTTTCCGAGGGATGTTTTTTGGGTGAATCCCAAGCGCGCGGAGTTGGAGGGAAGGGTGGTTTACCCTTCGATCACAGCCATCGGGCAGCGAGTGGATTTGGCCGTGATCGTGACGCCTGCGGGGTCGGTGCCGGGACTGATCCGTGAATGTGGTGAAGCGGGGGTAGGTGGGGTGATCGTGATTTCGGCGGGGTTTCGAGAGACCGGAGCGGTGGGTGCGGCGCTGGAGGCGGAGATCCTAGCGACGGCTCGCGAGCTGGGGGTGCGGATTGTGGGACCGAATTGCCTGGGGTTGATGGTGCCGGCGCTTGGCTTGAATGCGACCTTTGCCTCTCAAATGGCGATGCCGGGCCGGGTGGCTTTTCTCAGTCAAAGCGGTGCGCTGTGCACGGCCATTTTAGACTGGAGCTTGCGGGACGGCGTGGGCTTTCGGGCATTTGTTTCGGTGGGCTCAATGATGGATGTGGGGTGGGCCGATCTGATCCGCCATTTAGGCGAGGATGAGCAGACGGATAGCATCGTGATTTACATGGAATCCGTTGGAGAGGGGCAGGCATTTCTGGAGGCAGCGCGGGAGGTGGCATTGCGAAAGCCGATCGTGGTGATCAAGGTGGGCCGGACCGAGGAGGCGGCGCACGCGGCGGCGTCCCACACGGGAGCTCTGACGGGCAGTGACGCTGTGCTGGATGCCGCGCTGAGGCAGTCGGGAGTGTTGCGCGTGAGCACGATCGAGGAGCTCTTTGATGTCTCAGAAATTCTGGCCAAACAGCCTCTGCCGCGCGGTCGGAAGCTGGGCATCGTGACCAATGCGGGTGGACCCGGCGCTCTGGCGGTGGATGCGCTGGTGGGTGCGGGTGGTGAACTGGCGGTGCTGAGTGCGGAGACGCTGTCAGGTCTGAGCGCGGTTTTGCCCGGGCACTGGAGCCACGGCAATCCGGTGGATGTGCTGGGTGATGCGGACACCGGGCGCTACGTGGAGGCGATCAAAATCGTGTCAAGGGATGCGGGGGTGGATGGGCTGCTCGTGGTGCTGACGCCGCAGTCGATGACGAAACCTACCGAGGTGGCGGAGGGCTTGGCAGCCGGGGTGAAGGGTATCCCAAAACCGGTCTTAGCATCGTGGATGGGTGGGCGCGGCGTCACGGATGGGAGGAGAAGATTAAACGAAGCTGGCATCCCGACGTGTGATTACCCAGATCAGGCGGCGCGGGCTTTTGTTTTGATGTGGGAGCGGAGTCGGAGGCTCGAGTGGCTGGTGGAGACTCAGCGTGCTTTTTTAGAACCTCCACTCCCGGCGATCCGCGCGGACGAGGCTTCGATGATCCTCGCTGCCGCGAGATCAGCGGGGCGGACACTGCTTTCGGAGTCAGAGGCAAAAGCAGTGCTCTCGGCCTGGGGAATCCCCGTGGTGACAACTCAGGTGGCGACGGATGAAGAGGCAGCGGTGCGGTTGGCGACGGAGATGGGCTTCCCTGTGGTGGTGAAACTTCACTCTTTGACGCTGACTCACAAAACGGATGTGGGCGGAGTGCAGCTAAATCTTTCGAGTGAGGCAGCTGTGCGGGCCGCGTGGCAGAAGATTCGAGGAGCGGTTTCGCCCGATGATTTTCAGGGCGTGAGTGTTCAGCGGATGATCATCGCAAAAGGATACGAGTTAATCCTGGGTTCAAAGACGGATGCTCAGTTTGGCCCGGTGCTTCTCTTCGGGTCAGGCGGCACGCTGGTGGAGGTTTTTCAAGATCGTGCACTGGCTCTGCCGCCCATCTCGCGGGAAATGGCAACGCGCTGGATGGCGGAGACAAAGATCTATCAAGCGCTGCAGGGAATCCGGGGCAGGGGTCCGGTGGATCTCGATGGGCTCACGGATTGCCTGGTGAGATTCAGCGCCATGGTGAGTGCACAAAAGGAGATCCTGGAAGTGGATATCAATCCGCTCATCGCCTCGCCCGACGGGATCGTGGCGCTGGATGCGCGGATCGTGCTGCGGTCATGAATTGGCGATTGCAGAGACTGCCTGCCTGAGTACGATGACAGCGTCTAAAACCACCCCACTCATGATCCGTTTTTGCGCCCTTTTCAGTCTCGCTGTCGCCGTCATCACCTGCTCTTCCTGTGATTCCCACACCTGGGAGGAAACTCAGGTGCTGCATGAAAAATACGGTGCACACGGCTCCTCCAAGGATGCTCACGGTGCTCCCGCAGATGCGGCGCACGGCGAAAAGGCCAAGGGGCACGCTCCTGAAGCGCCCAAGGCTGCTCACTAGTTCCTCACAGGCGGGTCTAGCTTCATGTAGGTGCGACCGTTGGTCTTTTTGGTGCCGGGATCGTAGCTCTCGATCTTCATGGTATCCAGCAGGGTGACTCCATCGACCTTCTGCATTTGGGTGACTTGGAACTGCTTGACCAAGTTGCTTTGGAAATCATAGGCCTCCATTTTGGCCACTCCTCCGCTGGCTTGGTGCACCCAGAGATCAACCGTGCCGTAGGGAGTGACTCGGTCGGGATTCGTCACCCGGACTCTCCAGCACTTTTGAAACTTGATGGATTCCTCTTTGAGTAAAGTTGGATTCGGCCAGTAGAGGAATCGCATGGAGAGGTCCTCGTAGTTCATGGCAAACTTGCGGACCTTATCGCCATATTTCTCCAGGGGAACGGAGATGGTGCCTCCCTCTTGGACGCTCTTCAACGAGGCGGGCGTCGTGCCGAGGTCGAGGTGAACGATCTGATTCGGATCGTTGAACCGGAAGCGGATGATGTTTTGCTCCATGTTCAAGGTGAAGGTCTCAGATCTTCCCGTCTTATCATCTCGCAAAGTTCCGGTGCTCTTGGAATCTTGCAGCGCATAGCTGAGGCGCACGAGCTTCATGATCTCCTCGGCTGTCGGGGGGGGATCCTCGGCGCGGGCGAGCGGAAGGGTTGCGAGGGCCAAGAAGAGGAGGAAAAATTTGGAGGTCATACGATGGAAGGAAAGGAAGGTGATCGAGTCATCTCGACAGTGGCCTTTGACATGAGTCCGTCAGCCCTTATTCAATCCTGCTTCAGTCCGTCTGATTCGCAACCAAACACATGCACCGTCACCGCTTCATCATCTCAGCGCTCGCCGCGCTCACTCTTGCGCGGTTTGCGCTGCTGCCGACGATTGATCTCGCTCCGATCGAGGCCCTGACAGCGGTCGCGGGTGAGCATGAGGGCTGGGTGTGGGCGGAGGCGGGTCCGCTGATGACTTGGCTGGTAAAGGTGAGCACCTTCGTTTTCGGGGATTCGGAGTTTGGGGTGAGGTTCTGGGCTCCGCTCCTGGCTTTGATTACCAGCCTGCTGGTGTGGCGATTGGCATTGGAGATGTTTGATCGGCAAACAGCAGCGTGGTCGGTCGTGGTCTTGAATGTGCTGCCGGTGTTTAATTTGACGTCGGTGTTTTTCACCGCGGGATCGGTATCGATGATGGGTTACGTGCTGCTAGCCTTTCTGCTGCGGCGAGCCCTCACTCACACGGAGCATCGGCAGG
>CAMBPV010000271.1 GCA_945869695.1 Prosthecobacter debontii
CGACAAGCGCAACCTCTTCGCCTTCCTCAGTCAGATCGGTCGCCCAGGTCCGTTTGATGCCAGCAAGCTCAACGTCGCCCGCATGTGGAAGTTCCACGCCACCGCACCTGGCGAGCCACCTGCTCAAGAAACCGCTGCCTACGCCATGACCCTCGTCAGCGGCGATCTGCGCGCCGAAGATCGTCCTGACAAACCCTACGCCACCGCCAGCTTCACCGCATCCAAAGCCACCACGAAGCCGCTCATCTTCACCGGTATCGAAGCCGCCTGGCTCGATGGCAAACCGCTCGATCTGAAAGACGGCCAATGCACCACCCCCATCCCTGCCGGTGATCATCAGCTCAGCGTGCGCCCCGCCAAAGCCGCACCGCTCATGAAAGTGCAATGCGATGATGTGACCTTTGTGACCGCATCTTGAACAAGCGCGCAGAAGGTGGAGGGCAAGGTTCTCCGTGCTTCGGCGTTACCCTAAACATGAAACGCTCATTGGTGCTCATCGCCTTCCTCCTCTCTGCGCTGCACGCAGCAGATGCGCCGAAGCCCTTTACGATCCATGAAACCTTCGACGCTCATTTTGAGGCGAAGCACTTCATCACGCCGATTCCAAATAAAAACACGGAAGTGCGCGATGGTGTGCTTTGGACTCGCGGGTCGAGCGGCGGCAAGTATCCGCCCATGGTTTACCTCGGCGTGGAGGGCACGGACCTCACCTTCTCCTTTCGCTATCGCCATCTCGGCGAGGGCGGCATGATTTGGTTCTTTGTCGATGGCGATGATGGCTTCGGCAGTGTGGATCACATGCTTCGGGTGAAGTTGCTGCGTGAAGAGATCCAGTTGGAGGTCGATGCGCATTCCAAAGACGAGCGCCATCCGTTGCGTCAGAACAATCGGCCCGCAGACAAACTCAGTGGTGCGTTTCGGCTCAATGAGCTTCTCCCTGTGGAGAAAGTCGATCTGAAAGCCAACGAATGGCGTGAGGTGAAACTGGTGTTTCAAGGCGACCGCGTTGACATCAGCATCAATGACACGCTTTGGCAGAAGACCCTGCGCCGATCCAACTTCAATGCTGGTAAGCGCAAGCTGCTGTGGATGCAGAACGGCGGTGAAAAAGGGATCGAGATCGACGACATTCACGTGCGGACCAGCCCGCCGAATCCGTGAAATCACCGCATCCCGTGGACGAGTAGCCCGATCTCACTGGGCAGAAAGTTTAGATTTTTTCGGCAGGGTTTGAACAGAGCGGGAGTTAACGTGATGACCGCTCCGCGCCATGCCAGATCCCAACCCCACTCCTGAAAGTGATTTTCTGCGCCTGTTCATCAAGCATGAGCAGGCACTCCGAGGGTATGCACGGGTGATGCTACCGACCTGGGAGTCCGTCGATGAAGTGATGCAGGAGAGCAGTGTGGTGATGTGGAGGAAGCTTTCGCAACTGAACGCAGCAGACCAGTTTTTACCTTGGGCGAAGATGATCCTGCGCTTCGAGGCCCTTCGACTGCGGCGCGATCATGCACGGGATCGGCATGTCTTTGGTGATGCGGTGATCGAGCTCCTGGCAAATGAAGCCGCGGAGGTGGATGACGATTTCTGGGAGCGTGAGCGCGAGGCTCTGCGCGGGTGCTTGGCCCAGATGCCGGTGCATCACCGTGAGCTGGTGCTGGCTCCCTATGCGGGCGAGGGACGTGTGACACGACTCGCTGAGGAAACGGGCCGCACCATCAACAGTCTCTATAAGCTCCTCGGACGCTTGCGCGAGAAGCTCGCGCAGTGTGTCCAAAACAAAATCGCAGCCTCTCTCCCGTCATGAGTGAATCATCCTCCCAAACACCGAATCGCCTCCGCTGGTGCGAGCTGATCGACCAGCACCTGCTGGGAGTGATTTCCCGCGACGATGCCATCGAGCTGGAAGCCACGCTGGCACTGAGCCGCGAAGCCCGTGAGGACTACCGGCAGCGTTGCAATATCGACGTGGCGCTGAGGCAAGAATCGGTGGGGCAAACGATCCTGAATCAAGTCGCCACCGCGCCCGAGGCGGGAAGTCGGTCTACTTGGCGTCCGCTCACCGCAGCAGCGGCAGGCATCGTATTTGGCATGTTTTGCACGTCGATGGTGTTTGGGTTTGTGGCGCAGCGGGCAGGAATCAAACAGACGCGGATGACAGTCTTTGATGCCGGATTGGAAAATGCCCGGCAGAACCTGAAGGACGGTCTGCCGGATCGTATTGGACAATGGGGCATGGATGCAGCCCGCGTGGTAGCGGCGGAAGGCACGATCAAGCCGTTGCAAGGTGAGCGCATGATGCGGCTTGAGCCGATTCCACGGAGTAAGGAGGTGAAGAATCACACTTCGCGACTCTATCAGATGCTCGATCTTCGCCCGCTGCCCATCGAGGACATCAGCAGCGATGCGGAGGTGCAGGTCTCGGCCTCCTTCTGTCCCTCGGACAGCGCTATCAGCTCTCGCTATTTGATCCGTGCCATTGCCCTGGATGAAACGTCGGAGTCGGCGAGGAAGAACTTTTGGTCGAAGGTGGAGAGCGATGGTGTCGTGTCCGAATCGCAGAGGTTTGACACGCCACTTGGTGACTCAGGCTGGCACACGTTTTCCATGAAACTGCGATTGCCGCCGGGATCGAAAACGCTGGTGCTCATTTTTGGTGCCATGGCGCCGGATGATGGTTCACAGCCCGCCTTGGTTCACTACTTTGATGATGTGCAGGTCTCTCTGCTCACCCCTTCACCGATTTCCAAATGATGAACTCAAACCCTCCCTTTACGGCGAATCGCCGCCACTTCCTTCGAGCCACCGGCATCAGCATGGCGCTGCCTTTGCTCGAATCGCTCGGTGGACGTGTGTTCGCTCAGAACGCCGCCGTGGGCAGTCTCGCGGGCAATGCGGTCAAGGCCGAGCGGCCGATGCGCATGGTGTGCATTGGCAATTTGCTCGGTTTTTATCCGCCCGCCTTCTTCCCGACGAAAACAGGCGCGGATTATGAATTGCCCGAGTCCGTCAAGGCACTGAAGCCGCATCAAAAAGACTTCACGCTCTACTCGGGTCTCGATCACGGCATCAAGGGCGGCCACTTTGCCGTGAGTTCTTTCCTCAGCGGCGTCAAGACCTCCGACGCAAAAGGCATGCCGGAGGGCAACATCACCGTGGATCAACGAGCGGCCGAGACGCTGGGCGGAGCCACGCGGTTCTCATCGCTCACATTGGGCTCGGAGAGCGGCATTCACGGCGGCTGTCTCATGTCCTGGACCCGCAGCGGCACACGCGTGCCACCGATCAGCACGCCGCGTGAGTTGTTTCAGAAGCTCTTCATCACCGAGGATGCCAAAAGCCTCGCGGCATCGATGGACCGACTCGATGTGAAAGGCTCTATCCTCGATGCGGTGAATGGCGATGCGAAATCACTCCAGCGTCACCTCGGTCAGCGGGACAAGGAGAAGCTCGACGAGTATTTCACCTCTGTCCGTGACGTGGAAAAGCAGATCGAACTGCGTCGAAAGTGGGCCGGCGTGCCCAAGCCGGACCCGAAGATGCAGGAGCCGAAGAACCGGGATTTTGTCTCCGACCTGCCGGTGATGTATGACCTCATTGCCCTCGCCTTGCAGACAGATTCCTCCCGCATCGCCACGCTGGAGATCGGCGGTGACTTTGAAGCTGACGCCTTTGGATTAGGCGGAGGTTATCACGGCCTGTCGCACCACGGACAGCGTGAAGAGGCCATCAAAGGGCTGATCAAGATGGAACGCTATCAGGTGGAGCAGTTCGCCAAGTTTCTCGCCAAGCTCCAATCCATCGAAGACGGCGCCGGCACGCTGCTGGATCATTCCATGGTGCTCTTCGGCAGCGGCATGGGGAACGCGAACTCGCACACGAACAACAACCTCCCTCTCATTTTGGCCGGTGGCGGCCTCAAGCACGGCGAGCACAAGGCCTACCCTGCCAAAGGCGTAGGCAGGCAGATGTTGTGCAATCTGTATCTCTCCATGCTGCAACGCTTCGGCGCGGAGGTGGAGCGCTTTGGGACCAGCAGTGGAACCCTGATTTAGCTGTCAGAAAGATGGATGGCAAAAAAATCTGAATCTGTTTTTCATTTTTTGACATCAATCTTTTTGCCAGCCCAAAACCTCCGAACTATGCCCATTCATCGCACTACCGAAACCATCCGCCCAACCCAATCTGAGTTCGGCCAGATCGCCTACGATGTGATGGACGGCGTCTATGCCATCCACAACGACTTCGGCCGCTTCTTCGATGAAGCTGTCTATAAACGCGAACTCGCTGACCGCATGCCCGGCATGGAGTTGGAACTCCCCGTAACCGTTTCCCACAGCTCCTTTTCCAAGCTCTACAAGCTGGACGTACTAGCGCACAAGCGCGGCATCTTTGAGTTCAAAGCGGCGGAGAGCATTGTTGGCCGTCATCGCGCTCAGACGATTAATTATCTCCTCCTTTTCGATCTGCCACACGGCCTCATCATCAACGTCAGGCC
>CAMBPV010000272.1 GCA_945869695.1 Prosthecobacter debontii
CAAACACATCGTCTTCGCCCTCAAGTCCACCGGCCGCAGTGACGCCCTCACACCGCTTTTTGAAATCGTCAAAAAAGGCAAGCTCGCACCTGAAGACGTGACTGCCGTGCTCGGAATGGCGGGTGACACCGCCGATGCAGCCCAAGCCCGCCAGATGGCCGACATAGTCAATGATCCTGCCCTCTCGGGTCTTCAACTTGGCCTCCTGGATGCACTCACCAAATCGGCCAGCGCTCGGGGCGTCAAACCAGATGGGGCTGATGAACTCGCCGTGGGATGGCTCGCCAGCTCAACGCCCGAAGTCCTCCACCGCGCTGCCATTCTCGCGGGAGCCTGGAAGATCGAGGCCACACGGGCAGCCCTGGCCCGACTCATCACCGCCGCCGAGACGCCGCAGCCCGTCCGCGAAGGCGCCGTGCAGGGGCTCTCCCGCTTGGGTGGAGCCGCAGCGCGAGATTTCTTTGACCGCCTTTTTCGTGAGCAGCCTATCCTCCGCAGCCTGGCCGTCCAGGGCTTGGCCGACGTCGGGCCTCAGCTCGCAGCCACCCGTGCGGTGGAATTCCTGAGCCAGGCCGGATCCGCCGCCGAAGCCTCGCCCGTGATCGAGGCCTTCTTGCGCACCAAGCAGCTACCCAGCGCTCTTGCCAAAGCATTGGCCGGCAAAACCATCCCCGAAAGCGTCGCCGTCGAGGCCATCCGCATGGTTTCCAGCCGTGGGGTGCAGGGGCCTCTCGTCGAAGCCTTGCGCAAAGCCGGCGGCGTGAAGCAGATGGACCGTCCTCTGACCCCCGACGAAATGGGTGCCCTAGTGGCCAAAGTCAAAGCCCAGGGAGACCCGGCGCGCGGCGAGTCCATCTACCGGAGGCAACAACTCCTCTGCCAGACCTGCCATGCCATCGGTGAGGCCGGCGGCGTGCTCGGCCCCAATCTGGTCAGCATCGGGGGCAGTGCTCCCATTGATTACCTCATTGAGTCCCTCCTCGAGCCCAGCAAAAAAATCAAGGAAGGCTACCACATGATCGTCGTCAACACCACGGACGGCGGAGTCGTCTCCGGAGGCCTCGTGCAGGATGGTCAGGCCGAGATCGTGATCCGCGACCCTTCGAACAAAATGCAGACCATCCCAAAGGCCCGCATCGCCAGTCGTCAGATGAGCCCCGTTTCCATGATGCCGCCGGGCATGACCTCCAGCCTGCGGGAGGACGAGTTCATCGACCTCGTTCGTTTCCTGTCCGAGCTCGGCCGGGAAGGGGATTACAAAATCAAACCCAACCGCTTTGTCCGCACCTGGAAAATCATGGGCCCGATGACCCAGGCCGACATCGACCACGTCCGCCACGTCGGTCTCCACGCCCTGAATGACGTCCAGCATACGTTTCCCTGGCAGCCCTCCTTCAGCCGTGTCAGTGGTGATCTCGCTCTCGACGAGATCACGGCCGCCGCCAAAATGTACCCCTGGTTCCCCAAAATCGCCCAATTCACCGTGAAAATGGACGCCGTCGGTAAAATCAAACTCGGCCTCAGCCAGACCCAGGGTGTCATCCTCGTGGTTGGCGAAAAAATCATCCACACTCCCGCCAGCCCCCTCGATCTCGACCTCCCCGCCGGCCAGACCGCCATCTCCGTCCTCACCACCAAAGATTCCCCCCCGGTCCCAGGCCTCCGCCTCGAAGTTCTGGAAGGGCCCGGACAGCTGAAATGAGCGAACTGCGAGGGAGCGTTGCCATGGCTAGGGCAAAACCTGTGCCGTGTCTTAGGAAATCCTCTTCATTTTTCAGATTGAACAAAAACGGGAGGAAAAGGGTCGGAACAGGCATGAAAACTCTTTCCGAGATCAATCGTCAACCCGCCCGGTTGGTGATGCGTTTCATGGATTTTTCACTCCCAGAATCGCCCCATTGGATTCCCGAAGCCAAGCCTTTGATGCCCTGCGACTGGAGGCATGGTAATCCATCCAGCCTTACAGGGTTAAAGCGCAGGAAACGGGCGCTCATTTTAGAATTGACACTTTCGGGTAAATACGTTGTGATGAAGGGTACAAAAAGAATTGCCAAAACTGTGCGAAAATCCGAAATCTTCCTTCATTCTTCGCCCTTGGGCTTTTTAAAAAAAAGTGAATCCGCGCCTTGGTTTTCAGGTGGACGATTCGGCTTTTGTAGGATTCATCCTGAGCTCATTGAGAGCAAAAAGGGGCAGCCGAAGAGCGGTCTCCAGTTTTCTAAAAATTAGTCTTTCTCAAAATGAAATTGCTCCGCAATCACCGTATTTTTCTCGGCCGCTTCATGGCCGCGTTGCTCTTTTTCATGCAGATCGCTTCACCCGTGCGCGGCGTGGACTACTACTGGGCACCGGGCGGCGACCCGATAGGCTCTGGCGATACATTTTGGAGCATCACCAGTCCAAATTGGCGTCTCCTTTCTGATTACTCAGATCCCGACACGGTTTGGTCCAACCTAGGGAACAATCGCGCCGTTTTTGGAGATGTGACCTTGAATGGTGGTCCTAGTATTGTGACTCTGGGAAGCTCTGTCACGGCTGGTGGACTCCTTTTCAATACGACTGGAACGCAAATCGATTCCTTATCCGCGTCCAACATTCTCACGCTGGCGGGACTCGCTCCCACCATTACGCTGGGCAGCGCGGGGAGTACCGATTACGTGAATGCCCGGCTCAATACGTCTCTGGCGGGATCAACTGGGCTTGTGCTCAATACTCAATCAGCTCTAGGGGGGATGCTGAGATTGGGTGACAGCAGCTACCCGTTTACCAATGCGCTGACGGGCGGGATCACCGTCCAAAACAATGTCACTCTTCAGGCGAAAGTTTATTCTGCCGATGATGGCATTCCCAACCCGCTCGGAACCAATGCGATCACCCTTGAGGCGGGTTCCAGTCTGGACATCGTGGGGAACGCTAACCTTGCTGCAGGTCTGTCAGGGCGGACCTTCACGACCACGGGAACTGGGAACTCGAGCCGCGTGGACTTCACCGGCACGGCGGATTCTGTGCGGGTGGATGCTGGGTCAGGAATCGGCTTTTCGACCTCCACCGCCAGCACGGCGGTGCAGTGGGTTGGCAAGTTTAATATTGCGAGCGCTGGCGATTACTCCTTCTTCTCACGCTCGGATGATGGAAGTCGTGTTTATATCGACGGGGTGTTGGTTTTGAACAACGACGGAGGCAAGGGCGCGACCGACCTTTCCAGCGCGCTGGTCTCACTCGCGACGGGTTTGCATGAGATCAGAATAGACTATGTGAATGGTGGAGGCGGTGGCTCTCAACAACTCGCCTATTCGGGACCCGACACGTCCAATTCGAGGCAATTGATGGACAATCTCAAGCAAGCGGAGACAAATACGCTGGCAGGCTCAAGCAATGCCATCGACCTGGGGAATGATGTCCGCGTCACCGGAAACGCGAGCCTCAACCTAGTGGGGACCAACTTTACCTCGGCCAAAATGGGGGGGCTTTCCTTGAACACGGGTAGAACGCTGACCATTCAGTCGCTGGATGAATCCATTGGGCTTGGTGGAGGAGTCATTGCTGGCAATGCGGATGGTTTTGGCCAGACGCTGCGTTTTGGCAGCACCTTGGTTTCCCCGGGGACCACGACGCTAGGCCACACGGCCGGAGGGGCTGGAACGGTCACAATCGCCTCGGATGCAAATGTCGCGTTTGATGGGAAAGTCACTGATGAGGGACGGGCAATGACGCTCGCTAAAACGGTAACGGGGAGGATCTACTTCACGAACACCAATGGGGCCAACGCGAACTCCCTTCTCTCCACGACCACGCTGGACATCCAGGCTGGAAATCTTGTTCTGGTGGGAAGCACCGCCTCGGGGGCGGTCAATCCGATTGACCAGGCTGGTATCCGGCTGAGCGGCGGAGGTCTGGTGCTTGATTCGGCCGGTGCCACGGCGGCGGGAGTCGGCCCTACGTTTAACAATGCGGTCAATGTGACTCAGAATGCGACCATTCAATCGGTGGTCAACGCCGCGACCACGACGCTCGGAGGCGTGGGGAGAAATGTGACGATCGCTGCGACTCGGACTCTGACTCTCGACGCAATCAGCGGGGGTCGGCCTGTCACTGATCCCGGCGCATCATTGGCTATTGCGGGAAATATCATCGGACCCGTTGGCACCACTTTGGCTCTGACCTCCACCTTGATGAATGCGGGTACCGACGGCCCTGGCTTAATTAGCGGCACTTCAGTTATTGGTTTCGCCAGTGCGCCGGGCACCGTCGTCTTGCGTGGCGACAACACCGGCTTTTTGGGCACTGTCACCCTCTCAAATGGAGTTGGTCTGAGGGCCGAAGGGGTCAATTCGATTTCTGGAAAGGCACTCAGTCTTTCGGGTAATACCCTGAGCCTTCTTTCAGATGGGAATGGAAGTGCCGGAAATGAAATTCTTCCCTTCAACAATCCCCTCACCTTGACCTCGGCCGCAACCGTCACCGTCGGTCGAGTGG
>CAMBPV010000273.1 GCA_945869695.1 Prosthecobacter debontii
GCGCGGCCCTAAGGATGTCAATGAAGGCGAAGTCGCTCTCGTCGAAGGAGAAGCCACGACCAGGTGCTCTTGCTCGGAAGGGGGTTCCGGTGGTGGAAGTTCTGCCGAATTGTCGCAGGCAGCCGGTTCGCCGTTCGGGCGAGGACGGATAGCCCGCCGGGGAGTTTGGATAATTTGAAGGCACGTCGCAGGATGCTGAAAAAGCCTTGAGGCAACGCGGACAGTGGATAGCGGAGGAGAGGAAATAGAATCGTATTGATCATCATCAAAACTTCCGTGTCGTGCGTCTCCCGAACAGGGTTGGGGTGATCATGCCAGACCTTGAGGTCGGCGGCTTGGATGCAGAGAGCTCCCGAGGCATGAAGTTGCAGGGAGACATCCACCTCCTCCAGGTTGTAGGCGCAGGGAAGGGGAAGATAACCACGGGTTTTGGAAAACCATGCCTGGCTCATCAGGTGCCCACAGCCCGGATATACCGCATTGAGCCACAGACTGCCCGGTTCGGGACTGGGCTCGTGGGAGATGATGGTGGCGGACCAGACCGCGACCTCAGGGTTGGCAGCGATGAGTTTTGCGGCAATCGCAAAGTAGTCGGGCGTGGAAGGGAAAGAATCATCGTCAAAATGAGCAACCCAAGGATTCCGGGCTTCGCGGGTCAAAGCATTGCGGCCCCCGCCTGGCCCGATGAGATGATCGGAACCGATGAGGCGCGCCGTCGGAAACTCTTTTCTGAGCCGGTCGAGAATTTCAGGGGAATTGCCATCCAGGTGAACCAGAATTTCAGCGGGAGGGGGTTCGCAGGAGGCAATTTTCCGGAGCGACTTCAAAAGGGACTCCACCCTTTTGCAAGCAGCGACGGCCGCCGTGATGGGGAGGGGTGCCATCGTCATGAAATTCGAGGCTCTCGCAGAACTCAAGGAACTTGGCCATTCCTGGCCCGAGCAGATTGAAAGGGGGCAGGAATGCCCCCATTACCCGTCAATCTCTTCCGATCCGATGCGGATGGTTCTGGGGAAACTTGCTGCCGCGGGGAAGGGGAAGGCGTGAACCCGGTAAGTCCTGCGACGGAGAGACCCCACCGCGACGCTGCACGGCGCGTTGGAGACCGGGGATGAAGGTAAGCCCAATAAAGCCCCAGAGGAGAAAGTTGGCCGTGTGATTCAGAACCACGGAAAGATAAAGATAAGGGATCTGGACCAGGAAACCCGCCAAAACAAAGGGTCGGAGATCTTCATCCCGACAGTCTTTAAACATGACAAAACTCTGATGCATCGCGATGAGTCGCACCGCGGTCCAGGCCATGGCGCAAAGGAGGCCGAGTTCGACCACCACCTGCATGAGTTCATGATCCATCAGCGGCGGGGGACGCTCGGGCTTGGCAATCCGCAGCGTGTTCCGGAGTTGGGCCGTGACCGGCATGGTGGTGCCCATGCCAAAGCCATTGAGACCCACGGTGTCGAAGGCAAGTTCGGCGGCTTGTTTGGCCGCATCCACAACACGACTCTGAACATCGTCCCCCGCGTTGTTGGCACGGGCTGTCCACATCGTGGCTGCTTCCTTGAAATAGAGGGTCGCACCGAAGGCGACCGCAGCCGCGCCTGCTCCCAATGTCGCCAAAATTTTGAGGGTGGATCCCATCTTTACGGTGGTGGAGGCGAGCGCGAATCCAACGGCCACAATGACCGTGCTGTAAACGGCTGATCGCGAGCCCCCCATGAAGCCATTGGCAAGAAGAAGGGGCAAGTTGAACATGAGCCAAAGACGCAGAAACTTGCTTTGTTTGCACGTCAATAGCGCAATGTGAAGAGCGGTGAAAATGGTCACGAAGGTGCTGTGACCGGTAATGTAAGAAAAGGTTCCCGTGATTCGCGCCCTATCGCCAAATCCGAAACCCGTTGCACCCGTCTCACCCGTTCCAGCTGCGAAGGTGTTGAGCATGCTGAATCGGTCCGACTTGAATTGCAAGAAACCGAGCAGGCAGATGGGGGTGGCGATGAGGGCATACCTCGTGATCTGCTGAATCAGTTCCTCCTTGTTCCGAAACAGGTAGGGCATCATGAAGGCCATGGGAATGTACATGAAATAACCCTTGAGACCGATCAGGGCTAGGATCGGTGAGCCAATGTTGAAGTTCAAGGCCGAGAGGGCGGTAATGCCGCAGAGCGCAAAGATTCCACCCGTGGGAACGCGAAGAGTCAGGTCGCGGATCTCCGGGTCAGGCACAAAATAGAACCTGAGGTAGGCGCCCACCAAGAGCATGTCTTTGCCGAAATAAACCAGCTCCTGGCCCTGAGGCAGGGCCCACTTGCGGATGGCACCTTCCACGAGGACAAGAACAAAAGCCACTTTCACGGCTGTGCGCCAGTAGTTGTAGGACCAACTCACCACCACCACGGCGGCGATGGCACCAATAAAAAGCAGTGTGTCAACCGGCAGCTTGGCGAGAAGAAGGGAAGGGGTCAGGCTACTCATGATTTTTTGATGCCGGGGGTGAGGTTTTCTGCAGACTGCGCCAAGCCGTCAAAAGTGCAAGGCTGGCCGTCGGATGGTAGTCAAGATTCTCGCACCTTTGCCCCAGCTTGATCTCGGCCGGATTTCCGGCTGCCACAGCTCCCGGAGGGAGGTCGCGTGAGACGACAGCCCCGGCGGCTACCACAGCGCCTCGTCCAATGGTCACGCCAGGAAGGATGAGCGCGTCCGTGGCGATCCACGCATAGTCCTCAATCACAATCGGGCGGGCCGTCGAGGGCCAATCGGGTCGCCGGATGTCATGGCTGGCCGTGAGGATTTTCACTCCATCATTGATGCAGACCCGTTGACCAATCGTCACGTTGGCATGAAGCGCAATCTGAACTCTGCCGATAAAAGTATGGGCACCCACCTCGAGGAAATGGCGGTTACCCGTGGCAAGTCGGGATTCGGAAAAGAACGCAGAGGGGTCAATCCTCGCCCCGCTCAGTAGAAGCCTGCGCTGTTGCCAGGCCTGATTCACCAGTTGCGGGGATTGGCGGAGACGCTTGAGCCAGGACTTCAGCCACCTGCGGCTGAAGATCGGGAAACGATCTCGTGATTTCCAGAGGTCGGTAATCATGGCTTTTGGGCGCGCCTCATCTCGTGCAGATGGTCTGCATAACTCCTGGCAGTGTTGGAGAGGGAATGGGGCTGATACCAGGTATGAAGATTGGAGGCCACGGTCTGCAACTCGCTGAGTTCGGGAGCGGGTCGGGTGGAGAGCCCGGCTTCATGGAACACTTCACGGCCATCGCTCAATCCATCGGGTAGATGGGGCTGGAGGCCGCGCGTGATCACCGCAAGCCCGTGAGCGGCAAAGGCGGCCATCAACCCTGACTTGCCCAAGTGGTCCGGGCTATAGGCCGTGTAAGCCATTCTGCAGGTTGCAAGTAATCGTGAGGCCTCTTCGACCTCAAGAAATCCATGCCGAATGACCTCAACACCCGGCGATCTCAATGAGATGCCGGAACGGTTGCCCACCAAGTGAAGCGTAGTCAGCCCCATCTTCAACGCGAGATCCGCAGCTTGATCGATAATCTGAGATAGAGGTAGCTCGCTTTGGTTGGAGGAAACAAACATGACCATCGCTGGAGCGCGGCTGATCAGGGGTGCTGGTAGCGAGCATTCCCCAAGATTGGAAAATACCGGGAGTGTCAGGGTTTTTCTTCCCGTCGATTGAGCATCAAGCCATCGAGCATAGTGCTCACGATTGGTGAAGCGAGCCTCCGAGATTTGTGCGATTTTTCGAAGAATGAGCTTTTGAAGAGGTTGGAGCCAAAAAGCAGATGTGTTGGGTGGGCCGGATGCGAACAGCTCATGGAACATGGCCATGACCGGCGGATGACCCGGCGATTTCGTCAATCTGCGAAGACTCTGGGCAAGCGCCCAGGGAACCCCACGTTTTTGGTAACCATAGGGTGACACCTGAAGAAGAATGGCATCGGGCTGGATCGCAAGTTCCGAAAGAGCGTGGATCAACCCTTCAGATCGAAGGTCATCCAAGCGGAACACCGGGAATTCAGGTTCTGATTTCGGCTGCACCCAGGTCGTGCCCGCGCTCAGGAACTGGCTTTGAATGCCATGACGGTCTCGAAGGCTGCGCGCAATTCGCCACGCGTAGTCACCCACGCCACACGTGGCGGGCGGAACCCGGGGGAGGATTTGCAGCAGGTTCATGGACAAGGGGCGGAGGTATCCTCCACAATGGCCTTTTGGAAGGCAAAGAGAAGCTCGATGTGATCGAGGCACGCAACCTCGGCCCCCTTGGACCGCGTCCAGGCCTTCACCGGAGCCAGGTGCTCGGGGTGGTGAAACTGACAAAGCGGAGCGGAGTGGATCAGCATCGGTCCCTCGGGAAAGAGGGATTCGAGA
>CAMBPV010000274.1 GCA_945869695.1 Prosthecobacter debontii
ACCCAATGCAGTCTGCCAAACAAACTTAGGAGCGTGCAAAGCAAACCCACCACCAAAAGCGCATCGCCCAAACCTGCGATCCGCGTGGCCTTGAAATCCATGCTCCAGAATCCAGGCTGAATCTCAGAGCTCATGATTCAAAAGCGAATGACTATTTCTTCAGCGCGGCTTCCACCGCAGCCTCAAGGCCGCCTCGGGTATCGGTGCTGATGACAAGGCCGTCTTTTCCGACCAACCACATGGCGGGGATAGAATCGATTCCAAAGCGCGTGGAGATTTCATTCTGCCAGCCTTTGCCATCAAAGTATTGAGGCCACTTCATGCCCTTCTCTTTCACAAATCCTTCCAGCTTCCCTTTGTCCTGATCCAAAGAGATACCCACGATCTCAAACCCCTTCGCATGAAGCGCATCATACGCCTTGATCACATTCGGCAGTTCAGCCACACAAGGACCGCACCAGGTGGCCCAGAAATCGATCAGCACCACTTTCCCGCGCATTTTGGCGAGATCCACCTCGGTGCCATCCACCGCCGTGAACTTCAATTCGAGAGGCTTGGATTTCAGCTCGGCCATCTGCTTATTCGTTTCCATCCGCTTCTTGATCTCTCCGTTGAGACGCCCTTCTGGAAAATTCTTTAAGTGAGTCTCCGCACTCTGGGTCCAGACCGCGGAGGTCAAAGTTCCCGCATCAATCTCCGCCATCGATTCAAGCACCAGAATCGCGCTCGCATCTCCCTTGATCTCTTTGTCGGCGTCCGCCGCATTGATGATTTCGGAGAGCCCCTCCTTCAGATTTCCCTTTGCAGGAAGACCCAATCTGTCACGCAGTTGCAGCGTGGTGACACCGAAGAGCTTGGCCTTCCACCGCCTTGCATCCGTTGGACTCTGCTTTTCAAATTCAGCCGCTGCAGCATCGAAGTCACCCAGTGTTTTGGTGAAGAACGCCATCGCCTCTTCACGCGACTCGGGACGTTTCTTCGGATTCTTCATTTCATCCATCACGGCCTCGACCTTCTGCCAGAGCGCATCCGCACCACCAGTCGTTGGCTTTGTTTCAGCAAGGATAAGGCCCGCTGAAAAGACAGAGGCAACGGCGAAGAAGAGAGTGAAGCGCTTCATGAGGGGCAACATAGTCGAAGCTGCAAACGAAAGACAAGATCAAATCCACGTCTTTTGCCCTCGCCTTCTCTAGTCCATCAAATCCATCATGCTGGCTGCCCCGATTTAAAATGCTTGCAAAATTCCGAAAACTTTTGTCTTGTGGTGCCGCATGAAAAAATACATCGTCGAACTCCTCGGAACTTTTTTCCTCGTTCTCACTGTGGGTAACACCGTTATCGGAAAATCAGATGTGGCTCCTTTGGCCATTGGACTTTCCCTCGCTGTCATGATCTTTGCAGGGGGTCACATCTCAGGGGGGCACTTCAATCCCGCTGTGACACTTGGCGTCTGGTTGCGCGGAAAATGTGACACCAAGGATGTCGTTCCCTACATCGCATCCCAAATCATCGGCGCTGTGCTGGCGGCATTTGCCGTTAAGTTTCTTCAGGGCACGGGCGGCACTGCGGGAGATGTCAAAGTAGGCCAGGCTTTTGTCGCAGAACTCCTCGGAACCTTC
This sequence comes from Prosthecobacter debontii, assembly GCA_945869695.1. Taxonomy (GTDB): domain Bacteria; phylum Verrucomicrobiota; class Verrucomicrobiia; order Verrucomicrobiales; family Verrucomicrobiaceae; genus JAIBCL01. The sequence continues at coordinate 1,620 of CAMBPV010000274.1, forward strand.
GCCCTCGTTTGGGTGGTGCTCAATGTCGCCACCACCAAGGCGAATGCGAACAACAGCTTTTACGGTCTCGCCATCGGCATGACTGTCACCGCCATGGCCTTCGCACTCGGCCCGATCTCGGGTGCCGCATTTAATCCCGCCGTCGCCATTGGCGCGATGGCGATGGGAATGATCAAGAGTGGAAATCTCTGGCTCTATCTGGTGGCCTGCCCCTTGGGCGGACTCATCGCAGCCCAATTATTTAAGTCCATCAAAGCGGACGAATAGACCTTGTTGCAACCAACAACGATAACGCAACACAAACAAAAAGGCGGGCACCATGCGGGTGCCCGCCTTTTCTTTTTCCCAGACAAAGCCGCCTCCCTGTTTGCGCGGAGAACGCATCGCCTCTAGCATCACGTCCTCCATGAAGATCGATGTCATCACCCTTTTCCCCGAGCTGATCTCAGTGCCCATGGGCACCAGCATCATGGGGCGCGCTATTGACAAAGGCTTTCTGGAACTCGGCGTTTATGACCTCCGAGCCCACGGTCTCGGTAAGCACCAACACGTCGATGACACCCCCTGCGGAGGAGGCCAAGGCATGGTGCTGAAACCCGAGCCTCTTTTTGCCGCGCTTGAGGCCGTTGATACACCGAAAAGCCGAATCATCCTGATGACACCGCAAGGCCGTCGCTTCGATCAGCGACTCGCGGAGGAACTTGCCAAAGAGAAGCATCTCATCTTTGTCTGCGGTCACTACGAGGGCGTGGATCATCGTGTCGTTGAGCATTGGGTGGATGACGAGATCTCCATCGGCGACTACGTCCTCACCAACGGAGCCATCGCCGCCGTTGTCGTCATGGATGCCATCACTCGACTCATCCCTGGCGTTCTTGGCGATGACATGAGCGCTGTGGACGAATCCTTCGGACCCTCCGGCATTCTGGAAGCACCCCAATACACAAAGCCCGCTGAATTCCGCGGCATGAAAGTGCCAGACATTCTCCTCGGCGGTCACCACGCAAAAATCACCGAGTGGCGGCATGAACGCGCTCTCGAACGCACTCTTCAAAATAGACCCGATCTCCTCACCTCAAACACCCAACCTTCATGAACACCACCGACTGGCAAACCTGGGCCGCATTAGGCGTCGTGCTCTTCACCGCGATTGTCTTTGCCGTGAAATCAGCCAAGAAGAAATCGAACTCCTGTGGATCATGCGGCTGTGGCGCAGCCCATCCCAAGAAACCCTTGGCCGATCACGAAAAGCACGTTCATTAGTCGCCTCCCTTTCACATGCCCGACCTCCAGCTTCACGATACTCTCACCCGCTCCGCACGGCCCATCCGCCCCCTTGATGGAAAAACGGTCCGCTTCTATTGCTGCGGTCCCACGGTTTATGGCCCAGCCCACATCGGAAACTTCCGCACCTTCGTCGCGCAGGATGTCTTCCGCCGAGTCGTCGAGCTCAGCGGCACCCCGACCCTTCATGTGAGAAACATCACCGATGTGGATGACAAAACCATCCGCGACTCCCAAAAGGCCGGTCAATCTCTCACCGATTTCACGCAGGGCTGGACCCAAAAGTTTCACGCCGATTGCGCCGCGCTGAATCTACTGCCACCGCACGTCGAGCCCAGTGCCGTGGCCCACATCAGCCAGCAGGTTGAGATGATCGAGAAACTCATGGACGGTGGTCATGCCTACGCGGGAGCTGATGGCAGTGTCTATTTCCGCGTCTCCTCTTTTAAAGACTACGGCCGTCTCTCTCACCTCGAAGATCGCGAGCTGCGTCTCGGAGCATCCGAAGGCGCATCCGCCACGGACAGCGATGAATACACCAAAGACTCCCTCGCCGACTTCGCACTCTGGAAAGCCCGCAAACCTGAAGACGGCGAGAACTTCTGGCCCAGCCCTTGGGGCGAAGGCCGGCCCGGTTGGCATCTCGAATGCAGTGCCATGATCAAAGAGTATCTCGGGGATGAGTTTGACCTGCACAGCGGCGGCGTGGACCTGATTTTCCCGCATCACGAAAACGAGATCGCGCAGAGTTGCTGCTCCACGCATGGAAAATTCGCCCATCACTGGATGCACGTCGCTCATCTCATGGTCGATGGCGGAAAGATGAGCAAAAGCCTCGGAAACCTCTACACGCTCGAGGACCTAGGCAAACGCGGATTCAACGCCAATGAGGTCAGGCACGTCCTCATCGCCGGTCACTACAGCGCACCGTTAAACTTCACCTTTCACTCACTCGAATCCGCCCAGCAGGCTCTGCAAAAGCTGACCAAGTTTGAAACACCCCTCCGCGAGAAAGCAGGTGCCACCCAGCCGCCCACGCATCAAGAGCTCATCCAACACGGCACACCCGGCCCCTTCACTCAGGCTTGGACTTGCCTGCTCGATGACCTGAATGTCCCCGGCGCACTCGGCGGTGTCTTCTCCGTCATCAAGGAAGTCAGCGCCGCTGCCACCACGCCAGCCGAGGCCCGCCACGCCTGGCTCTCACTCTGGTTCATCCTCGATGCACTCGGCCTCACCCTTCCACCGTCAGCCAGCAGCGAGAACATCGAAGTGCCTGCCGAGATTCAGGCTCTCGCTCAAAAACGATGGGATGCCAAACAAGCCAAAGACTGGGCCGCTGCCGACACCCTGCGCAAAGAACTCGAAGCCTCCGGCTGGATTAT
>CAMBPV010000275.1 GCA_945869695.1 Prosthecobacter debontii
ACGACGGGCAGCACGGGCATGAGCGATTTTTCGGGTAAGAGCAGCCACACGCAGTTTCGCGAGGCCTCGTGCCAGATCACACACCCGGCCAGCTTCCATGGCAATGGCATCTCGACCACCACGCGACGCGATACCTCTTCTCGCTACACGGGAAAGATTACGCGTAGCGCGGCATGCGTGACCGGAACGCACATGCCGGTTGCGCCGACGGGAACGAAGAAGTAAGCGGATGGTTTTGGATTGTGCAGCTTTTTGCCTTTTCGCGATCTTGGCGAGGATCAGTTCACGGTAAATCTGCTCGACCGACTTGTGGCCTGAGAAGGACTCATCTAGGTAGATACCATCGATAGGCGGAAATATTTCCTGTTTCAATTCACGGTTACGCCTGACGATCATCGCGTTGATGACATAATCCGCTGCCTCATTGAGGGTTCTTTTCCACCGCAGATGAGCAAATCGCTGCCTATGCCGCAGCAGGACGTGGAGAGCTTCATGCACCAGCAGGAACGCGATCAGTCCGGAACCAGCATCGCGGGCGGCCAGTCTGTTTAAGCCGGCACGGTTGAAAAACAGGCGGTCGCCGTCGGTGGCTCCGTAGGAATGTTTGTCGCTCCACTCCCAGGGCATGGACATGATCTTGGCATGAGCGTCGGGCCAATAGTAAGCCACTCTGCGCAGCGCCATGGTCAAAGGATGTGTTCTCGGATAGGAGGTGGGATTAATGATTTGAGGTGTGTTGGTAGTGGCTTTCATGGGATTGGTTTTGGTAATCATTCCTACCCCATCACCGGAGCCGAGAAGAACTCGACTTGCGATTTCGGTCATGGGTTTTTTCACCATCACACGGCTGTCAAGCCACTTCATTCACACCTCCCCGCGCGGCCGGAACGCTGCAATGACGGGCGATTCCGACATCCGCGGACGCAAACCGAAGTGGGATCGTCTTACATCCCGCATCCATGATCTGCCCGCTAAAGGAAACACCGATAGCTCTGGCAGCAGGTCGTTCGAAGGTCGGAGGTCAACAGGGGGTTGACCGCATCCCAAACATGCCACGGAGGGCGATTCAGTGCCCTCCGTAAACAGCAAAGCCCCGTTTTCTGAGGCGTTCCGCCAGCCTCTCTTCGGCAGCCCTGGATGCCTCGCGGGTATGGTATTTCTGGCGTGGAGCCAGATCCGGGCGGAGGCACACACCCCGTCGAGCCACATGCCGGGACGCAAGTATGCCTCCACTCATGTGCTCCTGGAAGCGCTCGTCTGGCGATTTCGTGGTTTCACCCACGTAAACTGCGGTAGCCTCCCCATCCTTCGCAGGGTCTGGCTCCAATTCGATGACGTAGAGGCTGTAAACAGTGGTGCATTGATTGACGGTGTAGCCCCGGCCTTCCAGAGAGTTCACCACGAGGATTTTTTTCTTCTGCGCGTTTTCCCTCCGGGCGAAGAGTGTGGCAGGTGCCAAGTCTTGCCGCTCGACGGGATTCGCGCCCCGCACCCACTCGGGCAATTTCATCTGAGCGACTTCCGATAATTCCCCTACCCGCTGGATCCCGACGAAGATACACGGATGGCGAGGGTCACGACGTTCCACAACGTCATCAAGTTCCAGCACTATGATCTTGTGAGGCATATACGGTAGAAACGCCCGCTGCTCAGATCCATCAGGCTGGAAGCAGCATGCCTCCGAGTCGCCCCGAAGCAATCCGCAAGAATCCACAGAGGAGCCTCCGCACGCACTGTAACGGTGGGCGCATTAAAGGGGTGTCATTTATCATGAGATATTTAAAAGTGGATACAACCCGTCAGATTATATTGGAGTCAATCCCATTGCTGTCTGTTTTCATCTCCCGCCAAAATGTTTCGCCAAACGTCCGATCTCCTGGCGCTTGCCCGCTTCGGACGGCGACCAGGCGATCACGTATTCGTCACAATAATCCTCAAGACCTTCCAAGGGAGTCACCGAAAAGCCTGCGGGAAATTGTTTTTCCAAGTCTTTCGGAAGGAACCCTCCGATTTTAAACTCGCTCATCGCATCAATCACCTGCGTCCACGAACTGCACTCCAACATCACGTCCAGCTCCACGGAAAAATCAGAAGCCTTATCCATCAGGAACCTGCTGAACGCACCCTCGCCCTCCAACATGACCAGGGGCAGTTCCGATAAATCCTTCCAGTTCAGTTTTCTCTTCGTCTTCTTCTGATCCGGAGGTAGCAGCAGGCACATGGGTATCGGCTTCATTACTAAGCTGGTTAGTCCGGCTGGGCAGCTATCTTTCCTGAGAATCCCGAAGTCGATGCGCTTCGCCAGAAGTTCGCCCCGAACACCGACGGAGGTCAGGTTCCTGAAAACCCAACGCATATTCGGCTCCCTGATCTTTGCCGCCCACGGCACAAGGTAGCTCCTGATCATCCTTTCTCCTGCCCCGAAGACGACCACGCGGCGTCCTCCCGAAGCATTTTCGCGGACCGAATCGAGATTGCTCATAAAAGCCTCTACTTCCCGCGAAATCCGGAGAGCGGCGGATGTGGGCTTGTTGGGCACGGATGTCCTGTCGAGCAAGGAGATACCAAACCAGTCTTCCAGCTCCGCGACCTGCCTACTGAACTGGCTCTGCCTATTGGGATTGCCTCCCGCTGCCTGGGCGATGCTGCCTTGGGATACGATCTGCGAAAGCGTCTCCAGTCGATCAAGGGACAGCCCCTTGAGTTTCAGTTTTGTGCGCGACATGATTTTTCAGTCATAGTCCATGTATTCGGTTAAGTTGCAAGCCGGATCAAAACTGGGTTCAATGCATTTCCAGTGACCGCAAGACTCTCTAACACGATCCGCATAAGCGGTTGCCTCTTCATACCACTGTTGCTAGGAACTATCACAGCCCGTATGTTAACCCCCTCCGAAGCCGACGCCCGCATCAATATCGACCAGCTTCTCCGAGAAGCCGGCTGGGATCCTGCGGACAAGCAGCAGGTGCGGACGGAGGTTCCGATAACAATCTCTAGTGGAGTATCCGACCTTGCGGAAATTACGACCGGCTCAACCCGCCTCACCGACGAACCCTTTGCTACCCCGAAAAAGGCCGACTACGTCCTCCACACCGCCGAAGGCAGGCCCCTCGCCGTCATCGAGGCCAAGAAGAACGCCATCGATCCCTATCGGGCGAAGAACCAAGCCCTGCCCTACGCACAGTCCATGGGCGCACCGTTCATCTTCCTATCCAATGGCGATGCGATCTACTTCTGGGATTATGAAAATGGCGATGCCCGTCCTGTCGCTTCCTTTTTCTCCCAGCGGGATCTTGAGCGCTTGCTGAACCAGCGGAAAACCAGCAAAGACCTCTCTCTCATCCCCATCGACGAGGAATACTTCCGCGCCGGGGAAGTCCGCTTTCTGCGCCCCTACCAGACCGATTGCATGAGCGCCCTCGATTCCGCCTTTCTCCTCGGGAAGCGCCGGTTCCTGATCGAGCTTCCCACCGGCACCGGGAAAACGGATCTCACCGTCCTCTATATGAAGCGCCTGCTCGAAGCGGGGCATGCGGAACGCATCCTTGTCCTTGTGGATCGCGAATCACTCGCGAAGCAGGCGCTCGAAACCATCCAGGATCTCCTCCCCGGCTACTCAAGCTATTGGCTCAAGGCCGGCACCGCCCCCCAGCACAAGCAAATCACCGTCTGCCTTCTCCAGACGATGATGAGCCGCTTCCGCTCCTTCACCAGCGGCTACTTCGATCTCGTGGCGACCGATGAGGCGCACCGCTCCATCTACGGCGCGTGGCGGGCATCCCTGGAGCACTTCGACGCCTTCCACATCGGGCTCACCGCCACTCCCGCGAAATACATCGAGCGGAACACCTACCAGTTCTATCACTGCGAGGGCGGCCAACCTGATTTCTCCTATCCCATCGAGGAGGCATTCCAAAACAACTACCTCGTCCCCTACAAATTCGCCGAGGGCATCACCGCCATGCTCGCCGATCCTTTCGAGGCGGACGGCGAGGAATACGATCCCTCGGAATTTGAGCGCCGTTGGACAAACCCGGCCACCAATGAACTCATGATGAAGGAGTTCGACCGCTTGGCCCACGAGAACTTCCAGGAACTCGCCCCCGGCCTCAAGGGTACGGACGCCCCCGGAAAAGCCATCGTCTTCGCCATCACGAAAAACCACGCCACCCGGCTCGCAAAAATCCTCAACGATCTCCACCCCGAGGCGAAGGGGAACTATGCCGAGGTCATCACCTCTGACGTCGCGGACGCACAAGGCCTCATCCGGAAATTCA
>CAMBPV010000276.1 GCA_945869695.1 Prosthecobacter debontii
CTGTCTGAAGCGCACGAAGTGCGAATTGGGTTCTCTGGTTCATGGTGTCGGTGGTGTGCCAAGGCATCCATTAGCCTGCTGCCCCAGGGGGCAGACCGTCACCTATGTCCTGAACCATTTGTGTTACCTATGTCCTGAACCCGCACCAAAAGCTCGGTCGGAGGCCCGGCTTGCTCCTTGTCAGGTTCGCGAATCTAACTCAGAGGCACCTTTTAGACGGTCGGAGGGTGTTTTTAGACGGTCGGAGGGGGTGTCCGAAAGTTTGTGTTTCGGGAATTTGGTTCGCCGTCTCACCCCTTGGGCCGCCTTACGAGAGCCCCTTGAAAGACCCTGAGTTCTTCACGATTGGCTCCCCGATCCCGGTCTTCCGAGAGTATCCTCACAGCCCATCCAGCGGACTACGCGTCCCCACACCGCCGCCCTCCATCACATGGGTGTAGATCTGGGTGGTCTCCACACTTTTATGACCCAGCAGATCCTGCACGGTGCGGATGTCCGTGCCATCCTCTAACAGGTGAGTGGCAAAACTATGGCGCAGCGTGTGGCAGCCCACTTTCTTTGTGATCCGCGCCCGCTCCCGCGCCGTCTTCAGTGCCAGCGTAAGGGCATTCTCGTGTAAATGATGCCGTCTGCGCACTCCGGATTCAGGGTCTGTGCCGATCTGCTTGGAGGGGAAAAACCACTGCCATGCCAGATCATTCCCCGCACTCGGGTATTTGACCCGCAGAGCCTCAGGGAGCCAGACTCCCGGCAGTTCTGCCTCCCGGTCTGCCTCATGCAGCGCCCGCAGGCGCTCCATCTGCCCCGCCATTTCCACCTCCAGCATTCGGGGCAGCATCACTTGTCGGTCCTTACCCCCTTTGCCCTCCCGCACCATCACGACCTTGCGGTCCAGATCCACATCCTTCACTCGCAGGCGCAGGCACTCCATCAGTCGCAGCCCCGTCCCGTAGATCAGTTTGAGCATCAGCCCCGTCGTCCCCTCCATCACGGCAAAAAGCCGCCTCACCTCCTCCCGGCTCAGCACCACCGGCAGGTGGCGGGAGCGTTGGGCACGCACCGCATCCACGCCCTCGACCCCCTGCTCCATCACCTCACCTGTTAAAAAGAGCACCGCACTCAGGGCCTGATTCTGGGTGGCGGCACTCACTTGCCGCTCCACCGCCAGCATCGTCACAAAGCCTTCCACCGCTGCCTTGCTGGCCGGCTCCAGAGACTGCTCCCGGGTCCATTTCAAAAAGCGCCGTTGCCAGCCCAAGTAAGTTTCCACCGTCCTCATCGCCATCCGGCGCACCTTCATCCGCCGGTTGGCCCGCTCGATCCACCCCTCCACTGAGACATCCGACCCAACGGGGGACTTTAAAACTGGAAGGGTAGAACTTGAAACCGGCGTTTCCGGATCGCGCGTCTTTACCCGGAAGGTCACCTCCACCTCCCCATCGGCATTGGCCGCGCCGACCCGCCAGTTTTCCACTCCCTTCTGGAAACACCGCAGAGCCTCCCTTGCCTGATCCAACTGCCAGTCCTGAAGCGGAGGCTCACTGCCTTTTAAGTACCGGCCAAACCCCTCCATCGCCGGGCGCAGATCGGTGCCTTCGGGCATGCTTTTGCAAAAGCGCAAAAACCGCGCCATCTCCACGCCCCACCAGCCGAGGCGCTTTTCCCCCTCCGGCGTGGCGGGTAAAACAACCCCAGCCGCCTCGACAATTCTGCGCACCCAAGGCTTGACTTCGGGGGCCGATTTGGATTGAATGGATTTATTCATGAAAAATTCCAGCACCCAATCTTTGACTCAACTGTGGACGAATTCAAGCCATCAATCCCACAAAACTGTTTGCGAATAATACAAAACACAGATTAGTGTAACCAAACAACGTTGGAGGAGACAATAACAGCAGAGAAATCATGAAACACATCACCATCATCGTCCTACTAGTCGGCCTCTTCCCGCTCGTAGCATCTGCGGAGACAGTCTGGCTCGATGATCTGAACTTGAAACCTATCGTCCAAGGCTGGGGGAAGGCTCAGAAAAACAAATGTGCGGCCAAGAACCCGGAGGAAGGCAAGCCGCTGAGCATCGCCGCGAAGCGATTTGAACGCGGCGTCGGCACGGTCGCAGAAAGTGTGTTGAACGTCCATCTGAACGGCGAGGCCACGGCATTCTCGGCCCAGGTGGGCGCTGATGACTGCAAGCGCGGCTCGACAAGAACGAGCATCGAGTTCTTCGTGATCGGCGATGGTCGGATGCTCTGGCGCAGTGGCGTGATGCGCACCAACGAAGCGGCAAAGGCGTGCGAAGTTAGCGTCGCTGGAGTGAAGCAGCTACTGCTGAAAGTCGGTGATGCGGAGGACGGCGACAACGACGACTTCGCCGACTGGGCGGACGCTAAATTTGAGACGGCGACCGCGAAGACTTTTCAAACCAGTGGTGAACCTGTCCCCGCTCCGGTCGCACCCTATATTTTGACGCCCGCTGCTCCGCCGACGCCGCGCATCAATGGCGCGAATGTCTTTGGTGTGCGCCCCGGTTCGCCATTCCTCTTCACCATTCCGGCAACCGGCAACCGACCGATGGAGTTTTCGGCCACGAATCTCCCGAGCGGCTTAAGCGTGAACCCAAAGACCGGACGCATCACGGGAACGCTGCCAGCCAAGGGCGAATTCATCGTGACGCTCGGTGCGAAAAACTCGCTCGGAAGTGCGGAGAAACGATTCCGCATCGTCTGCGGCGACACCATCGCGCTGACGCCACCGATGGGATGGAACAGTTGGAATTGTTTCGCCCACGCGGTCTCCGCCGAGAAGGTGAAAGGCGCGGCGGACGCGATGGTCAGGAGCGGGCTCATCAACCACGGCTGGAGCTATATCAACATCGACGACTACTGGCAAAACCACATCCCGACGGATGAAAAGGACCTGCAGGATTTGGTCAGGCCGTTCCGGGACGACAAGGGCTTCATCGTCTCCAATGCCCGGTTCCCCGACATGAAAGGGCTGGCGGATTACGTGCACGACCTCGGCCTGAAAATCGGAATCTATTCCTCGCCTGGCCCAACGACGTGCGGCAAATGCGCCGGAAGCTGGCTGCACGAGGAACAGGATGCGCAAACCTTTGCCCAGTGGGGCTTCGACTTTCTGAAATATGACTGGTGCAGCTATAGCTCCGTCACGGATGGAACGGTCCCAAACCCGTTGAACGTCCCGGTCCGGAAAAACTCCAGCAACGACGACCACGCGATCCATCCCTTCAAGGTGATGGGTAGCTTCCTGCGCGATCAACCTCGCGACATCGTTTTCAGCCTCTGCCAATATGGCGGTCACGACGTTTGGAAGTGGGGAGCGTCGGTCAATGGCAATAGCTGGCGCATGACCGGCGACGTCAATGACTCCTGGCGTAGCGTCAAGGGAATCGGCTTTAACCAGGACAAGGCCGCACCCTTCGCCAAGCCAGGCAACTGGACCGATCCCGACATGCTCATCGTCGGCTGGGTTGGCTGGGGCAGGCCGCATCCGACCAGCCTGACGCCGGATGAGCAATACACCCACATCAGCCTCTGGAGCCTGATGGCCGCGCCCTTGCTGATCGGCAGCGACATGACCAAGCTTGATGACTTCACGTTGAGCCTCCTGACGAATGACGAGGTGCTGGCCGTCAATCAGGATGAACTCGGCAAACAGGCGACGTGCGTGATGAAGCTCAGCGAGATTCGCGGCATGGTCGCCGATGTGCGCGTGTATGAAAAAGAACTGGCCGACGGGGGGCACGCGGTCGGATTTTTCAATCTCGGCACCGAGCCGGTGAGCTTGGAGTTCAACGACTTCGCCAAACTTCACATGTCCGGCAAACAAACCATCCGGGACCTCTGGAGGCAGCAGAACATAGCCACGCTGGATACCGTGAAGGATTCCCTGCCGTTGGCTATTCCTGCGCACGGCGTGTTGCTATACAAATTTATAACAGCAAAAAACTGAAATAGTGCCACGTCTCGCCATTCGACAATTCATCCAGACAACTTTGCACGAGCCGCAGGCGTTCACGATCCGTTGTCGCAAAGCATGGGAGAGAACGGGATTTGGATATCCAGGCTTTGGTAAAGATAGAAACCTCCAACGGACATGGTTATCATTGCGCGAAGCCGCAATGATAACCGTTGTTGGACGAGTTGCGGTCGAGGTGGCTTGAGCCTACTTCGTGGGGAAAGCTTTTTCCCGATTCTTCGACGGCGTGAGGTCAGATCGTGCCGGGTTTCGGCTTTTG
>CAMBPV010000277.1 GCA_945869695.1 Prosthecobacter debontii
TCCCGTTGAGCCCTCGAAACGGTGAAACGTCCGAGGACATCACGCTTGAGGATGGTCGTTGATTCGTCTGCATGCATAAGTGTCGTAACTTATGCCTACGGCACTTATCGACTACGACAGACCCACGGGGCTAGGTCTGACGGATACGGCTACGGAACTATCTGAGAAATTAGGGAAACATCGATCAGGGAGCGACGATCACGTCACCAAAGCTCGCGCGGATGCAATTGGCTGCTTGATTCCGGATAATCGAGATGAACAACGCCTTGAGCCCTGAAATAAGGCAAGAGGAGCCCCGGACGACCCGGCTGTCCCCAGAACTTGGCACCAAAATCCCCAACGTCGATTTTGCCTGAAAACAAACGACCTGATTTATTGTTCATCGTAGTCTCGCCCACTGAATTATTGCTTCCAGGCGCAACGGCGGAAATGAGTTGGGGACCCAGAAGCCTCGAACATCCTCCGTCAAGAATTGCGAAACGGAGCCAAGAAGATGTCGATTGCGAATCAACCCTGAAGAGGAAAAATCTCGACGTCAACACCAGGTGAACCGAGAACATGATCAGGCGGACGAAGGGGTGATGCCCAGTTGTTCCAGAGCAGAGGTGCATCACTCCACGCATTGAGAGTGGTGTTGGCGATGGGGTAGGGCACATGGTGAACCTGACCTGTGCGGAGACCGTTTGGCGTGCTGGAGAAGAGCAGGTAGCGCTCGGCGAGGAAGAACTCCAGCGTGCCGGGCTGCGCGGCCCGAGTCGGGCCTGTGAGGCTGTAATCAAAACTCGCTGCGATGGGCGCACCTTTGCGCTGGCATTCATAGATGACCCGCGGGCCTTCCTTTCGAGCCTTCATGGCGGCGTGTTGATACGGAAGGTGGAACAAGGTCTGCGCGGCCCAGACGGCTAGAGGTTGATCGCAGTCGAGAGAAAAAAACCAAACCCCCGGCCGCCCCTGATCATCGTGGACATAGGTGCGCACATTGAGCTCGAGAAACCAGGAGATGCCTGGGACGGGAGGCAGGAACCGTGGACGGATGCGTTGCATGTAGAAGGGCACGACCCCGAGCCACGCCTGGTCCTCGAAAGTGTCGATGTGCAATCCAGCAGGGAGGCGCGACTGCAAATCGGCAGTGTCCCATTTCCAATGAATAAATAGCAGATCGGACCACCGCTGATACATCACGGCGGACCGATCCACCGGACGCTGGCGGAAGGTGAGACGTTGGTCGAGTGTTGGCAGCACGGAAGGCTTACGTCAGGCGGCCTTGTCGCGGACGTTTTCCAGCGTCTCCGATCTCGGCGGCAAGGGCGGCGGTTTTGGCGTGCGTCGAGATAAACAGACCACGCCTGCGATGACGAGCACAGGCGCGATAATCACGGCAGCCAACACCAAAAGAATCAAAAGTTCAGGCGTTCCCAGAGGTCCGATTCCGGCGATGAAGGAGGGCAGGTTCACGAGATGAAAATCACATTCTTTGGAACTATGCTTTGTCGCGAATGTGAGCCCAGCAGTGAACGTGCGGAGCTCCCCGAAACACCCAAATGGCGGAGGGACCTTCGATTTGCCAGTTGTCCCACATTTGATCTTCACCGAGGTCGCTTTGCTTGGAAAACGCCATGTGAAGATTGTCGAGTCCGCCAGCTTCAAGAAGTTTCATGGCCTCGTCGGCATCTGCTTTGCGAAAGGGCTTGAGGAGATCGGCCAACACTTTTTGGAAGAGTTCTTTTTGGTCAGCAGAAAGATCAGAGAGAGGAATTCCGCTGAGCCCTGTGGTCTTCCCGGAGAGCTCCACGGTCTCGCTTCCGAGTTCTTTGCGAATCCGAGTGACGAGTGCTTTCTCACGTTGTTTGCCGTCGAGTGCGGCGAAGACTTCATTGGCGCGTTTTGCCTGAAACCAATACGCATTCCCCTCGTGTTGCGGGCTTTCGTTGAAGCTCTTCGCGGCGTGTCCATAAAAGATGGGACCGCCAAATGCGACGCCTGCATCGCTGTCGCCATCACAACGACGGGTGCAGTGACGACCCGTGAGTACGAACTCAAATTTGCCCGTGCCCGGTGTGCCGAAGAGACCAATGGAGGCACTCGGGAAACCGCCGTCACCTTTGTTATCCTGATCGAACTGACGCCATACTTCCGACTTGTACTCATCACTGTGCAGACCATCAAAAATTTGTCGCACAAGGTCTTGCTGATCTTTGTTCAGGACATCGCGGATGGGTTGTTTTGTGATGTGCCAGTTATTGTCCACTTCCTGACGCAAACCATGCTCCCAAGGGAAGCAAATCGCCGCTTTCTGTGTATCGTTTAAACTGGAATAAAGCTGAGTGACCAGCGTCTCTGAGGACGGTGCACCCACTGCGGGTGATTCTCCAAGAGCTGCGCCCAAGAGACCTGCAGAGGCAAGGTGTGTGCCGCGGGTTAGGAACGAGCGGCGAGTCAAAAAATCGGAAGGATTGTGAGGGTTCATGCGACGGTTGTACCAAACAACGGGCGAGAGTGGAAGCTTTCTTTTCTGCACATGAAAACGCTTCACAAATGGGGTTGTGAAATGCGCGTGAACATGGGATGAACAGAGCCGATGCCCAACGGAGAACCCAAACTCACAGCAGCTGAAATTCGCGCGGAGAACGAGGCAGAAGAACTGCTTGTTCAACAGACCTCGGCGTCTTTGTGGAAAGAGAATCGACAGGTCTTCGTGCTCGGCGCAGGCGTGATTGTTTTCCTTCTCATTGCGCACTTCACACCGCTCCAAGCCTGGCTGACCAATTGGCAACAATGGAAGCGTTACATTGATGAATTTGGTCTAGCCGCTCACGCTGTATTCATGCTCGTGACAGTCATTGCCGTGATGTCAGGATCACCGCGTCTGCCCCTGTGCTCAGTCGCAGGTGCAGTGTTCGGATTTCGAGAGGGACTACTCATCTCCTGGATTGGCTCAGCCTTGGGTTCCTACGGCGCATTTCTTTTATCTCGTTGGGGAGGGCGTCGCCTCGCAGAAGAACGAATCCAGCAATGGCCATGGCTTCGAAGTCTCCTATCCACGCCCACGCTTTTGCGGGTGATTTGGGTGCGTCAACTCATGGTCCCCGGTTTCGTACTGAACCTTTTGTTGGGCATGACCTCCGTGAAGCACCGCATCTTTCTCGCAGGCACGTTGCTGGGCTATCTACCTTTGAATATCGCTTTATCACTGGTGGGAAGTGGACTCGGAAAGGAGAGCCTCGCACAATCGCTCAAACAAGTATTGGCAGCGCTCGCCGTCATCAATCTCTTGGCGTGGGTCGTCATGCGCATGGTTAAAAAGAGCCGCAAATCACCGATGAATTGAAGCCAAAAAGACGAGTCGTTCGATCCCCAAATTCAGAATTTGCGGATTCAACGAGCGATATCGATCAAAAGACCGATCAAACGCATTCAAAATGGACGAAAAGAACCGCTGAAAGCAGAACAAACAGGCAAGGACAAAACTTTTTAAATCGACGTTTCACTGGGTAAAAAGCTCTCCGAAGAAAAAAATTCAAAAAAGAAGCATTATGCATTTGACCATTCCGGGAGTTGCACTACTATCACCTCCCACTCGCCGAAAACGCGAGTGCCGAGAACGAAAAACAAAGCGCTTTGCGCAGTGGTTTTCCAACTCTCAGGCGATTGATCTTTCAGAGAACAGCAGTGAAAAAGTGAGGCAGAAATGCCAAGCTAGTTCACTCGAAAAACAAAGACTAAATTGTGTGCTGCGCGCGGAGAGCGCGCAGGCCGATTGTAAAAAATCGGACGTCAATTTGGTTGGCATTTATGCCAGCAAAATTATTTTTTGGAGAGTTTGATTCTGGCTCAGAACGAACGCTGGCGGCGTGGATAAGACATGCAAGTCGAACGGAATATTTCAGGTAGCAATATTTGGAATGTTCAGTGGCGAACGGGTGCGTAACACGTGGATAACATTCCGGGAAGCGGGGGATAGCCCAGGGAAACTTGGATTAATACCGCATGTGGTCGAAAGACTAAAGGTGGGGACCGCAAGGCCTGCCACTTCCCGATTGGTCCGCGGCCTATCAGCTTGTTGGTGAGGTAATGGCTCACCAAGGCTACGACGGGTAGCTGGTCTTAGAGGACGACCAGCCACACTGGAACTGAGACACGGTCCAGACACCTACGGGTGGCAGCAGTCGAGAATCTTTCACAATGGGGGCAACCCTGATGGAGCGACGCCGCGTGGAGGATAAGGT
>CAMBPV010000278.1 GCA_945869695.1 Prosthecobacter debontii
CTCCTGCACTCGCTGGAGAAACTCGACTCCATCCCGCTCGCGCAAAAGCTCGCACGGCAGTGGGGCGAAGTGAGGCTGGGCATCACGGATTTGTCGCCGCAGATCGCCGCCGAACTGGCGAAGCATCGGGGCACCGAGGAAGACAAAACGAGGCCCGGCGTCATCGCGCGACGTGCAGACGGCGCTGCATCCGTCCTGCGGCTCGACAACATAGCCTCTCTCTCACCCGAAACCGCCGAGGCTCTGTCGGCCCACGAAGGCGTGCTCGTGCTGAATGGCCTCACCTCGCTCCCGCCTGCCGTCGCCGCCTCGCTCGCCAAACGCGTCGGCAACCGCAAAACCAAGCGCCATGCCACGCTCGTGCTCAACGGCCTGGAGACGCTCTCCACCGAGTCCGCCGCCGCCCTCGCCGCTTTCACCGGCGAACTCGTGCTCAAGGCCATCACCGAGCTGCCTCCCGACACCGCCGCCGCCCTCGCGAAACACAAAGGCCGCATCCACCTCACCGGCCTCGTCAAGCTCACCCCTGAAACTCACACCGCACTACAAGCCCACAAAAACCTGCTCCTGCCGCGCCCGCTCCCGCTGACTGCCGGCAAGTGATTGCCTAACCTCAAGACCAGCAACCCAACCACAACCCACCGAGAATCACCATGAACATCCAAACCCAATCCTGGCTCCTCAATCGTCGCCACGCACTCAAGGCGCTCGGCAGTTTCATCTCGCTGCCCATGCTCGAGTGCATGGTGCCGCTTCGAGCGGCGGAAAAAGCCATCGCATCGAGTCCGAAGCGCAGTGCGTTCATCTACCTCGCGAATGGCGTGCACTCGCTGAACTACCAAATCCTCAAAGAAGGCAAGGACTACCAGTTCTCCCGTTCGCTGAAGCCGCTGGAGAAACATCGCGAGGTCATCACGCCGATCAGTGGGTTGCATCATCCGGGTGCGCTCAGTCATCACCACGGCTGCATCAACGTCTGGCTCACCGGCGGCAAGATGGGCCCCTCGGATCGCAACACGATCTCCGTGGACCAAAAAATGGCCGAAATTACCGCGCAGCAGACCCGAGTCGCTTCGATGGAGATCGCGCTCACGCAGAACTCGCTCGCTTGGACCGCGGATGGCGTGCAGTTGCCTGCTTTGCGTCGTTGCAGCGAGATTTTTGCTTCCCTTTTCGAGGAACCAAAAGGTGGTAAGGATGCTCAACGCCGCGCCTTGCGCCGCAAGGGCAGCGTGCTCGACGCCAACCTCGCTGAAGTGCGCCAGCTCGAGCAGAAAATGGGCAAGGAAGACAAAGGCCGCATGGAGCAATACCTCACCTCCGTGCGCGAGGCCGAGATCCGCACCACCCGCGCCGATGCCTGGCTCGACACGCCGCTGCCGGCCATTTCCGACGCCGATCACAAGCGCACCAACCGCGACATTGCCGCTACGATGGCCGGCGATTACTTCCGCACCGTCTATGACCTCATGGTGCTCGCCTTTCAGACGGATGTGACCCGCGTGGCCACCTTCAGCCTCGGCGGCGAGGGCGACGCCTTTTCCATTCCCGAAATCGGCATCACCGAGTCGCGCCACCAGCTCAGCCACCACGGCGGCGATGCCGGTTACATGGAGAAACTCACGAACTACGACACCTTCGCCATCGAGCAGTTCGGCCACTTCCTTACCCGCCTCACGGAAACGAAGGACCTCAACGGCAAGCCGCTCATCGGCTCCACCATGGCGCTCTTCGGCAGCGGCATGTCCTACGGCCACAGCCACGGCAACGCCAACCTCCCGCTCGTGTTCGCCGGCGGCACCGACCTCGGCCTGAAGCACGGCAGCCATCTCGACTTCAATAAAGCTGCCAAAGACTTCGCAGGCTACTCCCTCGGCCCCGACGGCGCTCTCACCTCCGCCCACTACCAACTCTGCAGCCGCCCGGTCAACACCGACGCCCACATGAGCAACCTCCTCCTCCTCATGGCCCAACGCATGGGTGTGGAGACGGATCTGTTCGGCGACAGCAACAAGGTCATCGCGATCTAACGAGGGGGCGAATGGCACCTCAAACCTTGCAAATCTTCCGTTTTATGGAATATTTGCAAGGTATGTATCCCCGCTTACTCGAATCCGGGCTGTCCGAAATGCTCACTCGCCACCCCGTGGTCGGGCTTCTCGGGCCGCGTCAGGTGGGGAAGACAACGTTGGCGCTCGAGGTCGGAGAAAGCCGTCCCTCCATCTACATGGACCTCGAATCGCCCTCCGATTTGGCCAGACTGGCCGAACCCGAGTTGTTTCTTCGTCGGCATGAGGATAAACTCGTCATCCTGGATGAAATCCAACGTGTGCCCGACATTTTCCAGGTGCTGCGCGGCCTCGTCGATCAGGGGCGACGCTCGGGAAAGGGCAACGGGCGCTTCCTCGTGCTCGGCTCGGCAGGGATAGACCTGTTGCAGCAATCTTCTGAAAGCCTCGCAGGCCGCATCGCCTACACCGAGTTGCCTCCGTTGCTACTCGAAGAGACGGGAGCCAAAGCCGCCGATACGCTTTGGCTGCGTGGAGGATTTCCCTCCAGCTTCACTGCCTCAGATGACGCGGCATCGCTCGAATGGCGGCGCAACTTCATCCGCACTTACTTGGAGCGCGACATCCCACAACTCGGCCCGCGCATCCCGGCGGAGACTTTGCGCCGTCTGTGGATCATGCTGGCCCATGATCAGGGCGGCATGATCAATGCTGCCCGCCTCGCCGCTGCACTCGGCGTCAGCGGACAGACCGTCGGGCGCTACATCGACCTGCTTTGCGATCTGCTGCTCGTGCGTCGTCTCACGCCTTGGGCATCCAACGCAGGCAAACGCATGGTGAAAAGCCCCAAAGTCTATGTGCGCGATAGCGGCCTCGTCCACGCACTGCTGGGCATCGCCACCCTCGACGATTTGCTCGCGCATCCGGTCGCAGGCATGAACTGGGAAGGCTGGGTGATCGAAAACCTCATCGCTGCCGCACCTGCAGGCACCGAGGCCTTCTGCTACCGCACCTCCGCTGGAGCCGAGATCGACCTCGTGCTCGAACTGCGCCCCGGCAAACGCTGGGCCTTCGAGTGCAAACGCAGCCTCACCCCCACTCCCGCCCGTGGTTTCCACGAAGGCTGCAAAGACCTGAACCCTGAGCGCAAACTCGTCATCTATCCTGGCGTCGATAGTTACCCGCTCGGGCAAGACGTGGAGTGTGTGCCGTTGATGGAGGCTGTGGGTATGTTGCGGAAGCCTTAGCATCGTTTTGATTGTCAGTTCGATAAGCCGTTGCATCGGCTCTTTCATAGACCTTAAATCTCCGTTCAGCAGGCATCTGGCATCAACGTGGGTGCCTATGCGACATCCAAAGAATCTATCGCCAACAAAAGGATCAATGCTCTTCTACGCCTATTCAGACGGGAAAAGCCAACCTGTGATCCCGCAGCCGAAAAGCCTGAGCCTATCTTAAAAGGAACGAAGCTCTGCGTGGCATTTTCGAACCCTAAGCGGAGTTGGACTGTGAGGCGGAAGTCGAGGCATTGGAAGCGGTAGCTGAGCTTGTGGTGTTCGAGGCCCAAGAGGTGCAGGATGGTGGCGTTGGACTCTGGAGGCCCCGAGAACTCGGGGATCATGAACAAATCGGTCTTGAGAGGCGTTATTTCCTATCTCACGAGACGGTTCCCTTTTGCCATGCTGAAACTCACCTTCCTGTTCATCGCAGCTCTCTTATGCGCGGCACCCGCGAACGCTGCCAACAACGAACCAAGCACGAAGAACAAAGAACCAGGAACAGCAGTATTCCGTCCCGAAGCCGGAAAGTTCCCGCCTTTGGAAAAAGCCCACATCTTCCGTGGCGAACTCATCTTCGTGGATCATGCGAACCGTCGCGGCAGCCTTCGCGTGGAGGGCACGGGCAAGTTTTATCGAAACGACCCGCACCCCTTCGCCATGCTCCCGTATGGCATCGTGCGCTATCACGGTGCACCGGCGGACCTGCGCGACATCCCGCTCGGCACGGTGATGCATGTGCGGGCCTTCCTCCCGCCGGACCCGAAGACCTCCGCCGTCCCCGTGCTGCCGGTGGACAGCAAGTCGAAGGACGCGGGGCACTATCGTGGCACCGGCATCTTCCCCGCTGAGAACCACGTTCTGCTGCTCGAAGACGAGCCCAGCCACTGCCTGCGCGAGGGACTCGTCTGGAA
>CAMBPV010000279.1 GCA_945869695.1 Prosthecobacter debontii
TCGGTGGTGCCGGGAAAATCATCCGTGCGGAAGGGCGAGGCGGGCAGGCCGGCTTGGTTGTAGAGATTGCACGTTGGATTGTCGGACCACGCATAACGCACGGCGATGGGCGAGGGCACTTGCTTTGACGAGACGAGCACGGTGTCGCCTTCGATCTTCGCATCGGCCCAGACCCAGTGCTTGTCGGCACCGCAGATGGCGAAGCCTTCGAGTTGGCTTTGCGGGCTGTTGCGCACCAGCGGCGCGGTTTTGCCGGCCTTGCGGATCACGTCGTAGGTCGCGGGCACTTCCTTGGCGACGAGTCCGCCGCCGAGGTGATCAAAGCTCAGCCGGATAGCGCTGCCTTCGATCCTCATCGACGTGTAAAGCGGACCCGAATGCACGACCTCGCGGCCATAGGTTTTCGCGAGCGCGATCTGGGCGAGGCGTTCACCGGCGACTTGCTTGCTTTGCGGATGGATGTCCTCGGATTCGCCGGTGTCTATGAGCACGGCCATGCCGGTGTTCGGCACGGAGAGCGTCTTCGCCTGCGCCTCACGCAGCTCCGCCCATAAGCTTTCGCTGGGCTGGTTCGTCTTCGCGCGGTAGTTGGCGAGCTGACAGAAGTAGAAGGGGAAATCGCCCTGCTGCCAGTGCTGCCGCCAGTCTTTGATCAGCAACGGAAACGAGGTGCGGTAGAGGCTGGCGTTGCCCGTGTTTGACTCGCCCTGATACCAGGGCACGCCGCGAATGGCATACGGCAGGATGGGATGCACCATGCCATTGAAAAGTCTGCCGGGCAGCACGTGCTGGCCGGTGAGTGGCGGCACGGCTTTCTTCCCGGCGGCATCGAGCGGCGGCAGCGCATACTCCGCCTTCGCCATCCAGCCGCCGAGTATCTTCGTGGTGCCCACGCTGGGGAACCAACTGAATCCCGGTGGCTCGGCCGGAGCAAAGAGGCGCACGGCGAGCTGGTTCACGCCTTCCTTCAAAAGCGTGGGCGGAATCAGGTAATGGCGCACGCTGATGAGGCCGGTGAAGTTCTCCACGCTGCGCTTGCCGATGAAGGTTCCGTTCCAATACACTTGATCAAACTGTGCTGAGGGACCGAACTGCAAGACCTGCGCTGCGCCGGTCTGCCGTGCGCTCAAGGAGACCTCCTTGCGAAACCAGAATGCGCCGAACTTCGGCAACGAGGGATCGGAGACCGGTCCGCTGTCCTTCACCGCCACCCAGCCGTCGTCTTTTGAAATCGCCCCGCTAAGGAATCGTGATGCATCGCCCGAGGTGCGATCCTCGCGTTGCGTCCGCTTCAACCACTCGCCAAAAGCGCTTTTGTTGCGCTCGCTCATCGCATCCAGATTCTTGGCGCCAGACGCCATCTCTGGCACGCTGGCGAGCGAGGCCGGACTGATCCATGGCTCCACCTTCGAGCCACCCCAGCACACTTTGATGAGACCCACAGGCGTCTTCAGCTCACGTTGGATGCTTTTGGCAAAGTAGTAACCCGCCGCGATGAAATCCTCCGTGGTGCCGGGTCGCGCCGCCGTCCAGTAGCCCTGCACATCGTCCACGGGTGTCCTAGCGGAAGGATTCTTCAGCACATGAAACTGTCGCAGCGTCGGATTCGCCGAGGCCTCGATCTCGGCAGTCGCGCTCGTGATCGCTTTCATGTCGAACTCCATGTTCGACTGCCCGCCACCCGCCCACACCTCGCCCACGATTACATCCGCGATCTTCAAGCTTGAGCTTCGAGTCAGTGATCTCACGATCAATTCGCGTGATGTCGAGTTAACTTTGAGTGCATCGAGCTTCACCATCCATTTACCATCCGAATTGGCGGTGCTGCTCTTGCTTTGACCTGCGAATTCCACGACGACCTTCTCTCCCGCATCTGCCCATCCCCAAACCGGCACCGGCTTGGCACTTTGTAGCACCATGTGATCGGAAAAAATGGATGGCAGCTTGAGTTTGGCGGTTATTTTCTTCACTCGACTCAAGCGCAGGGACTGAATCTCAACGCCCGGAGCGGCCATCACCCTGAGCACCTGGGCTCCAGAGGGAACGGCCAAGCTGCCGAGTTTCAGCGGTGCGAACTTCTTGTCCGCTACCTCCCAACGCTTCACTAGGTCGCGACGTGGCAATTCCGGTGGGTCGTAAGCACTGGTGACGTTGCGTTCGACTAGATGTTCACCCACTCGGACTCGAATCTTGCCACCCAGTGCCTTGGCCGTGTGCATGGCGGTAACTTCATACTTTCCAGCTTCGGGCGCCACCACGTTCCAAACGACAGTTGAAGTGTTGGTGGGAAACACGGCCCAGTCATTATCCCAGCCCTGACCGAAGAACTTCGCTCCGCTTTCTAACGCGGCGTAGGGGGCTAGCAACTCGGTGCCCTCAGCTAGGCTGATGGGAAAACGTTGCACCCTGCCCGCCGTGACCGCGACGGAGGTGTTGAACCATTGGTCGTAAGCACGCGACAAGAGTTCGGTGATTTGCGGTTGCTGTGTAGCGATGTTGTTCTTTTCGCTAGGGTCATTACGCAGATCAAAAAGCATGGACTGCTTGCCATCATGCACCCAGCGATACGTCTCGCTGCGCACCGTGCCGGGATACTTCGGGATGATGGTGCCGTCCTTGCCGCCACGACCGCTGACCTCGAAGAGCTGTCGCTCAGGCCATTTTACTTGCTCGTCCTTCAGCAGTGGCACGAGGCTTCGGCCGTCGAGCGGTGGCGTCGCAGGCAAGGGTACGCCGACGAGATCAAGTAGCGTTGGCAGCACATCGACATGCTGCGCGATCTGGGACACACGCTTGCCCGCCTCGAGTTTTCCAGGCCAGCGGATGAAGCATGGCACGCGCTGTCCGCCCTCAAAAAGGCTGCCTTTGCCACCGCGCATGCCGCCGTTGAAACGAGCAGTGTTCGGGCCGTTGTCGGTGGCGAACATCACGAGGGTGTTTCCGGCGAGTCCTAGCGAATCGAGCTTCACGAGCATCCGGCCCACGTTGGCATCGAGATTCTCGATCATCGCGTAAACAGCCGCGGTCTTCGGCTCGAAGCCCAGCTTGGTGTATTTCGCGAACAAGTCCTCCGGTGCCTGAATGGGTGAGTGACAGGCATTGAAGGGCACATAACAGAAAAAGGGCTGCGCTCGATGTTTCTCGATGAAGCCCATCGCCGCGTCCGCGAGCACGTCCGTGATGAAACCTTTCCGCGCTGCCGTGACACCATTGTGCTCCAGCTCGGGATCGAAGTAGTTCGAGAAAAAGCCGCCGACGAAGCCGAAGAACTCATCAAAGCCCTGACCGCGTGCCGTGGTGGGATGATTCGCGCCGTTGTGCCATTTGCCGAAACAGCCGCTCACATAACCCGCCGGTTTCAGCGCCTCTGCGAGCGTCACTTCCTCACCATGCATGGTTTCCAAGCCCGAGGTCGTATTCAGCACTCGGAGGCGGAAATGATGGCGACCGGTCAACAACGAAGAACGCGTCTGAGAGCAGACTGGGCTAACGTAGAAGTGGTCTAGCTCGACGCTTTGGCTTTGCAGCTTGTCGAGCGATGGCGTGTCGAGCTTCTCGTTGCCATGACAACGCAGATCACCCCAACCCATGTCATCGGCGAGGATGAGAAGGATGTTCGGCTTCTGCGCGGGCGCGGCTTGTGCCCCAGCGAGGATGGCTAGAAAGAAAATGAGACGAGTGAGAACGTGCATCATCGGGTCACTGGGTTTTCGATTCAACGGAGCCGAGCGGCGGCAAAGTCGGCAAAGGCTCGCAGCACCGACTCGGGGTGATCACGATGCAGGTTGTGGCCGCAGCCGGGGAAACCAACATGCTGGCAGTCTGAAACGATGGACTTGAGGCTCTCGGCATCGGCGTCGGTGAGCGCACCACCCGCAGACGGATCGGCTTGGAGCAGCAAGGTGGGACAACGCACGCGGGAGAGCGCGTCAGGGAAATCATAGCCATCAAGCCAGCGGCCTTCGATGACGGGCGTGAGCACTTCGGGGTCGAGTTGGCTGAGGCATTGCGCACTCCATGCCAGCGAGGCGCGGTCGCGTAGGTCGCCGAGGCGTTTGAAGCCGCCGCTGCTGGCTGGGAGCCGGATGTCTGCAAGCGCGTCGGTGATTTCTTCCACGCTGCCGCGCTTTCGTGCGGCCTCTCTCATGCCAGTGAACTGCGCCTGCCACGCGCTGCCCGCGATGCGGTTTCCCATGGTGT
>CAMBPV010000280.1 GCA_945869695.1 Prosthecobacter debontii
ACTTCAACTTAGCGCATGAGGCTGCTTTTCTCATGTCAACAACTCAGCGCTTTTCTTGGCAATTTCAGGGTTTTGCAAGAGGCTCAATTATTTTGGAATATTTTTCTGAGAACCTACAGTTCATCATGACAATTTGGCCGAAATTGGCAACTTTTTTGTGAAACGATTTAGTTCAGCCAAGGCCTAAGGGGTATAGGTATCCTGTTTAGATTCAGGAACCTGAAAGCCCTGGATCTGAGACACCGCGCACAGTGAGACATCATCTGCGGTCGGCATGTTCAATGCGGCTGGCGTAGCGCGTCGAGGACAATTGTCGCGCAAAAATTGTTTAAAAAGTTTCGGGAAGCAGTTCTCGCTCTTTTCGGTTCACAATTAGCACCATGATGTGGCGTCTGGTTTGTGGCAGGACGAGCCTTGAACCCGCGGGGTGACTATCCGAGGGATGTCAGGAAGGGCCCGATCACTTCGTCTGGGAAGTTGGGGGGAGCCAGACGTGGAAGCGGACGGCGGAGGCTGTTTCTTTGAGGTGCGTCTTCCGATCGGGCGGCCGATCGACGATCTGCTGGACGATGTCCTTTTTACCGTGCCAAACCGTGTGAGTCCAATGCTCCTCGATCCCCGTGAACATCGACCGCGCGGTATCGCGGTTTCGAGATCATCAAATTGTTGCCTTTTCGACGGCGGCGTGGATTCGCCTAACAGTTTCTCGATCGCCTGAAGAGGTGGACCCGCAGACCTGGACTATGCCAAAGGGCGTGGCGAAAAAACAAAGAAGAACGCCTTGAACGGCGTTTAACAGGCCGAATGAATCCAACTTCTACCTTCTCTCGTCGTCGTTTTGTCGGAGCTGCCGGTCTGGTGGCAGGTCGCATGATCACCCGCCCGCTCTTCGGAGCGGATGCGCCTAGCAATAAGCTGAATGTGGCGCTCATCGGCGTTTGGGGCCGCGGGCTGGCTCACTACAACTCCATCAGCCAGGAAAACGTGGTGGCGCTCTGCGATGTGAATGAAAACCGTTTCCCGGATGCTCTGAAGCGTTTCCCGGGCGCGACGACGTATGTGGACTGGCGGAAGTGCCTGGACCACAAGGGCCTCGACGCCGTGGTCATCTGCACCACGGACCACACGCATGCCTTCATCGCTAACTGGGCCCTGAAGCGGAATCTGCACGTCTATTGTGAAAAACCGCTGGCCATCACCGTCAATGAGGCGCGCACGGTGCGAGCCACCTGGGAGACCAAAAAAGGCAAGCTGGCCACGCAGGTGGGCATGCAACGCCACGAGCAGCCCAACTTTAACCGCGTGAAGGAGCTGATCCGCGATGGCGCCATCGGCGACCTCAAGGCAGCCTACGCCTGGGGAAACCGCCAGATCCCGAAACCCGGTTACTTCCCCGAAGAAGGCACACCTCCTCCCGGGTTCAATTATGACCTCTGGCTCGGCCCCGCCCCTTACCATCCCTACAATCCGGCTTACTTCTCCGGCGGTGCTGGGGCAAACTGCCTCTCCTGGAACATGTTCTGGGACTTTGGCGCAGGCCAGATCGGGGACATGGGCAGCCACACGATGGATCTGCTCTGGAATGCGGTGGACGCCAAGCTGCCCACCTCCGCGGATGCCAAAGGCGAGGCCTTTAACTCCGATGTCACGCCCGTGAACTGCGAGTCCCACTTTGAGCACCCGGCCAATGACTGGCGCGGCCCGATCACGGTGAGTTGGTTCCAGGGCGGTGCCATGCCGCGTGCTCCGAAGTCCTCCATCGACCTGACCAAGATCGGTCACGGCGCGATGTTCAAGGGCACGAAGGGCTTCATCATCTCTGACTTCGACTCGCGCATGATCATCCCCTTTGGCGATGACGCCGACATGAGCTACTACAAGCCGCGCAAAAAAGAGGGCCAATTTGCCGACGTGGGCAAAGGCGACTTCCAGAAGCAGTGGTTCGATGCCTGCCGTGATCCCAGCAAGCCCACCGCCTGTGACTTCGGCTACAGCGCCAACATGATCGAGATGATGCTCCTCGGTCTCGTGGCCTACCGCACCGGCAAGAAGATCCAATACGACGGCAAAACCGGCACCAGCCCCGACGTGCCGGAGGCCAACTCCTTCATGGGCAAGACCTACCGCGAAGGCTGGAGCATCGACGGTTAATCCGCCGCGCTTGCTCTCACCTCCCCGCAACTCCTCTCACCGGGAGTTGCGGGATTTCAGGCAGATGGGCTCACCGCTTGCAACCCCGCTCATTCGTCCGACGTTGAAGACACGATGAGTGATCCCACCGACAAGCCGAAGCACACCAACGCGCTGGCGAAAGAAAAATCCCCCTACCTGCTCCAGCACGCGCACAATCCCGTGAACTGGATGCCCTGGGGAGAAGAGGCCTTCAAAAAAGCGCTCGCTGAGGATAAGCCCATCTTTCTCTCCTCCGGTTACTCCACCTGTCACTGGTGCCACGTGATGGAGCATGAGTCCTTTGAGAACGAGGAGATCGCCGCGCTCATCAACGACCAATTTGTGCCCATCAAAGTGGACCGCGAGGAGCGGCCCGATGTGGACCTGACTTACATGACCTACGTGCAGGCCGCCAGCGGTCACGGCGGCTGGCCGATGAGCGTCTTTCTCACGCCGGAGCTGAAGCCCTTTTACGGCGGCACCTACTACCCGCCCGAGAGCTCGCAGGGTCGCGTGGGATTCAAGACCGTGCTCACCGAGCTGGCCAAAGTCTGGGTGGAAGATCGGGAGGGCGTGCAAAAACGCGCCGCCATGGCCATCGAAAAACTTCAAGAGCATCTCGATGGTGAGGCCTCACCGCTCGACACCCAGGTAGACGTCGTCCTGCAAAAAGCCTACGACGACCTCTCCGGCTCCTTTGATTACCACGAAGGCGGATTTGGCGGTGCACCCAAGTTCCCGCGACCCAGCGCCCTCGGTCTGCTTTTCCGTTTTCATCTCAGTCACAAAACCAAGTCCGAGAGCGAGTCCAACTGGGCGCTCGAGATGGCCGTGAAGACCCTCCGCAGCATGGCCTACGGCGGCATCCGTGATCACCTCGGCGGCGGGTTTCATCGCTACTCGGTGGACGGCTACTGGCACGTCCCGCATTACGAAAAGATGCTCTACGACCAGGCCCAGCTCCTCACCGCCTACGTTGAGGGTCATCAGCTCACCGACTCCGTTTTCCTCGCCGACATCGCGCGCGAGATCGTCAGCTACGTGAAGCGTGACCTCCGGCATCCCGAGGGCGGATTTTTCTCCGCCGAAGATGCCGACAGCTACACCGACGACACGCGGACCAAAAAGAGCGAGGGCGCCTTTTACGTCTGGAAGGCAGCCGAGATCGATGAGCTCCTCGGCAAAGAAAACGGAAACACCTTCCGCTATGCCCTCGGTGCCCGGCGCGATGGAAACGCCCGTCCCGAGAGTGATCCGCACGGCGAGCTCAAGGGCCTGAACACCCTCTTCCGCGCCATGTCGGTGAAAAAGACAGCCGAGTACTTCAAACTCACTCCCGAGGAAGTGGCGGCCATCTTGGAGACAGGACGGAAGACCCTTTTCGAAGCCCGAGCCAAACGACCGCGCCCACATTTGGATGACAAGATCATCACCGCTTGGAATGGCCTCATGATTTCCGGTCTCGCACGGTCCGGCTCAGCGCTGAACGAGCCCGAGCACATCGCCTTGGCAGCGCAGGCGGCCGCGTTTTTATACGATCACCTCTGCGACAAGCCAGGCACCGGCCTCAGCCGCAGTTGGCGTGACGGAGCCGCCAGCGGGAAGGCCTTTGCCATGGACTACGCCTTCCTCATCCATGGACTCATCGACCTTTATCAGGCCGGCCTCGATGTGAAATGGCTCCGCTGGGCCGGGCAGCTCCAGGAGGAAATGGACACCCTCTTTCTCGACAAGGAAAAAGGCGGCTACTACACCGTCCACACCGACATGCCCAACTCCGTCCTCCGCATCAAGGAAGACTACGACGGCGCCGAGCCCTCTCCCAATTCCATGGCCGCCCTGAACCTCGTGCGACTCAGTGCCGCTCTGGGAAAACCCGAGTGGCACACCGAAGCAGGCCGCATCCTGAACCTCTTTGGCACCACGTTGGAAAAAAGCACCACCGCCGTGCCCGCCAT
>CAMBPV010000281.1 GCA_945869695.1 Prosthecobacter debontii
GGTGAGGTCACCCGTGAATGTGTTGGTCGTTCCACCTAAATCCAAAGTGCCCCCGTTGATCACCAGGCTCTGCCCGGTCAATACTTGAACGCCCGAGTTCACCACCGCACCTCCCGTGTAAGTGCTGGTCCCCGAAAGGGTCAGCGTTCCCGCGCCCGCCTTTGCAAGGGTGACCCCTCCCGTTCCGATGATGCTTCCAACAGTTTCCTCCTTGGGAGTGGCAGATGTTGGCTTGAGGAAATCATTTTGCACAAGGGTGTTGTCATTCAGCACCAGACTCTGGCTTCCACCTGCGGCATCCATTGCTTGAGCCGACGTTGTGTTTCCAAAGCTGAGCTGACCACTCATGCTATTGGAGGTGACGACCGTTCCTCCGTTCGCGTTCCAATTGTTACTCAGACTCAGTGATTGTTGGGCACCCTGATTGTTAAACACCGGCGCTTTGATCCGATTATCCGAGAGCACCTCTCGTTGCTTCTGAAGCCCTAAATTCAAATCGGAGATGTCCTTCATCGCCTTGCCCTGAAGTTTCAGATCCTTGCCGTCATCATCTGCGGGTTTGACCTTGGAACGCGCGTAACCGGTCTTCGATCGACTCAACTGCTCGACCTTGCTGGACTCGGCCTCGATCTTTTGCGCCAGCTTCTCGGCCTCCATCAAGGCATAGTCGCCTTCTGCTTTCGAGAGAATACTGCTTCGTGAAGAGAGCACCTTGTTCATTCGACTGAAATCCGACATCAGCCCCTGAAGTCGATCCACCACTTGGCTCTCTTCAGCGACTTCTTCCATGTTGCCATCGATTTCACCAATGGAGAAACGCTTCGGCACGATGGCCGTCCACACGGTCCGCTCAGCCGAGATACCGAGAAGCTCGGGATCATCCATCCGCAGAGATTTCAGGCTCGTGAGATCGCCACGCGGGTCCGCTTTCATTCGATAAATCAACTTCACCTCCAGGGAGCGCTGACCTGCGCGGGTCTGGATGAGCGGAATGAGACGCACGAGGCTTCCATCATCACGTTTTTCTTCATCGGCCCGCACCGCCTCGCCGCTCACGGAGACACTGACCAACTCCGCCCGAGACGGTAGAATCACGGGCAGGAATTGCAGGGAGCGATTGTAAACCGAATAGACCACCGTGTCCCAGCGCTCACCATCAGCACGCCAGGCGGTGGTGATGTCCGCGAGCGTGACGATGGCTGCATTTCCCTCCGTGGATTGGAGCTGCTGATACGCCACTCTCAATTCGCCAGCGCCACCTTTGCTGCGGTAAAAGGTCGGCTGCGAAAGAACATCCGGCACATAGGGCAGCGCGGCTTTGGCACACGATTCCAATCCGGTGGAGGCCGTCACGCGCGACTCACGGGTGGAGGAGTTATCCAGCACAAAAAAGCGCCGGAGACGTTCCGCACCCACCACCTCGATCATCGGGAGACTGAGTGACTCCGCGAGCGGCAGTTCCATGTCAAAAGTGAGTGCAGCGTGACTCAGGACATCACTTTGAAACGAGCAGTCGTACTCACGCGTCGCGCCGTTCACTCGGCTCTGCAATTCGCGCAGAGCCTCGCCCTTCACCGTGGCCTCTGGCAAGGTGGCTGGTAGTTTCACAGTGACACGGCTCAGAGCGCCCTGCTCCACTTGAAATGCAACCTGCTGAGACACCAGAAGCCCGGCGTCCGTCGCTTGTGCGAGCACGATGCCATCACTGGAAAAGCGCATCGGCTGACGCTCCAGGTTGACCGAGACCGACCAGTCTCCGCGCTCAAACTGCAAGGCCCTCTTTTTCTCCTGCGGTGGCGTGATCACAAAAACGCCAGCCAAACCCAAGGGGTCAGCCTCTCGCAAATCAGGCGCACTTTGGAATCCAACCAAACGCGCCTCCGTGGCCGCGTGAGTCACGATGAAAGCCGTCCCACGGTTCTTCTCGAATCCGGGAAACCGCAGCGGCTCCAGTTTCCAGTTCGGCTGCGCCTGAGGAACGGAGCGCGCGAGGTAGATGATCAGTTTCGCCTCAGAAGTCGCTTGGGACGCTGAGAACTGGAGGAAGAGCTCATCCTTCTCCTGTTTCCAAGAAGAGAGCCCTGGCCCATCCACACTTTGAATCTCGAATCCGGATGGCAAGCCCATGCGCAAGTGAGCCCAGACCTCCCGCGCCCGCTTCAGCGTGACCGCCGCCATCATTTCCTGCTTCTGCTCACTGAGTTGGAAAACATAATCCGTCTGCGACTCCATTTTCGGAGAAGCGACCTCCACCTCGTAGGCCAGAGTTTGTTTCAGAGTGGTTCGGTAGAACAAACTTGTCACGGCTCCCCGGCCACCTGCCAGCATGGGGTTCAGATCCGCGGGTTTGTCCACACGCCGCTGATCCGCTTCAGGCTTGGCCACCAGTTTGAGCGTTTCATCGTGTAACAGCACAACCATCTGCTGCCCCTTTAAAACGGCAGGTTCCAAATGAGGTGTGCGCATTGGTCCAACAGCAACTGCGCGGCTGCCCCAGATAGTCACCTTGGCCTCATCAGCCACGGGTCGATCCAATTCAAAGTCCACCACCCGACGCCCCGCCTCCTCACGTGCTGACCAGTGCCGCACCGCCACCTCACCGGACTGCTGACGCACCGTCCACCCAGAAATCTGCCAACCCAGATCGAGCGCCAAGGAAAAGGCCTTCCGCTCGGTGCCAGGAAAACCAAACTGAACGGCGCCGAGCAGGGACTGTGCATCACCGCTGCTATGGCCGATGATCAATTCCGACTCTGCCAGCGCAGGCGGCGCCGCATCGGCTAAGGGACGACGCGGACTGCGTTTGAGCTTTAGCTTGCCCGGCTGGCTCATCACGGCGGTAAAAAGCCTGCTGTTTCCCACCTGTTCCTCGGT
The DNA here is from genome assembly GCA_945869695.1 of Prosthecobacter debontii. Classification (GTDB taxonomy): domain Bacteria; phylum Verrucomicrobiota; class Verrucomicrobiia; order Verrucomicrobiales; family Verrucomicrobiaceae; genus JAIBCL01. The sequence continues at coordinate 2,875 of CAMBPV010000281.1, forward strand.
CAAGAGATCCACGCCTTCCATCTCGGGTCGCCCATCCGTGCCGGGAGTGGTGAGCTCGATGAAAGCCGCCACTGCCGGAGGCAAACTCAAGGCCGCCTCTTTCCATCCCGCTTTGCGATTCAGCTCGATCACCGCCTGCACCTGATGCACGCCGGGATGTTCGATCTGGATTCTCCCCTCCAGGATCGCTGCCGGTTTTCCGTCCAGCATCCAATCACGCACGACGGCCACCGTGGCATCCGCACTTTTGAAAGGCAGTGCCGTCAGTGTCCAGGCACCGCGCGTACCGATCTCCACCCGCGCTTCGACGAGCAAGCGCTCGTCCTCGACCGTGGCGCGATAGGCTGCCGAGTGAATCGTCGCCACTGCTTTTTCATCCGAGCCCGCAGGCTTTTCGGGTTTCCGATTCTCCTTGGCCAGCGACCACAAACGCTCGAACGAAGCGCGATCCAAGTAGAAGCGTTTCGGCTTTTGACCCGTCACGGGCTTCTTCACATCATAAGGCACCACGACGGTATGAGCCGCCGGATCAGGCGCAGGTTTCGCATCCTCTGCGCACACATTCGAAATCGAAAACAAACCCAGCCCCATCAAGGCCACCACCGCACGGGACTCGATGCGTGCAAAGAACCGAAACACGAGCCAGATCGCCAGCGCAGCCAGCCATCCGAACAAAGCCGCATTCGCCAGCGGCAATCGTGTTTCGGCCAAAAGCTTCACCCCCAAAGCCAGAATTAGCACCACCAACAACGTCCGCAGGAAAACGCGATGCCGCCCCCAGATGGCAAACAAGAAACCACCGAATGCCATCATCAAACATGCCCATGCCATCTGACGCTCCCACGACACATAACACAAACTCAAAACCTCCGGTGCCTGCGTGCCCGAGAAGGTCAGCTTCTCTCCGGAAGTTGGCAGTTCGAGTTCAAGCGGGATGAGGCCGGATTTAGAGGTTTTAGGACCAATCGTTCTAATCTCAGCCGACACGTCAGTCTGTGGAAAGACACGCACTCCTTCTGCCTCAACTTTAAATGTCATGCTCGCGAGTTCTGTCACATAACGAAGCGCTTCAGACATAGGGACGTCTTTGAGGTCCAAAGTGATCTGCGCACTGATGGGGGCATCGCCTGTAGAAAGGATGATATTGATGCCTCTCTTCTCCGGAATCTTTTCTTGGTTATCCAGATCCCGGCTTTTAACACGGAGGAACTCAATGGCTTCCTCAATCGTCGTACCCGAGAAGGAA
>CAMBPV010000282.1 GCA_945869695.1 Prosthecobacter debontii
ACCCCCGTGGTGTTGACTAACTTTGCCCCGACACGATCCAACAAAGCATTGGCCGCCGGGTCAGGGTGCGCTCCACCCATTTCCCGAATCATCTGGGGTGCCGACTGAAGACCCATCGCAATCTCTTGTTCCGCCGTTGGAATCGCTAAATACTGTTTCCGTCCCGTGAACGGATTCTCATACTGCGTGGTTCCGAAATAGTAATAAGCCACACCGCCGAGAATCATGAGCCCAGCCATGATCAGACGAGGATTGCATCCGCTGCCAGACCGCCCCTGCGCCCGATTCCCGTAGGCAAACATCGTTCCTCCGCTCATCAGCCTGTTGATCAATTTAGTCATGGGTTCGTGGAGGCCAGATTAAGACGATTGTGAAAGTTTCCAAGCCCGATTTGGCATTCCATCGGACAAGCACAATCAACTGAGCAGTCGCGCAGTAGCATCCTGGAGTGCGCTGGGCCTCCGACGCTTTCGAATGTCGTTTGGACTGCCAAAGCTCCAGAGGACTGGAGCACTCCAGGACGCTCCGAGCTTGCCTTACTTCTCAGGTTTTGACAGTATTCCTACATGCCCTTGATGATCGACTGGCCTCACGCGCCTCCTCACCGACTGACAGAGCGCGGCACTTACTTCGTGACAGCAGCGACCTATCTAAAAGCCCATCACTTTACCAGCCCAAAACGTCTCGAAGTTCTTCAGCGTGGTCTTTTGACCGTCGCCAAAGAATACGGTTGGAATTTGGAAGCGTGGGCGGTCTTTTCAAACCACTACCACTTCGTCGCCAAATCACCGGACGATCCCGCCACCCTCCAAATCATGCTCAAAGAACTCCATGTTAAGCTCACCGGCTGGGTGAATCGCCTCGACAAGGCCCCAGGCAGAAACGTGTGGCATAACTTCCGCGAAACACAGCTTACACATCCAACTTCATACTTCGCCCGCTTGAACTACACGCATGGTAATGCCGTCCACCACGGCTTGGTTGCTAATGCTAAAGACTACCCCTGGTGCTCAGCCGCATGGTTTGAGGATTCGACCAGCCCAGCCATGGTAAAGTCCATCCGCCGTTTCAAGAGCGACAAACTGAAGATCGAAGACAGCTTCGATATCGATCGAGACTGGTGACCCAGAAGTCGCGGCAGCGTCCTGGAGTGCGCCGGGCTTCCGGCGCTTTCGTGGGCTGAGCAACAACCATCAGCACCCACAACTCCGAAGACCAATCGTAGCATCGCCGCTTCTCGAAAAGCGTTAATCCAACGCTTCGTTGGAAAGCTCCAGAGGACTGGAGCACTCCAGGACGCTTCGCGCTTGTCGCGCGCTTTCACCTTACCACCACACCCGCCGATTTCCGGATCTTCATGAGAATCGGGAAGCTCGTCTGCAATCCGGCGCTGTCGTGTTCGTTGCGGGCGGAGCTGAGGGCGGCGTGGATGAGTTTGTCCTGATCGGCGACCCAGTTCGCGGCGCGGAAGAAGATAGGGCGCTCGTTTTCCTTTTCGCGGATCTGCACGCCGTTGAGACCGATGTCATCGACGATGACGCCGTGGGGTAAGCCGTGGACATCAAGATTGATGATACCGTCATTGCCCTGGCGCACGGCGCGAATCCAAGCCTTCACCGTTTGTCCGGGGACGAGAGTGATTTCGAGCGGTTTCGTCTCGTCTCTGATCTCGCGCATGACGGCTTTGCCCCCGACATCAGGCTCCATGACGATAATGAACTTCGGGGCGGCACCGAGCGTGACTTTGCCGAAGTTGCCTGCGTTATGCGTGATGTTTTTGCCTTTCGCGGTCATCTTGAGTTTCGACCAATCCGCGTCGGCTTTGGCATCAGGCGCTGCATGCAGCGAACCGCTGATGAGGTCGTGGCCGGCCTCGATGATGAGCGGCGAGGTGGCCCAGTAACCCGCGGGCACACCGGTGATGTCGATTTGAATGGGATCGTCGAAGTTGTCCTGCCGGTCCGCGCGGAAGGAGAAGCCCACGGAGGCCCCGGGCATCACCGTGGGGTTCATGCCGGCGAGTTTGACGCTGAAGTCCGGCTTCGGCTCACGCACAGTAAGCGCGTAGACAGAGCGATCTCCACTCCGGCCCCGCGTGTCAGTAACTCGAATCACATAACGCCCATCCGCAGACGCGGTGAAGGTGAGACGCGAGTCGCTGCCCATCTCACGGTCACCGCTATCATCGTTGCTGTAGTTCAAAGTGAAGACGGGCAATCCGTTTGCCACAATCTTACTCCCGACGGCTTTTGGCTCCACGATGTAGCAAGGCTCATCCAGCGAATGTGCGGTCGCACTTGTGTCAAAGTAGGCACGACGTTTGGCGCTCGACGTGTAGAAGAAACAGCCGGCGTCCGGGCCGCGCGGCATCCGGAAGATCTTCATCACATCGCCATTGAGCCAGACAAACTCGTTCAACTCCATCTCCTCCCAGTTTTGCAGGCGGATGTCCGGGTTGTTGGCATCGACGCTGCGGAAGTTCACGTAGCTGTCGCGCACGGCCTGCATGAGCAAACGGGCGACCGGTTTGCCATCGGGATGCAGCACTTCGAGCTTCGTATCGGCAGGCGAGCCTGCCTGCGCCGCGAGCGTCTCGATGATCCACGTCTGGCCTTTTTTGACATCGAACGCAAAGTGGTCGGTGTCACCAAGGAGTGACGGCATCCTGCCGTCAGTTGAGGCCAGGATGGCCTCACTCCCAGTAAGCGCTGCGCTCACATTCACCGGCGCACTCACCACCTGCGCCTTTGCGAGGTCATCATTCCCCTCGGCCTCACTCACCTGCGCCAGCGCACTCACGCGCAGCGACGGCATCGTGCGAAAACGCAGCGCCTTGGCATCCAGTGGCACATTCACCATGCCTTCCTTGTCAGCCTTCATCGTCACGGTGGCCTTGTCGCCGAGATGATGGCCGATGAGCGTGACTCGCGTCTCCTTCCCCACCTGCGCAGCGAGCGGCGACCACGCGGTGACATACGGCAACACACCGATGGTGAGGCGATACCCATGACCCGCGCTGCCATCCATCGTCGTGTTGCTGACGAGCACGATGTATTCGCCATCGACTGGCGCTTTCCAGGCGAGGAACGGATCGCTGCCGCTATCGAGTCCGCGATTCACCGCGAGCACCGTGTGATTCGCGTCCACAATCTCCAGCGTCGGTGATTTCGCCACGCTGCCGACCTGCGCCACGGCGAGATCGAGCACGAGTTCCTCGCCCGCTTTCGCGGTGAAACGATACGCGTCATGCTGACCGGTCTCGGTGAGCGTGCCCCAGATGCTCGCGGGCAGGCTCGCGAGATTCACCGGTGCCTCTTTGAAGTCCGCCGCCTTGGTGACAGTCGGCTTGAGGTCATCCGCATATACTTTAAGCCGCGCGGACTCGCCAGTCGGGTTCTTCAACCACACGTCGTAAGCCCCGCGCGGCACGTCAGCACCAGCGGAAATCTTCAAACGAGCGCTGGTTCCCTGGATGCTCTGTTTTGCGATTTGAAACTTCAAGCCCGGATGCGAGGCCATCGCCTGCATATCCTCGGTGAAGTTTTTGCCCGCGAGACTTACCAACAGATCGCCACCGATGTGAACGGCGCGTGGCGTGACACTCGCGAGTTCGAGTTTCGCGGCTTTGGCAGGCTTTGGAGCCATCGGCGCAGCCACGACCTTGCCAGTGGTCGATTCGTAGAGCGAGAGGCTGCCATCCACGCGACCCGCGATGAGCTGGGCTTTGTCGGTGAAGGCGAGGGCGGAGGACCAGTCGGGTTGTTTTTCGAGGAGAAGCTTTTCGGTGAGATCGGCGGTGTTCCAGAGTTTGAGCGTTTTGTCGGTCGCGGTCGAGGCGAGCAGTTTGCCATCGGCGGAGAGCGCGAGATTCAGCAGGCCGCCCTCATGCGCGAAGCGGCTGGTGAGGATCTTGTTCGCGCCTTCTTTTGCCGTGGCGCTGATCGCCCACACGCGGATGCGATTATCGCCGCCGGCGGCGAAAAGCGTTTTGCCATCGGCGCTGAAGACAACGCTCGTCTGCTCCTTCGTCGGCTGCGAGAGCGTGTCGAGTCGCTGACCCGTCGGAATGCTCCAAAGCTTCACCGTGCGGTCCGC
>CAMBPV010000283.1 GCA_945869695.1 Prosthecobacter debontii
GTGGGGCAGCCCATCTCACCGGATCAAACGCTCATCGAGATCGTGGATCTCAGTGTGGTCGAGGCCGCTGCGCACGTTCCTGAGCATCTCGCTGGAAAATTGAAGAAGGGACTGAAGGCGCGCATTCGAGTGCCAGGATTTCCGGATCAAGTCTTCGAGGCTGACTTGGCTCATCTGGGAGCTTACGGAAACGCCGACAGTGGAACCCTCGAAGCCGCCTTCCATCTTCAAAACCCCGACCGCCTTCTGCGTCCTGAAATGCGAGCCGAGTTCAACATCGTGGTCGGCACCCGGGAAGGCGTGATGTCCATCCCCCGTGAGGCCGTTCAGGGCGATGCCGGGGGACGGTTTGTCTTCATCAAAGATTACGAATTGGAGAATGCATTCGCGAAGACGTCCATTCGTCTCGGCGCAGAAAACGCTGAATTTGTCGAGGTGCTGAGCGGACTGCTTCCCGGTGATGAAGTGGTGACAAAGGGCGGCTACTCCCTGACCTTCGCAGGCAAGGGCAGCGTCAGTCTCCGCGAGGCTCTCGATGCCGCGCACGGTCACCCTCATAACGATGATGGCACTGAGATGACCAAGGAGCAGTTGGCCGGTCAAACCGGGGATCACGACCACGATCACCACGAGACCAACGATTGGAATACAAAGACGATCTTCTTCGCCTCGACCACCGCGCTTTTGCTTTTGCTCATTGTAATCAGCAGCCTTGTGAAGCGCACTCCCTCGAAAGCTTGAGTCCATGCTAAACGCTCTTATCCGCTTTTCGCTTCATCACCGGCCCATCGTTTTGATGGTATCGGTCATTGTTTTGGTTCTCGGTTGGCAAATGGCATCAAACCTCCCCGTCGAGGTCCTGCCCGACATGACGAAACCCACCGTCACCATCCTCACCGAGTGCCCAGGGCTCGCACCTGAGGAGGTCGAGGCACTCGTCACCCAACCTCTGGAAAGCGCCGTCCAAGGCGTGGGTGGACTGGATCGCATGCGATCGAATTCCGACGTGGGTCTGTCCCTCGTCTTTGTGGAGTTTGGCTGGGGCACGGACATCTACCGCGCCCGTCAGTTGGTGCAGGAGCGTGTTCAGTCGGTGCTCGGCGCCCTGCCTCGAGGAGTGACGCCCGGCATGACGCCAGTGTCTTCTTTGATGGGTGAGATCGTGCTCGTCGGTCTGAAAAGCACGGACGGTAAGATGGTTCCCATGGATCTCCGCACGCTGGCTGACTGGACGATCCGACGCAGGCTGCAAAGCATCGGGGGGGTGGCCGAGGTGCTGACCATCGGCGGAGGCGTGAAGCAGATCCACGTGCAGCCCGACCTCCAGCGGATGGCCGCCTTTGACATCAAAAGGGAAGAACTGGAAGCCGCCGTCTCGAGAGCTTCGGGAAACTCCACCAGCGGTTACCTTCAAGCCGGTCCGCGAGAGATCATGGTGCGAAATCTCGGCATGACCACCGATCTCAAGGAGATCTCGAACACGGTCATCACCTCGCGGGCAGAGCGCCCCGTGCTCGTGAGCGATGTCGCAGAGGTCGCCTACGCCGTCCAACCCATGCGTGGTGACGCCAGCGTGAACGGAAGCAAAGGCGTGGTGCTCAGCATCGACAAAGCACCGGGTTTCGACACGCTCAAACTCACGGCGCAGGTCGAAGAAGCTCTGGAGGAAATCAAACCCACACTTCCACCCGGCGTCACGCTGGAGCTCATGTTCCGACAGGGAGACTTCATCGAGCACGCCATCGGCAATCTCAAGGAAGCCATTCGAGATGGAGCCATCATGGTCACCGTGGTGCTCTTCATCTTCCTCTTCAATTTCCGCACCACCGCCATCACGCTAATGGCCATGCCCCTGTCGTTTGCCATTACCCTTCTCGTTTTCAAAGCAACAGGTGCGAGCGTGAACTCCATGACTCTCGGGGGGCTCGCTGTCGCCATCGGCATGGTGGTGGATGACGCCATCGTCGATGTTGAAAATGTCTTTCGTCGATTGCGGGAGAATGCTTCTTCACCACGGCCACAGCCGCGACTCGAAGTCATCGCGCGCGCATCCGGTGAAGTCAGAAACTCCATCCTCTACGCCACGGTCATCATCATTTGTGTGTTCTTGCCCCTGTTGGCCTTGGAGGGTCTGGAAGGTCGGCTCTTCACTCCGATCGCCATCGCCACCATCGTCAGCATGGCCGCCTCATTTGTGGTCAGCCTGACCGTGATCCCCGTGCTCTGCTCGGTCCTCCTGCGCCCGAAAGAGGGGAAAGCTCACCGCGATGGCATCCTCGTTCGCGCCGTGAAAAAAATCGTGGAGCTCACCTTTCTCAGACTCGCTCTCAAAGCTCCCCTCCTCGTGCTCGCACTCGTCAGCATGGCACTCGCGGCGGCAGTGATGCTGTATCCGCTCATGGGAAAAGAGTTCCTTCCCACCTTCAATGAGGGCAGCGCCACGATCTCCTTTGCCAGCGCACCCGGCACTTCCCTCGCTCAATCCAATGAGGTCGGTGAGATCGGAGTCAAACTTCTCCAAAGCATCCCTGAGGTCAGAAGTGTAGGGCGCCGCGCGGGTCGGGCGGAGCGGGATGACCACGTGATGCCCGTGAGCGTGAATGAATATGATGTCGAGTTTCACGAAGGCGGCCGTCCGCGCGCCGAAGTCTTCGCCGAGATCCGAGAAAAACTCCGCACCGTGCCCGGAACCTTTGTCAATGTCGGGCAACCCATCAGTCACCGCCTCAGTCACATGCTGAGCGGAGTCTCCGCCAAGATCGTGGTTAAAATCTTCGGCCCCGATCTTGAGGTTCTTCGGGAAAAGGGAACTCAGGTGCGAGAGATCGCCAGAAGCATTCCCGGACTCACCGACATCAATCTGGAGGCTCAGGTGCCGATCCCCCAATTGAAGATCGAGGTGAATCGAGAGCGAGCCCTCGCTTACGGCCTGCAACCTGGAGCCATCAATGATCAGGTCAGCGCCCTCGTCGGTGGAGTGGACGTGGCCGAGCTCCGAGAAGGCCAGCGCACCGTGGATCTCGTTTTGCGCCTCCCTCCCGCAGCCCGGGATTCACCTGAAAAATTGGGTGAACTTCTGATCGAGACACCTGGCGAGAAACGCATCCCGCTGCGCCTTGTCGCCGAGATCCGAGAGAGCCGCGGCCCCAATGTCATCAACCGTGAAAACACGCAGCGTCGCATCGTGATCGGAGCCAATACCAACGTCCGCGACCTCGAGTCCCTTGTGAAAAACTGGGAGTCCGAAGTCAGAAAAGCCATTCAACTGCCGGAAGGCTACAGCCTCCGATTTGAAGGCGAATACCTTGCCCAGCAGGAAGCCTCCCGACGCATCGGCTTTTATTCCCTCCTCGTTTTCGGCATCATCTGCATGCTCCTCTACGGTTACTTCCGCAGCGCCATGCTCACCGCTCAGGTTCTGCTGAACATTCCTCTCGCCCTCATGGGAGGCTTGGCTCTCACCCATCTTTTGATCCATAACATCTCCATCGCCACCCTCGTCGGATTCATTGCCGTCGGTGGCATTGCCGTGCGCAATGGCATCATGATGGTGAGCCATTACCTCCACCTCATGAAACACGAGTCCGAGGGATTTACCCCTCAAATGATCATCCGCGGCACGCTGGAAAGACTCGTCCCCGTGCTCATGACTGCTCTTGCAGCAGGGATCGCCCTTGTGCCCCTCGTTCTCGCCGCGCATCAGCCCGGCAAGGAAATCCTTCACCCCGTGGCCGTCGTCATTTGCGGCGGCCTCATCAGCAGCACCCTGCTTGATCTCCTCGTCACGCCCGCAGCCTTTTGGCTCTTCGGCAGACGAGCTGCGGAAAACGCTCTGCGGCATCACGCCCCAGCCAGTCAGTAGAAAACCCAACCCCATCCATCCATGAAAACCAAACTCACTACCCTCGCCGTCGCCCTTCTCACCAGCCTCACTCTCGCCCATGAAGGCGTGGAGATCGGCCCCAATGGAGGACGCATCCTCGAGTTCAGCAAAAACGAAACCCTGCACGGTGAGATCACCGTGCAGGG
>CAMBPV010000284.1 GCA_945869695.1 Prosthecobacter debontii
AAGTAGATCGGCTCCGGCTGAAAATAAACGGCCCGCGGGAGCAAGGCCCCGAGCCCCACGAGCGACACGACATTCAACGCCGCTGGCAATGAGTAAATCCGGGCACAGGCGACCCCCAAAATGATGAGGAAACCGAGGGTCATCCCGACATGAAACCACCGGCCTCGATTGAAGAGAATCCGGTCCTGAGCAGAGACCTCGCCATCGGCCGAGATCGTGTGGTCCGCATCGGATAGCCAGGCTGCCACCCAGGGCCAAAGGGGATTCACGACGCCATCGGTGCGGTGAGGAAACCAGTTCTTGATCGGTTCCGAGACACCTTTGGTGAAGTCGGGTGTGAGGTCTTCTCGTGTCTGAAGAGCCAGCTTGAGATTGTGCTTTTGGTCCGCCCCGAGGATGTCCTTATCGGTAAAATTCGTCTGGGTGATGAGAAGCTTAGCCAGACAAAAATAGACCAGTCCGAATCCGACAAGTGCCAATCCAAGGGTGATCCACCTTCCGAAACGCAGCCACCAACGACTGATGTGAATGAACTCCAAGGTGGCTGCCATGTGCGCTTAGAATCGACACACCGCGCACTAGCGCCTTGGCCTGACCTTGATTTCCACCCGTCGATTGATGCCTTGCTCCTCGATGCTGGCTCCGGGAATTCGCTGGATCAATGCCCGCTCACCCATGCCAACGGCCTGCACACGATCCGTGGTCAGGCGTAAGGATTGGATGAGCCAACTCACCACCGCATTGGCGCGGCGTTGGCTCAGATCAAGATTGAACTCATCACTGCCAAACGAGTCCGTGTGACCCTCGATGATGAACAGTGAGCCGGGGTTCTTTTGAATCAAAAAGCCCAACTTCATCAGGCTGAGTCGTGCACCTTCTGCCAGCTGATCACTGCCGTATTCAAACAAGAGATCCGTCGGCATCAAAATCGGTGCCGTGCTTCCGCCCAGCTTGCCACCACCGCCGAGCAGATCATCCAGATTGCTGAATCCCTTCACCCGAGTGCTCGCAGCATCAGCCGCCCCTGTTCCCTGGCGATTCACCTGATCCAAAAGGCCCATGTCCATCTTGCCCTCCTTGGGCTCCAAGGAGCCCGAACTCAGGAGCATCTGTTTGTTTGAAATCGGCTTTGAAAGCATGTCTTTCCGCACGGAGGCCATCTCTTGAGCCAAATCAGGCGTTACAACAGATTGCGGAGCCAAAGCCTGGGCCAGCGCTTCCATCTTTGCGGTAGATGGAGGTGCGTCTCCCTCCTGATCAGCCCGAAGGAAATTCGTGATCTCCTTCACATTGGGAGTCAGGTCGATCTCCTGATTCTCCGGCAGCATGTTTGCCTTTTCAAAGTCATCCAAATTGGGCTCAAAGGCTTTGATGTCCGGCTGATTATTCGGCGCGATGGTTTCCGGGATCGGCTGCACGGCCTGCTGATTTTGCAAAAGCTTGGGGTCGATTTTTAACCTCTCCGCCATCACGCGCTCAGCCGAGGTCAGTGTCACGCTACTGACCAGCGCTTCATCGCTGAATTTCACATACAGGAAGCCGTGAAAAAGGACCGAGAAAATAACCGCCAGCATGACCCACCAGCGCAGACTCCAGTCTCTCCGGGCACGATAAGCCGCGCGCTTCGGGGCGCTGTTCCATTCTTGAATGGGTAAGGCGGCTGACATGGAGGAGGAGAGATTAACACATCAGCGACCAGTTCAAAGGGCGAAGTGTGCTCGTTTCCGGGCGGGCCAGTCTTTCGTCTTGGCTCAGAGTTTATCCTCGGTATGGTGGCAGCGGGTCGGCCGGAGTGGTCGCTCGTCGGGGCCGCGAGGTCTGCGGACGAGAGGAAAGTCCGGACACCATAGGGCAGCATGCCGCGCGCAAGCGTCGGGGGTCTTTGGCGAAAGCCGGGGCAACGGAAAGTGTCACAGAAAACAAACCGCCCGCCGGCAACGGTGGGTAAGGGTGAAAAGGCGGGGTAAAAGCCCACCGCTCCGACCGCAAGGAAGGAGGCACGACAAACCCCATGCGGTGCAAGACATAACAGGAGGAAGAGCGGCCCGCTCGCAACCCCGCTTCGGCGGGGGGATGACTCCGGGTAATAGTCGCATCCTGCGTGAGCAGGGGCTGGATCGCGAGATCCCTCAGACAAATGACCACACTCACGGATCGCAAGGTCCGGGGAGAACAGAATCCGGCTTATGAAGGCCGACCCACTTTTTCTTCATCCTCAAAACGGAATATCGTCTTCGGTTAAATCGCGGAAAGGCTCGGGCTCACGCTCAGCGGTCACAATGTAATTGCCCGATTTGTCATCTCGCTTCAGCTTCACCAGCCCGCGATCCCGCACCGCCTCGAGCAGCAGGCTGAAAGTACGGAAGCCGTGGTAACGCTCACTGAACTGCGGCAGCCTGCGTTTGATCGTATCCTTGATCATCGAGGCCCAAATCGTATCGCCATCTCCGCGCTCAGCGATCAACGCATCCACGGTATCCACCACCAGCTCGATCGCCTCATCGGGATTTCCAGCTGGCTTTGGCGCGGCTTGAGCGGGTGCGGCTTTTTTCTTGGCAGATGGAGCCGTCACCTTGCTCGCGCGCCCCTCGCCCTTCTGCTTCTCACGCACCAGATCGTCGTAAAAAATGAACTCGTCACAGTTGCCGATGAAGAGATCCGACGTCGAGTTCTTCACCCCCACGCCGATGACTTTCTTGTTATTCTCCCGCAGCTTGCTCACCAGCGGAGAAAAATCTGAATCCCCACTCACCACCACAAAAGTATCCACATGCGCCTTCGTGTAGCAGAGATCCAGTGCATCCACCACCATGCGGATGTCGGCCGAGTTTTTCCCGCTCTGCCGCACATGCGGGATCTCGATCAGCTCAAAAGCCGCCTCATGCATGTTCTTCTTGAAGTCCTTGTAGCGCTCCCAATCGCAGTAAGCCTTCTTCACCACGATGCTGCCCTTCAACAGCAAGCGTTCCAGCACCCGCGACATCTCAAACTTGTCATACTTCGCCTCCCTCACGCCGATCGCCAAATTCTCAAAGTCACAAAAAACAGCCATCGTGTGCGTGCGGTCAGGTGCAGTTGCCATGAAGCAGACACTCCATGGGGCTGCACGGATTGCAACCGGGAGCGGAGCAGAATACGCTCGATTGAATGCATCAACTGAGAATAGCATCCAGATCACCGGGCTAACCACAAATCAATCTTGGTCTCGAAGCCTACCCCGCAGCACAAACCAGACTAAGCCCAATCTGCAACACTTGATTTGGGGCGGTGAGCATCGAGCAGAGGCCATCTGACAACGTCTCGATCGAATTGAAAAGTGGTGTTTTTTCGCACGAAGGAATATTCGTAGCGATGATCGGTCCACCACGGCACGAAAGCCCTTATTCACATTTACGGGGGCGATTTTGAGGACATCGAGCAAGTGAATTTGGGTGCGGTTGGGCAACAAAATCGTTTGATTCGGATATTCGCTCTGTGCTGAGAACGGGTTCACGGATGAACGAAGATCTCCCTCTCATGGCTGCCTATTCTGACGATTCTGAATACAATCTTCGCTCCGCGCGCATCATCGCGAGAGCGGAGAGGTTCTTTTTCCTTCCGAAGGCGACTCTCAATGCTTGGTGGTTAGACGGCCTGACACTGGTCAAGCGGGCCAGGGTCTGGGTGGGGCAGCATCGAACAGCGGCCATTATTTTCACAGTGTTCTGCGCCGCTACTATTGTGGCACTGATGCCTTATGACCGCATGCTGCTGAAAAGTCTCCGCCAGTGCGCTGCGGGGAATCATTTTGAACTGTTGAATCGCGCAGCCATCGAGTTGAGTTTTTGGGGGGACTTCCTCGGTTTTAACATGATGGTATTTGTTGGACTCGGGCTGACAGCGCGTTTGAGGAAGTCTCTGTTCTTTCGTAGGCTGTTGATCGCTGCGGTGTTGGGTTCAGTCTTATCCGGAGGATTGGCAAATGTGAGCCGGATGCTGACCGGGCGGTCTCGGCCGAGTGAAAAGAGCGAGATCGGTTTCCA
>CAMBPV010000285.1 GCA_945869695.1 Prosthecobacter debontii
AGTAACATGGCGTCCATTAGCACTACGATGAGGCAGCCTTTGAAGAAGACGTGGCTGACCTTGAAGTCGTGGCGAAGTGAGGCAATGCCAAGTCGATGAATACAATTAAAAGTTCACGCCTTCGTCGTGACACCAGCGACGTGCAGGCCTGTTAGCTCTCCCGGCCCTCAATTGAAGAGTGATCCTTCCGCCTGGGAGAGTCGGGAGGGATGATTGAAGAACACTTTTTCCGGCAGGTGAACGGCTCTGCGCTGATTGGAGAAAGCCTTTTCCGGTTGGGGGCTTCCGGGTGCTGATTGAGGAAGGGTTCTTCCGGGTGCCTACCTGAGGTGTGCTGATTGAAGAACGTTCTTTCCGACTGGCAGCCTGCGCTCATGGATTGAAGAACGCTCCTTCCTGCTGGGCGTCTTGGGGATGCTGATTGAGGAACGATTCTTCCGACTACCCATCTGCCTACCGTCGATTGAAGAAGACGTCTTCCGGTCCCGACTCTCCTGCGGCACGATCGCGGAAGGCTCTTTCCGTCAGGGGAAGGGTTCGCGGCGAAAGGAGCTTCCGTTTTCACCCTCGGGAGCCCGCGGGGTGCTGAAAATGAAATCGAGGCTTGTCGAGTCAGGCTGGAGTTGGCAGAATCGGTTTTATGCCCGTAACACCTGAGCCCCCTGTGCCAGTCGTGGCAAAACTGGCGCTGGACGCCGACAAGATTTACTTTGCGCTCGGACATCCGGGCCGACGGCGGTTGCTGGAGTCGCTCTCGCAACGGCGCAGCTGTACGGCGGCGGAGGCCGGTTCAGGCGGCCGACTGAAGCGTGACTCGACCTCGAAGCAGATTCAAGAGCTGGTCGAAGCGGGCCTGATGACGATGGCAGCGGATGAGGCCGATGCCTGCCGACAACGCCACACCTCACATCCCAGTCTCACGGCTGCCAAAAACACAGCGGGTCAGTGGGAGATGGACCTCGGCTGCTGCGTGATGTGCTGGGGGTGAAAGACGCGGGGGAGGGAATTCTCACCACTCGTTGTTTTCCCGCAACACGCGCTCGGCCAGTCGATCTGAGATCCAGAACCGGGCTTTACTCCGCAACTCAGTCAAGACGGGTTTGAGGGCAGGGATCAGCCCTTGCTTCTTGGCCTCCGCCAAACAACCCAGAGTGCCGATATAAAGTAAACCATTCGACGCGGCGAAATCGCGTGCGGCAAGATCGTCGATAAGCAGGAGCGCGCCGGGATGTTCCATAGCTAGAGCCAAGCACTCGGCTTCTCCTTGATGAAGCCGACTTGCAAGGCCTCTGACGAGAAGCTGATCGATCGGGGCCATGATGGAAATGTTCGACTTTGAAGGGACGACTGCTGCTTTGGAAAAGAGTGCAGACTTTGCTTGGAGTTCATCAACTACTCCAGGCGGGATGAGGATTCTGCCAAACACGGCCTCCAGTACATCCAACCGCTCAATTTCGGCAAAGTTGATTAGGGGAGTGGTATTCGAGATGATTAGCGGTTCTTCCATGCGGAGAGATTGCTCAGATCCTGATCAAAGTCGGGCTCATCAAGTGGCTGTGGTATGCCGCGCTCTCCGAGCATGTGATGGAATTCAGCTTTGCCCATCCCTGCCATCCGGCAAGCGGAAGCTCCAGACAAGATCCCGTCTGAAAACAAGGCCGCAGCCAGTCGCCGACGCAGTTCATCCTGGAGTTCGTGGGGCGGTATACGGACGCCAACGAGCGAATCAGCCGGTAGAGTGAGCGTGATGTCTTGCATTTGCCAAGGTAAACTCACAGTCCGAAGATGCCACCGTAAATCCGCGCGGAAGGAAACGGTGATGCCAATTGGCCTCCTCCAAACGCCATTTGTTTCTGGACTTTTGCGTCCTCTCGCCAAAGTCAGGCAATGCCCGCTGCTATCGACGTTTCTGCCACTGCCCGCGAGATTGGAATCTCCCCTGACCACCTCATTCACTATGGCCATGACAAAGCCAAAGTCTCTCTCCAGGCGATGAAGGGCCGTGACACTTCGGGTAAACTGATTCTCGTCTCGGCGATCACGCCAACGCCTGCGGGCGAGGGAAAGACTACGGTTTCCGTCGGTCTGGCACAGGGACTTCGGAAGATTGGGCGCTCGGTGGCTCTGGCGCTGAGGCAGCCGTCGATGGGACCGGTTTTTGGTCGTAAGGGCGGTGCGACCGGCGGTGGGCTGAGTCGTGTGGAGCCCTCCAACTCGATCAATCTTCACTTCACGGGCGACTTTCATGCCATCACCGCTGCGCACAATTTGCTGTCGGCCGTGATCGATAATCACTTGTTCAATGGCACCTCGCGTCTCGCGCCGGATCGCGTGCTGTGGAAGCGGGTGCTCGACATGAATGACCGGGCCCTCCGACAAATCACGGTCAGTCGCGGTGGCAAGACCGAGAGGGCTTCGGGTTTTGACATCACGGCTGCTTCTGAAGTCATGGCCATCCTGTGTTTATCGGAATCATTGGCTGATCTTCGTGCGCGGTTGAACCGCATCGTCGTGGGTTTCACTGCCGAGGGTGAGCCTGTTTTTGCCGAGGAATTCCGGATCACGGGTGCCTTGCTTGCGCTGCTGAAGGATGCGCTTCAGCCCAATCTGGTGCAGTCGATGGAAGGGGTGCCAGCCTTCCTTCACGGCGGACCTTTTGCCAACATTGCCCACGGGTGCAACTCAGTGCTGGCTACACGCCTAGCCCTGGCTCATGCCGATTTCGCCGTCACCGAGGCGGGTTTTGCCTTTGATCTTGGCGGAGAGAAATTCATGGGCATCAAGTGTCGCCAGTCAGGTCTGGCACCTGCGGCCATTGTCATCGTCGCCACGGTCCGCGCCCTAAAAATGCACGGAGGAGTGGCCCTCGCGGATCTCACGCAGACGGATGTTTCTGCAGTTGAGCGGGGGCTTGAAAATCTGGCGGCCCATCTCGCCAGCGCTCGTCAGTTTGATCGGCCTGTCATCGTGGCGGTGAATCGTTTTTACACGGATCAGGAAGAGGAGATTCAGGTGGTGCATCGGTTCTGCGAAAGCCTCGGAGTGCCATGCGCTACGGCGGATGTTTTTGGCAGCGGCGGATCTGGCGCAATGGATCTGGCTCGCGTGGTGGCTGCTGCGGTTGATGGCACTTCTGCGAGACCTTTGCCTCAGCTTTATGCTGACGATGACTCGGTCGAGCAAAAGCTCCACGCCATCGTTACTCGCATCTACGGTGCGCGCGGTGTCGTGCTCACGGATGAGGCAAAAGAGCGACTCGCCACTTTTGAGCGTGCTGGATTTAGCAAACTACCGATCTGCATGGCCAAGACCCAGAACTCGCTCTCCGATGATCCGCTCAAGCTGGGTCGCCCGAGCGGCTTCGACATCACCGTGCGCGATTTCGAGATCGCCAATGGCGCAGGTTTCCTAGTGGCTCTCACCGGTAAAATGATGCGCATGCCCGCTCTGCCCAAGCTGCCCGCAGCCGAGCGTATCGAGGTGGATGATGAGGGGACAATCACGGGGATTTGATTAGACGGCTCATTGGAAGAGGTGCCGATCTTCGATGAAGTTCTCCTTTCTTCTTGCCAGATTAGGCGGGTGCGGATTAAAACCCATGCACGCCAACCTCTGATATGAATTTTCTCTCCCGTGAAGCCACTGTCGCGAAACCCGGATTCAACCGATGGTTGGTTCCACCCGCTGCCATTGCGGTGCACATGTGCATCGGGGAGGTGTATGGCTTCAGTGTCTTCAATGTGCCGCTGACTCAGACAGGGGCGGGTTGGACGATTCCGCAGGTGGGATGGATCTACTCCATCGCGCTCTTCATGCTCGGGATGTCGGCAGCGACTTTTGGAAAATGGGTGGAGCGCAGCGGTCCGCGAAAGACGATGGTGGCCAGTTGCTTTTGCTTTTGTGGGGGACTTTTGATTTCGGCGTTGGGGGTGAAGATGAAGATGCTGTGGCTGGTTTATTTGGGCTATGGCTTCACGGGCGGCATCGGACTGGGGTTGGGTTACATCGCGCCAGTCTC
>CAMBPV010000286.1 GCA_945869695.1 Prosthecobacter debontii
ACAAAAAGGGCGGCTCCACGCTCGGGGATGTTATCCCGACCCTCGACACGCACGCGATAAAAGGTGTGGGTGAGGAGCCAAAGCACGAGTCGGACCAGCGAGTCCGGAACGATCCGGATAGCCATGATGGTGGCCACCAAAGTGGCTGCGGCTCCGACCAGGAAAATAGAGGTGGGGGCAAGGCCGAGTTGAGTCTTCAGCAACCAGAAGGCCCCCGATGCCGCGAGGATGCCGACGGATGTGAGCCACGATTCCGTGGCAATCACAGAGCCCTTGTCCTTGGCATCAGGCCGGTGCTGAATGATCGCGTTCAATGGCACCATAAAGAAACCTCCCGACACACCGAGGAGGGCCAAAAGACCACCAACCTGCACCGGCGAAAGCCCCGGGATACCGAGAAGCCCCGCACAAAGAGCGAGACCCACGGAGCCCAGAGGAACGAGACCATACTCGATTTTCCTCCCCGACAAGTATCCAGCAAGTGCACTGCCGGCACCGATTCCCACCGCTAAACATGCGCGGATCATGCTGATCTCCGTGTCTCCGAGATGTAGCAAATCCTTGCAGTAAACAAGGATCGTCGGCTCACCAAAAAGGGCGCCGAGAAACCAGAAGTAAACACTGCCGACCATGGCCAACATCAACACCCGATCTCCACGGACGAGCTTCAAGTTGGAGATGATCTCACCCAGGAAATTCAAATGAAAAACTTTATCCGGATTGGCAGGTGGCAGTCTCAGCACGCCCCGACTGAAGACCCATCCGATCAAGGCAAGGATCACCAAGCCCACGCCCGCTATCCAAGCCTGCGAGTCATCAAGTTTATCCGACAAAATTCCGGCAGCGATACCGCCGGTGATGATGGCCATGAACGTTCCGAGACTGAGGATGCCATTACCCCATGAGAGCCGC
The DNA here is from genome assembly GCA_945869695.1 of Prosthecobacter debontii. Taxonomy (GTDB): domain Bacteria; phylum Verrucomicrobiota; class Verrucomicrobiia; order Verrucomicrobiales; family Verrucomicrobiaceae; genus JAIBCL01. The sequence goes on from CAMBPV010000286.1 coordinate 913, forward strand.
GACTCTGGCAGCATCTCCGGAAGTAAACTGTATTTCGAGGGACCAAAGAGTGCGCTCTGAAGACTCATCAAAAAAACCACGGTCAGCAGGAGTGGCAAGTTTTGCCAATACAGACCCAGCCCACCGAGGGCCATCACCACGACTTCCAAGATCTTCGTGCCAATGACCACTGACCGCTTCGAGTATCGATCCGCGAGATAGCCTCCCGTCATCGAGAACAAAATGAAGGGCAAGGCAAAGACCGCCAGAACCACAGAGATGTAAGAGTCCCTGACCTCCCCGGTCACCTTGGCACTCACGATGAAGATCACGAGGAACTTGAAGACATTGTCACTAAAGGCGCCCTGAAACTGAACAACAAAAAGGCTCCAAAAGCCGCGCTGCCAGCCGAGGTGGGGAGTAGAAGAAGTATTTTCCATGAAAGGAGACGATTCGGAAATTAGCGAGATTTGACGGGATTAGCCAGCTTGTTGAGCACGAGATGCGTTGGCAGATAAGCCATGATAGACAGGGCAGCCATCCAAACCACCAAGTAAGCACCATCGGGCAACCAAGTCTGCTTTTGAGCGTCATTGAGACCAAAAACGTAATTCACATTCAGCGGCGTATTCGGATTGGATAGCTGGGCTCCGGCGGGAGGAAGGAAAAAGAAAGAAACCAGGCAGAGAAACCACGCAAGCAAAGTCCAGCGTTTCAAAGCCCGGGGATCATAACCGAGGCGGCAGATGAGGAAGAGCAGCAGAAAAGGCAGCCAACCATGAAAAAACGATAGCCCTCGCAAGAAGATCGACTTGGTGCTGTCAAACATGTAGGCCGTCATGCCCGTGTGCACTGAGCCCATGGAGACACGCACGAGCTGGAGGCCAAAGTCGAGGCACCAGAACAACTGCGGTAACAAAATCCCCACCGCCGCAATCGAGGCGGCCAGTCGGCTCTCCCGCCACACGGCATAAAGCGCGATCAGGAGCGCCACATCGCAAAAGTAGAGGAAATTGGTCGGGCCATAGTTGATCCAATAAACGGGCACGAGCACGGCCAAAAAGGCGCTGTAGAGGATCTTGAGCCAAAGTGGAATCAGGGAGGAGTCGGTCGGGTTATTCATGACCAGTAATCTCCTCATCGTGCAGGCGAACCGCGAATTGATAGGTCATCGTGGGTCATCGACTGAATCGATGAAGGCTGGGACTTTGAGTTTCAAATTGCGAATTGGCCTGGGGCGCTCCATACATCCAGCCCCATGCTCGATCTCAAAGACAAAAAAATCGCCCTTCTCAAAGGTGGTCCTGGCTCCGAACGCAAAGTGTCCCTCAAGACGGCGGAAAGCGTAGCCGAAGCCTTGAAATCACTGGGAGCAGACGTGATCGAGATTGATGTGGAAGGACCGGACTTTGAAGTGCCCGCAGACACTTTCGTGGCCATGAATCTGATCCACGGCACGTTTGGCGAGGACGGCCAGCTTCAAGCGCTTCTGGATGCACGAGGCATTCCCTACACGGGAGCCGGAGCTGAGAGCAGCCGCGTGGCCTTTGACAAGTTTTTGAGCAAGGAGCGGTTCATCGCGGCGGGAGTTCCGACTCCTCTCTCTCAAGAATATCCGCTGGATGAATCCGAACCGTTGCGCATCTCGTTCCCCCTGGTGGCCAAGCCACCGCGTGAAGGCTCCAGCGTGGGCGTCCACATCGTCCACACCGAAGCCGAGTGGCGCGCTGCTTTGGAAGACGCCCGGAAGTTTGGGAAAACGACGATGGTGGAAGAATACATCGCGGGTAAGGAACTGACCGTCGGCGTTTTGGGAGACCAAGTCCTCCCGGTCATTCATATCGAGCCCGTGGATGGCTTTTACGACATCAATAACAAGTACCCTTGGATGACCGGCGCTGGAAAAACAAACTACCACTGCCCGGCTGAGTTTGATGAGCCGACCACTCAGCGTGTTCAAGAAGCTGCGCTTGCCGCCTTTAAATCCTGCGGCACGGAAGTCTATGGACGCGTGGACATCATGCTGAGAGAAGATGGCCAGCCATACGTGCTTGAGATCAATACCATTCCAGGCATGACCTCGAGCAGCCTCCTTCCTAAGGCTGCCCGCGCCGCCGGGATGGAGTTCCCCGAGTTATGCGCTCGGATCATCGAGCTGTCGTTGGCGGCTCGATAGGTTCTTTCCAGAACGGATTGATGCGCACGGAATCGCGGCTAATCTCCGCGCGCTATGCTTGCTAACGCTCTTGATGTTTTCGACATGTCCTGGATCTCGACCCCTGCTGCTTGGGTCGCTCTTTTCACATTGACGGTGATGGAGATTGTTCTGGGGATCGATAACATCGTTTTCATCTCGATCCTGGTGGACAAACTGCCTGAGGAACAACGTCCCCGCGCAAGATTACTGGGCCTCGGGCTGGCGATGGTCATGCGCATCCTGCTCCTCCTTTCCATCACCTGGGTGATGACGCTCAAAAATGAACTCTTTGCTGTGATGGGGCACAGCATCTCTGGGAAAGATCTCATTCTCATTCTGGGCGGGTTGTTTCTTCTCTTCAAGAGCACCCACGAGATCCATAACAAGATCGAGGGAGATGGCGACGACGAGCTTGTCGCAGGAGGCAAGCGCGCTGCTTTTGGCGCGGTCTTGGTTCAAATCGCCGTCCTCGACATCGTGTTCTCGCTGGACTCCGTGATCACCGCTGTCGGCATGGCGGACCAAATCTTAGTGATGGTCCTCGCGGTGATCATCGCCGTTATCTTCATGATGGTTTTTTCCGGCTCGGTGAGCGCGTTTATCAGTAAACACCCCACCGTGAAGATGCTGGCTCTCAGCTTTCTCCTGCTCATTGGCACCGCACTGGTCGCCGAGGGTTTTCACGTCCACTTCCCAAAAGGCTATGTCTATTTTGCCATGGCCTTCTCGGTCATGGTGGAGATGCTCAATCTCAAAACGCGGAAGAAGAGCGTCTAAACGTTTTCTGAAAATCATCCGCAGCTCACACGAGCCGGACCGTGCGCTTTTTGTCGAGCTTGAGAATGTCACCCGCTTTCCACGCGGGCTCCGCCTTGGGATCGGTGAGCTTTTCTCCGTTGAGCTGAATGCTACCCTGCTGGATGAGGC
>CAMBPV010000287.1 GCA_945869695.1 Prosthecobacter debontii
GTAGTCAGGCTGGATAGTCCGTCCAAGGAGAGATCCCCCGCATGCTTTGCTAATGCCTCTGCCATTTCACCACTGATCCATTCCAAGCTGTTAAGCACCAGTTTTCCTTTGTGTTTTGCAAGCCATGCTGCTTCTTCAGTATCCAAGTACCAGAAGTTATTGAGTCGAATTTCCCCATCAAATTCTGCAAACTCCTTCGCGGCTTCTTCAGTGATGGAGTCTGCACGCTCAAGAGATACGGATTGCTGATCTTTGATGAATTGTTTTGCTACGTAGGCATCGATTTTTTGGGGGAATATGGACTTCAGGAGATCCTCTCCAAGATGTCTTTCCAGCGCGAGTGCGGCAGTGACCGAAAGTTTCCCGAGTCCATCTAGAAATAGAGTTCCCTTGTGCGCAGAAAGGCCCAGTGCGGCCTCGTCCGTAAGCTCTGCCACTCCATTAAGTGAAAGGCGTGATTTCTCAGTGCTTTCTTGTCCAAGAGCAATCGCTGCGGTTTCGGAAAGTTGCTCGATGCCGTCCAGCCAGAGTAGTTCCTCATACCCTGCCAGTTCGGTGGCCGCGTCATCCGTTATTTCCGTAGCCTCTCGCAAGACAACAACCTTTGGGTCGGAAAGGAATTGCCTGGCAACTTGAAGATCGATAAGTGAGATTGTTTTCATTGAAAAAGTGTAACTTAAAGATGAAAAGAAGCTGTCTGTTTCATATTGTGATGATTTCGCAAAATCGGTTATTGGGTAATTCTCTGATACTCATGGGTGTCAGATCGAGTATTTTGACGTAGGCGGATTCACCAATGGCACGGCAGATGTACGCCTCGTGTATTGCATGAATACAATCAACTACCTTGATTAGACACGGAAATATTTTATCTGCATCTAGTTCAGACGAAAGCAGACTGTCAATATTTCCATAGTTGCTCTTTATGCGCTTACGATAGAGAAGGCTTAGAATGGAAGTGAACCCTAAATTTTTACTGACAGCCGTATATTCCTCCTTAGAAAATCTTTTTTTTGGTTTATTTGATTTTGTTTTCATCTTTTGGCGCAAAAGACGATCCTGTAAATCAGACTTACGGGTAGCGTTCAAAAAGTTGGCGATGGTGGTATCGACGGAATCTGTATTATTAGCATCGAAATGGAGCGTCGAAGGCTGTAAAACTTTTTGGCAGTTCTTGAACGTTCGGTGCCGCTCTAAGCCGTCACAGGCGAGAAATGAAATAATTTCTGGATAATGAGTTAAACTTGCCTCATCCCCAAATTTTTTAATGAGAGAAGAGTGTGTTTTTCCCTCGGTAAAACCAGCTAGATTATAATAAGCGAGCGTGACGGAAAATACGGAATAGTATGCTTGTGGAAATGCCCATACTAAGCTGCTTTTCAAAGCGTCTCCAGTGAGTGATTTGAAATTTTGTACGAGTAATGTTTCGGTAGCCCAGCCATTCCTAAGAAGTTGTTTTATCGTGTTAAAATCAGACACTTTTGATGTCTTAAAAGTTTTGAAATAAGGTAATACAGAAAGTTGACGTAATGCATCTTGACGCCTCATTCGTGTAGATAACGCGTCCCATTGATTGCGATTCATGCGTGCGCGTGCTTGCTCATCCGTAGAGGTAGAGGACAATTTTGGCATGGAGTATGCGGAGATTAAAGTAGATAAATGTTTACGAGAAGCGAAAGATCTGAATGATTTCATTTGAGTCGCTTTACGTTGCTGGCGGGAAGCAGTGTCCGCATCTGGATGATGGCGATTTCATTGAGGGTGGCGAGACGATCCGGTTGCGGCAGGCCTTTGCGGATGAGGACGGAGTTGAGGCTTTCGAGGTTGGCGAGGACTACGAGTTGTTCGAGCGGAGCGTGGTCACGGATATTGCCTTCGGCGGCGGGGTTGGCGTCGCGCCATTGTTTGGCGGTCTGGCCGAAAAGGGCGACGTTGAGTAAGTCCGCCTCGCTGGCATAGACTGCGCCAGCCTGTGCCTTGGTGATGGACGGCGGGATGAGGGAGTCCTTGATGGCGTCGGTGTGGATGCGGTAGTTGATCTTGTAACTGTTGAGTCCTGCCTGACTTCTAATTGTGGCTAATTCGCCGTAATTAAAATCGGGGTTGAAAACGGACTCCCAAATGCCCAGAAACTCGACGGTATTCCGATTGCGGAGCCAGTCCGAAATGAAAAATTCTCCGTCCTTCGCCTTGAGCATCTCGGTAAGGGAGATGTAGTCGCCCTCCTTCCCTGTGAGAATGGAAACGGCAGTGCCTTTGACCTCGATGGTGGCTATGGCTAGTTTTTTCATGGTTTGCGCTTTGAAAGCGAGGCTAGCAGTTTCCCCGCATCGGTGAAGCGGTCTTTCGGATTGCGGACGAGGGCTTTGTCGATGACGGCGGCGAGATTTTTCTCCAGCCCCGGCATGCGTTCGCGGATGGGGACGGGGTTTTCGTTGAGGATGATGTCTATTGGGCAGAGCATGGGGTTGGGAAGTGAGATTGGAGATTGGAGATTCGGGGAAGAGGCGGGGGATGGTTGGTGGTTGGATTCGTTGTCTGTGATTGGGGAATACGGGTGAGGCGGGAAATCGTCAACCTGGGGGCGGAAGATGGGAGGCGAGACGCCTCCTGGACGGCCTGCGGCGGGACGCCACAGCTACTTTTTGGAGCATACGTGGCGCGGTGGATTTTGAATTAGTCAGTCATCAAGTTCTCCTTGTTTTGGGGATTCGGGAGGAAGGTCGCAAGCCAGCTCGGCTTCGATTTCCTCGATGGTGGGCAGGCTGCCGCGCAGTTCCTCGGGGAGGGATTCGGTGAGTTGGGTCTGCCAGGCGGCGACGGCGATGGATTGGTCCAGGCCGCGCAGGGCATACTCGGCGACTAGCTTGTTCTTTTTCCGACAGAGCAGCAGGCCGATGGTGGGCTGGTCGTCGGGATGGCGCAGGAGGTCGTCCACGGCGGCGAGGTAGAAATTGAGCTGGCCCACATCGCCCGGAGTGAAGGCGCGGGCTTTCAGCTCGATGACGACATAGCGGCGAAGCTTGAGGTGGTAGAAGAGGAGGTCGAGGGGATAGTCCTTACCGCCGACTTCGAGCCGGACTTGCCGCCCGACGAAGGCAAAGCCGGTTCCGAGTTCGATGAGGAATTTCTGGATGTGGTCGACGAGGGTCTGCTCGACCTCGGCCTCGCGGCGGGGATCGGTGGTACCGAGGAAGTCGAAGAGGTAGGGATCTTTGAAAAGCTGGGCGGCCATGTCCGAGTCCGCCGGTGGCATGGTGAGGGCGAAGTTGTTTTGCGCCTTGCCGACGCGAAGGTGGAGTTGGTTCTGGATCTGGATTTCCAAGATGGCGCGGCTCCAGCCGTGGGTGAGGGTCTCGCGGATGTAGAAATCGCGGGTGGCGGGGTCTTTGACCATTTGAATCAGGCGGATGATCTGGCCCCAAGGCAATTGCGAAACAGGTTGTTTCGCAATTGGGCCTTCCGGGAATGCCTCGGCGAAAAGCTTCATGGAGAGAAGGTTGCGCGAGGAAAGTCCGCCCATATCGGGGAAGGCTTCCTGAAGGTCTGCGGCAAGGCGGTCGATGACTTTGGCTCCCCATGTGGCTTCCTGCTGGCGGGCGAGAATGATTTTCCCTGTGTTCCAATACGCTTCGATCACAATCGGATTGGCCGCGAGAATGGCACGGATGCGTGAGTTGCGGAGGTGGGTCTTGATCTCCTGAAGCGTGGCGGCGTAGGTCTCTGGTAACGCCGAGACAGGTGGAGCCACCGGGAAAATCGCCCCAGGGCGGGTGCGGCCTCGGGAGATGCGGGACTCTTCCGGTGGATCCGGGCTGGGTTTGCGTGGTTTCGATGCCATATTGGGAATTTTGGCGCTCTGCGCGTATTCCGCTACTGATGCTTGCGTGAGCTCGCCAAGCGGTTGTTTTGCAGGAATTGCAATCTGGATTCCTCCGGCGACAAGCTCTGCGGCAGTGGCT
>CAMBPV010000288.1 GCA_945869695.1 Prosthecobacter debontii
AACCCTTCCAACGAAGACATCCAAGCCACGGAGAGTGGCGTCATTGCTGTCGTGGGCATCAAATCCAACTTGAAGACCCGCAGCCAAAATGGTCTGTCCATCAGCCGTTGAAATGGTTCCCGAATTTTTGACATTGGCACCAATCAAAGCAATTCGCCCCCCTACTTTGTCAATGGAAGTCGGCGCGATCAACTGCGCACCTGCCTGAACCGTAACGTCCCCCCTTCGTCCATCCGGAGTGCTGGCAGGAGGGGGCGTGAATCCAGGGGTTCCTTGGGCACCCGCAGGCAGAGGCAAGGCACTGAACAAAAACTGCCCATCCGGGTTGTTCAGGAGTCCATTGGCAATGAGGTTGTCATTAATCGGAAGTGAAGAGGCGACGAGAGTGTGTGTGTTCACTTGGCTCGTTCCTCCGAAGATAATGCCATTCTGGTTGATCACATAAACCTGGCCCGGCGCTGTGATGGACCCCAAAATTTGGCTCGGGCGTCCACTCGGGTCATTCACCTTGTTGAAGGCCACCCAGGTGCCCACTTGTTCGCCGCCAGCGGACTGATCAAAGGCAAGTGTGGTATTCCTTCCAATGTTGAAGGTTCGCCAATTCAAGATCGCTTGCTGCTCGGTTTGTTGAACCGTGACGGTCGTCTCGTTCTGCACCGGGAGAGCAGCACCCGTCCACGGAAGTTCACCAGCCACCTCGAGTCCACCCGGCGCAAGGCCATCAGGAACATCAGGCAAAATCACTCCCGGATGATTCGGGTCAGCTCCCAGATTTCGAGCACCCTCGGCCGCTGCACGAGCGGCCGTTTGCATGGCCTGCACAGCGCTGATCGCCCTTGATGTGCGTGCCATGGCGTCGCTGGCGCTTGCTCTCGCCCGTGCCGCTGCAGCCGCTGTCGCTGCATCCAATGCACTGGTTCGGTCAGGACGCTGACCCGCAGGCGCGCCTTGACGGAGAATATCGCCGGACCATCCCGCAGGTGGAAGGCAGACCAGGAGGTAACAAATCAGTCCCAGAAGTCGTTGGGGCCGTGAGAGGGGTGATCTCGACATGGCGGCGTCTACTTGGCTTTCTGGGGATTCAGCTCGGATAGAGCCACTTCATTGATTGCGACAGGATTATCCTCCAGAAGCTGTGTCAGGTAAGCCTCCTTGAGATCACGCTCGCGTTCCGCTCTTAGCCGCTTGGTCAACTGCGGCCGTATTTGCTCCAGCGTCGGAGTGTGCGCCTCGCGGAGATCGAGCACCTTGATGATGTGAAAGCCATCGTCGAGGCGAAGGGGCTCCGAGAGGGTATTCAATTTTAAACTTGGAAGTTTGGCGCGGATCTCAGGCTGAATTTGAGCCTCAGCCAGCCAACCGATTTGTCCGCCTCTCGCGGCACTGATTTTTTCTTCACTGTAGGCGGTTGCGATTTCACCAAAATCAGCACCCGGCTTCGCGAGCCGCTCTTGGATGGATTCGAGCTTTTGCTTGGCCGCCTTTTCCACGGTGGCATCCGGGCTACCCTTGGGTGCTGAGACAAAAATCTGCGCCATCAAGTAGGTGCGCGGCACGAGCAGCGAGGACTTCCCGTTCTCATAGGCATCCTTAAGTTCAGAGTCACTGGGGAATTCAGTATCAGCTCGTGATTTTTCGACCAGATAACTATCGACCAGAGCATTCTCGCGCACTCGATTGAGTTGCTCCACAACGGCCGGTTCCTGATCCCATTTCTTTTCCTTGGCCTCGTTTAAAACCAGTCGCTGCACCAGGAGGCTGCGCACCAGTGCAGTGAGTCGCGCCTTGTCGCTCTTCAGCGCGATCCGATCTGCCTCATCCATGGCGGTGAGCACACCATCCACATCGGCAAGCCTGACCTCAACATTTCCCACTCGCCCGAGCACACCCGACGCAGTCGAGGGAGATTTCTCCTCGGCATGGGCGTTTGAAAAAGACGCGAGGAAAAGGACGGAAGCAGCGGTTTGATGAAGGGCTGAATGGAGGAATCCCTGGGGATAGAAGTTCATGGGGTGTTGCCTGAAGCGTTGACGGGAGTCGATGGATTCAGTTGGAAACTTGTGATCTCTAAAGTTGCTGTTTGAGCAAAAAACCTTTGCCGAAATGACGGACTCACGGGAGACGGGAGTTGGAACCGTTGGCGCTCAAAAAGTTCATTATTTTTTTACTGAGTTATTCGCCGGTTTAGGCGGGCTCGCCGGTGCCGCCGCCGGTGGAGGGTTGGATGCCGTTTCAGCGGTTTTCTTTTCAGCTGTTTCGGCAGGCGCAGGAGCTTCGACGGGAGCATCACTGTCTCCTTCGCGGATTTTCTTCTCCTTGAGTTTCACCTCGAGATCCTGTACCAGCGTTTCCATCCGCACTCTTGCCAAGCGCGTGAAGGGTTCCCGTCCGATCAAGACCTTACCCAGACTAAACTTCTCCAACCGATCCAAGATCTCGATGCCCACTGCATACAGCTCGACATTTTTTCTCTCGTGAGAAGCCACCTTTCTCTCCAAGACAATAACTTTAGACTGAAGTTGAGCACGCTCTGCTTCCTTTGCCTGTGCAACAGAGGCAGCCTTGCCATAGCCCTCTTTCCACTTTCCCAAAGTCTCGGTCAGCTTGGTATTTTGGACGGCCTTGTTGGCAGTTTGAGATTCGAGATCCGTGATTTTTTTCTCCGCATCGGCCTTATCGGCTGCGGCCAGCTTCGTCAGCGACGCCACTTTGGCCGTCAGCTCCTTGATGGTCTTTTCATTCGCTTCTTTGGCAGCTTGCAAAGTCGCGCGCTCGGCCTCCGAGGTCTGAAGCTGAATCATCGTGGATCGGAGGGTCTCCCTCATTTTCTTCAATGCCGGCTCAAGAGGATTCACCTCCTCCTGCGCCTGGAGACTGAAAGGCAAGCCGAGGGCCAGCAGTGAAAAAAATACGGAACTAAAAGTGCGTGCAGTCATGGTTAAAACTTGGCTGAGAGGTCAAAGAAAACGATGTCGTTGCGCAGAGGAGGCCCGGCGACTTCGGTCGCACCCATCCAGCGCACACCAATCGTGACACTTCGCGACAGGGCGAAATTGGCACCCACGGTGTAGCCCTTGTGATTGGTTCCGCCGAAACCAAATTGACTGTCTGCAAAGCCGTCGATCACCGCGTCCGACTCGACATACCGATAACCAAACCAGGCAGCCCAATCGCCGAATTTTTCAAACTGAGGTTTACCCACCAAACAAGTCACGCTCCATGCCGTGTCGCCACCCGCAAAGCCACCGAGGCTGCCATCCTCACCGTCGGGTCCCCGGTTGTTCACCGCGATGGCATTGATCGCTTCTCGATCAAAGTCCTCGTTCACCGCATAGTCACCCAGGAAGGAGACTTGGAACGGCTCAAAGAAATCCAGGTCAATACGCGCCGAGTAGTTCATGACATTGAACGGCGTGGCCAATCCAAAGTATTGGTATTGGCTACTCGTCCCGGCGTCATTGAGCGGACTGGCGATGATATCGCGCAGAGGCCGATAGGTGTTCCCTTTCTGAGCAAAAGTGGGCCGAGTGTGGTCCGTGTCACCCGCGTCCTGGTTCGTCAACGGAATGAAAGGTGTTGAGAGTCGGCCCTCCACACGGTCATAGTCAAACATGGCAGCCGACACTTTGGCACGCACCTTTTTGAGGGGTTTCAGATCGAGACCCCCCTGAATGCCGTAGAGCCATTTGTCACTGCTCTCGAACTTTGAGGGATTATTGGAAGCAAAATTGAAATCGGTCGTGAAGACGGGGAAGATACCGCCATTGAAGAAAGGCATCACACCTTTGATGATCTCAAACCGGCCCTGGAGGGCCACACCGTCCATGCCCACGTCGTTATCCCAAACGATGTCACTGCCCACGAAGAATG
>CAMBPV010000289.1 GCA_945869695.1 Prosthecobacter debontii
CACGCGCGATGCGGCGGTGACGTTGGCGGAATACATCGAAAAAATCAGCGGACAAAAGCCCGCAGTCATGGATGGCGAGCCGAGTCCGATCCCGGATCGTGCCATCTGGATCGGCGTCCAGCCGGTGGTGAAGTCGCTGTTCCCGAAAAAGGACTTCGATTTCAAACACGCCGAGGAGACGCTCATCGTGGCGAACGAAAAACATCTCCTCATCGCCGGGCGCGATCGCTGGGACCCGGCGCACAGGGTCATCAAGAAGCGGCTCTCCACCGCGACCGGTGTGCAGCAGGAGTATGGCACGGCGAACGCGGTCTTTACCTTCCTCCAGAATCAGCTCGGCGTGCGCTGGCTTTGGCCTGGTGAGGAGGATGTCATCAAAAAGGAGCGCATCGCCATCACGCCGTGTGAGGTGAGGTATCATCCGCAGATTCGGGCACGGGCAGGCATGTTCACGAAGCTCTCGCTCGGCGACAACACCGAGGGACCCGAAGAACTGTGGGCGCGGTTTCAGCGCTTGCAGCTCGACTCGATGGAACTCGAAGGCGGCCACGGCTTCGGCGATTGGTGGGAGAAATATTCAAAGACCCATCCCGACTTTTTCGCACTGCAACCGGACGGCACTCGCAGTCCGAATCCAGAGACCAAGAACACGAAGATGTGCGAGTCGAACCCGCAAGTCTGGCAGCAATGGCTCATTGAGGTGGAGGAAGATCTTCGCCAAGATCCCACCAAACGCCTCTTCAACGTCAGCGAGAACGACGGCTACGGCTTCGGCCATTGCGTGTGCAAAGACTGCCAGGCCAAGGATCATCCCGAGGGTGAAAAGTTCCCCTTCCGCTGGAAGAACAAAAGCGAAGACCGCCCCGCGCTGAGCGATCGGCAGGTCATCTTTGCTAACACGCTTGGGCGCATGCTGAAGCAGCGTTTCCCGGACAAGGAACTCTATGTGCAGTTGCTCGCCTACGGCTACTCACGCCCCGCGCCCATCGCCGCCGTGCCGGATGACAACGTCATCATTGCCAGCGTGAGCAACTTCGCCATGCGCGACCCTGTGGCACGCGAGACACCGATGAAACAGCACGCCGCATGGGCCGCGAAAGCGAAGCACATCATGTGGCGGCCCAATCTCGGCAATCCCGTCGGTTTGAGCTGGGGCATGCCCGATGTGGCGATGACCCAGGCCGCCGAGGACTTCCGCTTCGCCGCCGACACGCATTGCATCGGCATCTACTTCGACATGTTTTGGTATCATTGGTCGAACCAATCGCCGCACTACTACGCGCTCGCCCATCTCGCGTGGAGTCCGCGCATCGACGTGGCCGCGCTCATGAACGATTACTACCAGCGAACCTACGGCCCCGCCGCCGCTGACATGAAAGCCTACTGGGAACTCCTGGAGCGCACACGCATGGAGTTCGTCGTCGAAAAACCCAGCACCTACCGCGCCTTCGACGTCCCGGAGAAATACACACGCGAGCTGTTTGCTAAAGCCCAAGCCCATCTTGACTCCGCCACCGCAAAACTCGCCTCCGCCGATGGAAAGTATCGCCGACGCCTTCACTTCACGCGCTGCGGCTTTGAGTTCGCAAAACTCGTCGTCGATACCCGCGCCGCCATGCAGAAATTCGAAGTCAGCAAAGGCAAGGACGAAGCCGCCAAGGCCCGCGTGCTCGCCAACTGGGAGCGCACCGAAGTCATGAAGAAGGAGTTCCCCGCCTTCGCTATCAACTGGAACGCCACCTTCCACACTCCCGGCGCTTCTCCTGGCAAACGCGACAAACGCGGCGAAGGCCTCCACCCCAATTCCCCTATCAACGCCCGCGTGCTCAAAGAGATGCAGAAGCCGGGGCTGGAGTGAATTCGCCCCTTTTGATGATCTGGCGAGCGTTTCTAGCCATGTCGGACAGTGTCGGACCTATTCGTGACACCAGGTTGGGAGACCTTGGACTGCGGCAGCCTGCTGCCGCTTTTCCGAGGCAGCCCTGCTGCCGACGAAGTCTCTTAGTGAACGAATCGCTCAAGCGCTGGCGCACTGGCGGTAGCTCTTTGGCGTGGCGGTCATCCCGGAGCGCCCGACGGCCAGCAGGCTGGCCTCCCGAAAGCGGCAGCAGGCTGCCGCAGTCCATGTCAATACCATCTCACTCGCCATCTTCGACGGCGATTTCATCGAAGGGGAAGCTGGCGATGGTTTTCACCCAGGCGGGAGTGGCTTCACGTTTGAAGGCCGCGGCGCTGCACCACTTCCACTGCGATGCCAGCGGCACCAGCTCGTGATGACGTGGGTTTTGATGCACGTAGTTCAATCGTGCGAGATAGCTCTGCGGATAGGTGAGGTGCGTCTCACGGTAATTCTGCCACAATCGCGTTCGCCCCGGCGTGCCATCTTCCAGGTTCAATCGTTTGGTGGCTAGGTAGGCTGTGACGCTTCTGAATGACCGCTCGCAACGTCTTCGCACCACCCGCCGGACTGTGAGCCACAACGTGGTAGTGATTCGACAGAACCGCCCACGCCTCCAGTTTCCAACCTGACTCCGCGAAGGCATCGAAAAGCATCTGCTCAAACCAGTCACGCCGCTCCGGCATGTGGAGAAGATGCCTTTGATCGCGTGCGCGTGCCGTGACGAAGTAAACCCCGCTTTCGGACAGCCGATGCGGAGGCGCATGGGGCCAATGCCGCGTGCCACGAAGGCATTCTTCCTCGGATGGGACATCAGGTGTCATGACGGACAGGATGAATGAAACGTGGTGGGACGGTCAAGCTCGGAGTCATTGGAACTATATGGACTGCGGCAGCCTGCTGCCGCTTTTCCGAGGCAGTCCTGCTGCCGTCGAAGTCTCTTAGTGAACGAATCGCTCAAACGCTTGCGCACTGGCGGTAGCTCTTTGGTGTGGCGATCTTCCTGGAACGCTCGACGGCCAGCAGGCTGGCCTCCCGAAAGCGGCAGCAGGCTGCCGCAGTCCATGTTGGCTCAGGTATCATGCGTGAAACTCGTCTGGTTTTCGTTTTGAACACATGGTTCGCCCCATTCTCTTTCTACTCCTCGCCTCTTCCGCTCTCGCGCAGCCCTTCCTCGTCGAAAACGGCCAGCCTCGCGCGGAGATCGTCATCGCCGAAAAGCCCACGCGCACACAGCGAATCGCTGCGCATGAGTTTCGGCAGCAGATCGAGAAAATCAGCGGCGCAAAGCTGCCCATCGTCACGCAGCCTTCGGGGAAGGCGGTCAAAGTCTTCGTCGGAGCGAGCGCACACTCGCCAGTGAAGGCCGACGGACTCAAGGAGGGCGCGTATCGCATCGCCAGCGGTGCGGACTGGCTGGCGCTGATCGGCGATGATGCGGACTTCGAGCCCGTGGGGCCGTTTGCGAAGCACAATGGCGACATCCCGCGTGCGCAGGCCGAGTGGGAAAAGATCGTCGCCGCGCCGTATGGGCTGCCGGCTCCCGGTTTGTATAAACACCGCACCAAAGTCACTCTCGATGGCGAAACACTCGAACTCTGGGGCCTCGACGAACGCGGCAGTTTCAATGCGGTGACGGCTTTTTTACAGAAGCTCGGCGCACGCTGGTATCTGCCGGGCGAACTCGGCGAGGTGCTGCCCACGATGAAGACCCTCGAGCTGCCAAAGCTCGATGAAACCGTGCGGCCGGACTTCGCGCTGAGGCAGTTCAACTTCCGCTTTGCCACCTGCGGGCCGGACTCCGCGCTGTGGGTCATGCGACTCGGCATTCGCAATGACGAGCGCCTACAAATCGCCCACGGCATGGCAAACATGACCAACCGCGAGGAAGTCTTCGCGCAGCATCCTGAGTGGTTTGCGATCTACGGCGGCAAGCCCGACTTCAAGCCCGGCGA
>CAMBPV010000290.1 GCA_945869695.1 Prosthecobacter debontii
CCTCTTTTGATCCTTGCCCATGAGCCAGACACTGCCGACCACGTGGCAAGATCGTCCCTGCCTGCACTTCAGCTTTCAGGTCATACCCATGGCGGGCAAGTCTGTTTCCCGTCTTTTTCGCCCATCGCTCTTCATCTGCCTTTTTGGGGAAAGAAATACGGCCACGGTCACTATCAAATCGGGAAGCTTCAACTCTACGTCAACCGAGGTATCGGCTGTGTTGGACTGCCGATCCGATTTGCCTGCCCTCCTGAAGTGACGGAGATCACTCTCCGCTTCTGCCCGCCGGGCCGCGAGGAAGCCCCAACCGTTCAAGCCTGATCGACGGTGGGATGGACGATGCTGAATTCTTTCGCCCCTTTACGGCCTTTCCGAAAACCATCCCCCTTCTGATTCGTTACCTTGTTTCCATGAGTTTTACACGCTGCCTTGTCCTAGCCGTCACCTCGGTTGCAACCCTGTCGGTAGCGGATCACCCCGTGCCTGGCCACTCGCTGAATGGCGAGTCTTTCAATGAGGGCCCGCGGCAGCGAGCCGTTCTCATGGGAGGCACAGGAAAGGTCAAGTTTCCCATCAACACCAAGAACCCTGAGGCCCAAAAGTTCTTCGAACAAGGCGTGGGGCAACTTCACGGTTTTTGGTATTTTGAAAGTGAGCGCTCTTTCCGAACCGTCGCCTCGATCGATCCCGAATGCGCCATGGCTTACTGGGGCATGGCGATGTCGAACGTGAACAATGAAAAACGCGCGAAGGAGTTCGTGAAGAAGGCTGTCGAACTAAAAGGGAAGGCCGGTAAAAAAGATCAACTCTGGATCACCACCGTTGAGAATTTCTATCGGGATGACAAGCGCGACAAGAAGCAGCGGGCGCTCGACTTCATCAGCGATTTGGAGACCATCGCACACGAGGATCCTGCAGACCTAGAGGCCAAAGCTTTCCTTGTGTGGAAGACCTGGCACGCTCGAGATCTCGCTCCCATCACGAGCAGGCAGGCAGTGGATGCACTCATGGATCAAATTCTGGCCAAAGAACCCAACCACCCCGTGCACCACTATCGGATTCATCTTTGGGATGATTCGAAACCGATTCGCGCCCTCACTTCTGCTGCGCTCTGCGGGCAAGCGGCGCCCGGAATTGCTCACATGTGGCACATGCCAGGTCACACCTATTCGAAGCTTCGCCGATTTGATGATGCAGCCTGGCAGCAGGAAGCCGCCACTCGGGTGGACCACCGTCAAATGATCGAGAGCCTCGTCTTGCCCGATCAGATTCACAACTACGCACACAATGAAGAGTGGCTCACTCGCACCTACAATGAATTGGGCCGGGCTCGGGAGGCGATCGACTTGGCGAAGAGTCTCATCGAAATCCCTCGCCACCCTAGCTACAACACGCTGGACAAGAGCGGGACCTCTGCCAGCTACGGTCGCACCCGGCTTCTGGACACGCTTTTGAAATGGGAACTGTGGGATGAAGTGCTTACCCTGGCAAATGGCCCCTACTTACCCACTGTGATTCAGGCCTCACATGAGGCCAGTCGTCTCCGCACATTGGGC
Organism: Prosthecobacter debontii; assembly: GCA_945869695.1. Lineage (GTDB taxonomy): Bacteria > Verrucomicrobiota > Verrucomicrobiia > Verrucomicrobiales > Verrucomicrobiaceae > JAIBCL01. The sequence continues at coordinate 1,557 of CAMBPV010000290.1, forward strand.
ATCGCTTACTATCACAAGAAGCAACTCAAAGAATTGGCGGTGACCCTGGCGGCTCTCGAGGCCCTCGAGAAGAAGGAGAAGAAAAAGCCTAAAACGCCAGAGCCCAAGCCCTCATCGGACTCCGCGAAGAAGGATGCCAAAGAGGAAATCCGCAAAGCTGAACCGGTGAAGACCGCAGCAAAAGCCACCGATGCCAAACCGAAATCAGAGCCCAAGAATGATCCCATCCGTGAGGCCATCAAAGAACTTCAAGTGCTCAAGGCCATCCTTGCAGGAGAAAAAACGGCAGCCATCAAAGGACTCGCAGAAACCAAAGATATCCCCAAGGAGAGACTGGCCAGCTATCACCTGAAGCTCGACGACAAAAAGAAGGCCGAAGAGTTTACCAAGAATTTTAATCAAGATCTGGCGGGCCAAGCCCTGAAGACGGAAATCCTGCTCGCCTGCGGCAAAGATGCTGAAGCGAAGAAGGCATTTGAGGCCACTCAAAAAGCCGCCTTTGCCATGGACCGAGACCTCCCTCTCTCCAAGCGCATGGATGCTCTCGCATCCAAGTTTAACCTCAAGGGAGACTGGCGCGCCGCCGCTCCTGTCCGCACCGACAGCGGCAAACGACCACCACTCCAAGACCTCGGCCCCACGCACTGGCATCCGCCGACAGGCCGCCCATGGTCGGTCGTGAACGCAGAGGGAAAAACCATTTCCAACAAAGATTTCCAAGGCAAAAACGTGCTGCTCTGCCTCTACCTCGGCCATCAGTGTGGCCACTGCATGGAACAGCTCAATGCGATCGCAGATGTAGCCGATCAACTCAAATCCGCAGGGATCGAAGTAGCAGCCATTAGCCTCGAAAAACCCGAAGAACTTTCGAAAGCCAATGAGAAGAGCAAGAAGAAGGGCGGCTTCCCTTTCCCTCTGCTTTCCGACTCCAGCTTGAGTGTCTTTAAGACTTACCGTGCGATCGACGACTTCGAAAAAACACCGCTTCACGCTTTGGCTCTCATTGATTCATCCAACCACATCCGCTGGATCGACATCGGATACGATCCCTTCACGCAAACGTCCTTTCTACTGGAGGAATGCAAGCGACTCCTGAAACTGCCTGCGACCGCCGCATCGGTGGCCGCTGCACCTCCGGAGAAATAGTTTCGATGGCAGGAAGAACAGGTCTGGCGCGCGCCCTTTCAAAAATGGGTCACTGCTCCCGCAGCGAGGGTGCGGCCCTGGTAAAAGGAGGACGCGTGCGTTTGAATGGGCAGATCAAGCGTGACCCCGACACACCTGTCCGCCTCGGGGTAGATAAAATCACCGTCGATGCGGCCCCCATTCAAAAGACGGAGCGCGTGTATCTCATGCTCAATAAGCCCCGAGGACTCGTCACCACGCGGACCGATGAGCTCGGACGTGACACCGTCTACACCTGCCTCGCGAACGGTAACTTTCCCCACATCAGCCCCGTTGGCAGACTCGATAAAGCCAGCGAAGGGCTACTCCTGTTCACCAACGACAACGCTTGGGCAAACGGCATCACGGACCCCATCACCCATCTCGATAAGACTTATCACGTGCAGGTGGGCACACTGGCGGATGAGACTCTGCTCAATCTGCTCAAAAAAGGGGTCATCGAAGATGGCGAGCCTTTGAGAGTCAAACAAGCATCCCTCATCCGTCATGGCGAGAAGAACTCCTGGGTCGAAATCACCCTTGATGAAGGGAAGAACCGTCACATCCGACGCCTTCTGGAGACCTTTGACATCGAAGTCATTCGCCTCATGCGCACCTCCATCGGAGCCCTTGCCCTCGGGACCTTGCCAAAAGGTCAGTGGCGATTGCTAACACGCGAAGAGGTCAGGGAGTTGCAATCGAAATGACAAATTGAACCCCTCCGACTCAAAACAAAAGGCAGACCTTCCGGCCTGCCTTTTGAACTTGGATGGGTCGTTCAGCCTCCTGTTTATGCGAACAGTTGGGTGATCGGTTGGCCTTTGTCGGCAATGGTGAACGGACGCTTGCTGGGGCTGTAGATCACTTGATCAAGCGGCAAGCCGAGGGCGTAGGCGATGGAGGCGTTGAAGTCTTGAATCTTCATTTTGTCCTCGATCACATCGCGGCCTTCTTTGTCCGTTTTGCCATAAGTAAAACCACCCCGCACTCCGCCTCCAAACATAACAGCGGAGAAGGCTTTCGGATAATGGTCGCGACCTGCGTTTTGATTGATGTCGGGCGTGCGGCCGAACTCGGAGGTCAGAACGATGAGTGTGTCTTGGAGCAAACCACGATTGTGCA
>CAMBPV010000291.1 GCA_945869695.1 Prosthecobacter debontii
ATCGGAAGTGGCGATCTCCGCCTTACAGGTTCCCCCTCAGTCGTCATCAGCGGCTCGGGTGCCCCCCAATTCAGCGTGCAGGCACTGCCTTCGGCCACAATCTCTCCTGGTCGCTCCACCACCTTCGCGCTGCGCTTCCGTCCCACCAGCAACGGCACTTTCGCGGCCATGGTCTCGCTTACCAACACAGATAGTGACGAAAACCCCACCACCTTTGCCATCAATGGATCAGCGAACATTCCTACCCGCGACGACCTGCCCAACAGCTTTCCAGGCCGCACGGCCGACCGCATCAGCAATACTCCGGCGGCCTTGAACCACGCAGGGGATGAGGACTTCGTGACTTTCGTCATGCCCTGGACGCGCACGGTGGTCATGGAGACTCTTGGTTCTACAGACACTGCTGGGGCTCTACTGGATTCCTCGGGGCGAGTGCTTGCAAGTGATTCCAGCAGTGGTTCGGGCGGTAATTTCCGCATGCAACGCGTGCTTGGGGCCGGCACCTACCATTTGAGGATCCAAGGCCAGACCAGTTCCACGGTTGGCAGCTACATCATCAGCCTGCACTGATCCAGCCAACCCCGGCCCAGCGGCTGCCTGCCGCTGGGCCTCTTTTCAATGCAAATCCCTGTCTAGAAACTGATTTCAAACAAAAACTGAAAAGATGCAAAGTGTCAAAACGAACCCGGGCATCCGTCCTCTCTCCGAACGCGAGAGGCTTCGCTAGTATCACATTCCATTCATCCACCTTCCATGAAGACCCTTTCAAATCCCATGAATCAACGAACCAAGCATTCCGTCGGCCGTTGCAGCCCACTTGTGAGGCATTCCGCGCTTGTAGGCTGCTTGATGATGGCCTTGTGGCTAGTCAGCCAGGGCGGACGCGAGGAGAAAGCCGAGATCTATCCCGTTATGACCCCGGCGGATCATTTTACGACCGGCTCCATGATCGAACCTGATACGGCGCCCCGTATTTCAAAGCCCGTGCAATCTTCGGAGCCCTTGTCCAGATTTGCAGAGGCCCGCACGGCAGCCGAAAAACGTGCCTTGGCGGATGCGCTCATCGGCCGAGGCACGGAGGCAGCCATTCAGGAATGGGGACGTGCTCTGCTGGCAGAAACCGACCCCGATTGCCAACGTGCCATGCTGGAGTGCTTGGACACGCTTAACAGTGAAGCCGCCATCGAAATGATCACCCAGCTGGTCGAAATATCAGAGGATCCCGTTGTGACTCTTGCCGTGACCCGCGCTCTCAGCCGACTTGCCACACCTGACACAGTCGAATACCTGTCAGAAATTTATGCGCGTGCAACGGAGAATCCCGCATGCCAGCAGCGTGTCCTGGACGTGATTGGATCCATCCGCAACCCTGCTGCAGTGGCAGGTCTTGTGATGGTGGCCAACCAACCGGAGCTTGGAAACGCTTTCACCAGTCAGGCCTTTGACAGCCTCGGCAAAATTGGTGATCCAACCTGCCTGCTGGCCATGACGAGCGCCTACCAGACTCTGCTGCCAGAGCACTTTGTGCAGCGTCATCAAGCATTGCAAGCCATTGCCTCCATTCAAAATCCAGATTCCATTTCCCTGCTGCAGGAACTGGCGGCGAACGCGACAATGCCAGCCATAGCGGTTGTTGCAGCGGACGCATTGCAGAACATGCCCAGCGGCCAAGTGGTGGTGAGATAGCAAGACTCGCCTCGGGGGCAAGAGATGGGTGAGAAGGTTGTCTTACCGTGCAAACATCACCGGTTAAACGCCGCCACCATCGTATTCATATCGGTTCCTCGTGGTCCTCCAACCTAGGGTCACCGTGTCGGCGAACTCCGCCTTCAGCAGGCTACAGTAGCCCTTGTGGAGGCGGTGGATGAACACCTTGAGGTGGTTCACCGAGACGCCCAGCACCTCCGCCGCCTCCGCGTAGGACTGCTCACCCGCGTTCCACGCGATGAAGGGCTGCAGCACCTCGTAAACCTTGAGTTTCTCAGGCCCCTTTGCCCCGTAGTGCCGGCGCAGCCTCTGGCGCACCTGCTCCAGCAGGGTGGTGGCCCAGGCGCGGTCAAAAAGCTTTTCAGGCGAGTCATGGTCCACCGGCTCCACCCCATAGCGCTGCTCGGCCATGGCATGGTCGAAGGATTCGATCACGCAGCGGCCACCCCGCTTGACAGCTTGGCCGCGCACCCACTCCTTGGCCCGGAAGAGCTTGAGATCAGCCACCAGAAAGGCGCGAAACTTGCCCTTCTGCTCGTCCGCGGGGCTGAGGTAGCCGCGCTCCAGCAGGCGGGCCAGATAGCCTTGGGTGAGATCCTCGGCATCCTGGGGAGAGGCGGTGCGGCGGCACAGGTCGTTCAAGGCCACACCTGAATCCTTGGCCCGCCCGACCAAGGTCCAGCGGGTGTTGGGAAAAGGATCGGCCGTCTCAGCCTTGGCGATCATCCAGCGGGAGTTCATAAGGGTGGAGTTGGAGTCGGAAGAATCGGACGACATGGCGGGTATTTTATGAAGACTATTCTTTTTCGATGTTGAACCGCAGTTTGGCCCAGCCGCCATTCTCAAAGTATTCCACCCGCACCGCCACTTCCCCATCAGCGGACTGTTCCCAAGTCGCTGTGCTTTGGTCACGCCGCGGATAGCTCCATTCTTCGATGACGACCTTGTTGTTCATCAGCACGCGCACCCCGTCATCGGCATCCACCACGATTTTCCAGCGCCCTTTGGCAACCTTCATGTTAGAGGTGGCAATCATACCAAAGTTTTCAGTGCCAATACCGGCCTGACGGCCAAGTTCGGGGAGGATGTCAACCGGCCCTCCGTCGACAAAGTCTATGTCCAGATTGTCCAAGCCGATGCAGACTGACCCAAGGTCAGTGCCTAGGCTTTTCCATTGGTCCGGTGCCTTGATGGGATTCGTGGCTGTGGTCCAGGCAAAGAATGTTGCTCTCCATTTTTGAGTGAGCTTCTGAATCTTTTCCAGTGCCGTGGCGGCTCGAGCCATCCCCGGCGAAATTGTGAGGGCCTTCTCTGCTGCCTCTATAGCTTTGGGATAGTCTTTTTGGCGTAGCAGGCTCTCTGCAGCGCGACACCAGAGTTCAGCGTCCGCGGCTGGCAGCAGTTTCAGACCGTAGGCTCGAAGATGCATCGCCTGCATAACCTTGGTTTCATCTCGTTTCTCCCGGGGTTTTCGCGCTTCCTCTGTCTGGATCGCCTCAGCTAGCAGCACATGCGCCAGCGGAACCGATGGGTCGTAACTCAGAGCCGATTCGATAGCTTCAAGGCTCAGCGGTTTCGAGTCGCGCTCCCGTTCTGCAATCTGCCGACAGGTGAATCTGGAGTCCGGCGTCAACGTCCTCTCCGAGGCCGGCGCGGCGGCCCACCGCGCAAGCTTTGACCCAACATCATTGCCGAGGCTGGCCTGCCTAAGTAGCGGGAGTCGCTCCTCTGAAGGAACCACCCGGAACCCTCCTTCAGTCTCAAAATCCAAACCGACTGCGGCACCAGCGTAAGCAAGAACCCAGTTCGGAACCTTGCCCCATGACTCGGAAGAATTTGAATTCCACACCCTCGCGGTGTTGTCTTCACCTGCGGTGACAATACGTCTGCCTTCCGGACTGAACTGGGCGCTCTTCACTATCAATTGATGACGCAGAGGTACGCCCAGCGCCTTGCCCGTGGCTGCATCCCACACTTGCGCGGTTTTGTCCCAACTGGCGGTGACAATCCGGCTCCCTTCCGGACTGAACTGGGCGCTGGTCACTGGACCTTGATGACGGAGAGGTTCGCCCAGCGCCTTGCCCGTGGC
>CAMBPV010000292.1 GCA_945869695.1 Prosthecobacter debontii
GTCGGTGTCGAGTCGAAGCAGGGCGATCTGCGCAGGTGCTTTGGCTGGGAGGGTGTCTTCGACACGCCCTTTGATAAAATGGAGCTGAGCGAGAGGGTAGCCGGTGGCGGTGAGGTGGGCGCGCACTTGATCGAGAGGGGCCTCCGCCCAAAGATCGCTCTGCTGACGCGCTCGGGTTTCATGCTCAAGGAGCATACTGGCCGGGGTGCCAAGGGGGTCCACGTCTTTGGCTGTGGGCGGCGGCATCCCTTCAAAGGTATCAAACAAAAACAGATGGCGTGAGGTGTCGCCGGAGTGCAGCAACGTGTCAGCGGCCAGGACCATGCTGCCGCCACGCCAGACGCCGCACTCCACGATGCTGCCGGGAAGGCGGTGCCGGGTGATGTGACGCACTGCACCGAGCAGGGCATAACGGCGCTCCAGGCTGGTCATGGTCAGGTGGCTGATTGCGTGCAGGGCGCGCAGATCTGCATCTGGGATGTCCGGCCAGGGATGAACAGGCTGCCGCGCACCAGTTGTCCGGTCGCGCTCTTGCAGCCAGGTGCGCCAAGCGGCGCGGATGGCTTTGCCCGCAGATTTCAGCAGGCCGGGCATGGGGTCGGCTGTGCTTCCGGAAGACGTTTGAGCCAGCCTTGCGGGTGATGGCTGATCGGGAACTGTTCACAGAGCTTGTCATCAACCTGAAACTCTGGATGCATGGAGAGGAATTCTTGTATGGCAGGCAGCGGTCCCGGCCGTGCGTGGGCAAAACGCGGCAGTGTGTCGATGATTCCGTCTTGCACGAGAAGGTAGCTGCCGGGAGTCACGAACGTGTGATAATGCTCAAGCTCCAGGCGAACATGGGCTTGGGAATGATCGCTGTCGAGAATCACAAGCACCGGGCCGTCGGCAAGTTGAACGGCTGACTGCACTTGTGCAATGATGTCTTGGGAGGATGAGCTGCCGATGAGATATTCGATGCGTGCGTGGCGGTGCGTATGAAGTTTTTCCACGTCGATGGTGATGACGCGGCCATGCCCCAGGAAGTCCATGACATGAGCATAAAACTAAGAAGAGCCGCCACGGTTCGTGCCGGTCTCGATGATCAGAGATGGCTTGAGGTTTGAAATGACCTCCTGAGTGACCCAGAGGTCGTTGATGTTCTGCCAGATCGGGTGGCCGAGCCATGTGCGATGCCCGTAGTTCTCTGTGCGTGCCACGAAAGCATCGTCCATCATTTCCCGAAAGATGCGCGGGAGCAGACGTTCGAGCAGGCTGCCCATGATTTGAGAAACAGTTCTCATTCGTCAGAACGGAAACACCATTGAGGCTGAATTTTGGTCCAGCCAGTTATTGCTGGTTCGCTGGGGTAATCCGGCGGTGAAGGGTCTTGCAAGGAAAAGGCCAGAGCGTGTGGAAGGTGCTGGTGGTTGGTGATGCCGTCGTTCAGCCAAAAGGAGGCGGTGTAGTCCCCTGTGACGAGGGGCACCTGAGCCAGCGCAAAAACAGCCGTTCCTGAACGGCAAGATGCCAGGGCGGCAGGCGCGGGGTGCATCAGGGTGTTGGAGCCGCAGACCGTCGCTCCGTAAGCGGAATGAAGCGTGAGCCCGATCTCGGGGCGCGCCAGAGGGTAGGGGGAGCGGAAGCTGATCTCGATTCGGAGGTCGCCCATCGCTAGGCTTTCGGGGTCGATGCGGATGCTTTGGATGAAGGGACCGGTCGCAGAAGTGGGCTCGAATTGAATGCATGCTTCCGCGACGTTGGAGAGGTATTGGGCAATGATCCGGTCTGGTTCCCCATGGAGGGCGAGCGTGCCGCGATCCAGCCACAGGACTGAGGTGGACAGTCGTTTGACCAGATCCATCTGGTGGCTGACAAGTATGATCGTGCGGCCGGAGGAGGCGACGGAATTCATCCGTCCCAGGCAGCGCTTCTGAAATTGGGCGTCACCCACGGCGAGCACTTCGTCGATGATCAGAATCTCAGGTTCCAAGTGAGCGGCGATGGCGAAGGCAAGACGCACCTGCATGCCAGAGGAATAGCGTTTCACCGGAGTGTCTAGGAATGGCTCGATTTCGGCAAAGGCGACGATCTCATCGAACCGGGCGCGCATCTCGGCTTTGGTCATGCCATGGATGGCACCATTGAGGAAAATGTTTTCCCGTCCGGTCAGTTCCGGGTGAAAGCCTGTCCCGACTTCCAGTAGAGAAGCCACACGGCCCCGCATGGTGACGCGGCCCTGACTGGGCTGAGTAATACGAGAGAGGATTTTCAGCAGCGTGGATTTTCCTGCTCCATTGCGGCCGATGATTCCGAGGACTTGCCCTGCAGGAACTTCAAAAGAGAGATCCCGTAAGGCCCAGAATTCAGATGCTGCGGCCTGCTGTTCACGGCCGGGCCAGAGTTGCTTCCATACATCCGTCACGCGCGCATAGCTGGCATGTGTGCCAGGCGCTGACGGCAGAGAGTAGCGCTTGCCGAGATTTTCGACCGTGATGGCGGAGGATGACACAATGCTTGGATAAATTCAGGCAGGGTCTAACAGGTGGCTGAATAGCCGCTCATACGCTGCCACACAGGCTGCCATGGTGTAGGGCGCAAAAGCCCCTGCCGTTCGCGCATGGCATTCCGCCCTTGTCGCATCATCCTGCAGTTCGCTCATCGCATCCGCAAGGGCTGTGATGTCCGCCCTGCCATTGGCCCCCAGGGGAATAAGCCGACCTGCGTCATGAATCATCTCCGGGATGCCGCCGATGTTGGTCGCAATGACCGGCTTTCCACAGGCAAGGTATTCGATGATGGAGTTTGGCAGGCTTTCACCGGCGAGGTGTGTGGGCAGAAGGCCCACGTCGAAGCCACGGATCCACGCCTCTGGGTTCTCTTGCTGCCCAGGCGTCAGTATCCACTCACGTTCTTCGGCGGTGAGGCTCCCGGCGAGCTGGTCAAGACAAGGCCCTGCTCCAGCCAGCACCAGCCGGACAGGATGTGCAGAGCGCTGACGAACGATGCGTGCTGCGGCAAGGGCTTCCTCCCAGCCTTTTTCGACCACGCCGCGTGCTACCATGCCGAAGGTGATGGCTCCAGGCTCGGCGGGCAGTGCTGTGAAGGTGTCTGGAGAAGGTTGGTAGCCATAGCGGATCAACTCCAGATGAAGGTTTTCACGCCACGGGTAGAGGCGCGCTTTGCGACGGTTGGCTTCTGCCGGGCAGATCAAGGCATCCAAACGACGGAAGATCACTGCGTTGTGCCTGGGATGCTGTGGATCGACCATGACAAAATCACCATGATCGGATTCGGTGAGCGGTAACTTGGCATGCTCAAAAGCGCGGCATACCTGGCGGGTGCCCTCCATCAATTGCGAATTCACAATATCAAAGCGGTGTTTTCGATGCAGGGCGCGCAGGTTGCGATCGTGCCACAAGGCTTCGGGGTCAAAGTCGGGAAACCGTTGCTGCAACAGGAGAGTGAGCTTGTAAAAAACTCGGTAGCCAAAGGTGGTGAAGAGTGGAATCGAGTGAACGGTCAGGCCGTCCAGCCGACGTTTCATCATCGGATCTCCGCAGCCAAGCGCCGGAATGTAGCAGACCACTTCATGGCGTTCGCTGAGCGCGGTGGCGAGGTTGGTGAAGAACTTCTCCGCGCCGCCCATCGCCAGGCTTTGCATGGCCATCAAGATGCGCATGATCAGCAGAGGCTGGCATAAAGCTGCCGCGTTTCTTCTGCCACGATGCGCCAGTCGAGCGTCAAGGCATGGGCCCGGGCGGCGAGACGCATTTCCTGCTGCCGCTGCGATGAGGAGGCCAGTTGCGTGATCG
>CAMBPV010000293.1 GCA_945869695.1 Prosthecobacter debontii
TGGCGCAGACTGGGCTTCACTGCCAACCTTTTTATCACCCAGGCTAAATGCAAAGATGAGTCGGGTGAGAAAATCGACCCCACCCTAGTGATGAAAGAGATGGAGTTACCCGCCGCTCGGGTCTTTCCCCGCACTTTTGCACCCCCCGCGGCTATTTGGTTCACCCTCCCGTATCAGTGGCGGAAAAGAGGGCTGGGACCTCGTGGATCTTCCTGCCCTGAAACTCGATTGATCGGTGATTTTGCCCGTTCTCGCTGCCTCAACTTTTTCACTTCTGCGCTCGCTCGAACATGTCATTTTCTTCAACTTTTTCGTTTCTAAACACGCAACGTCTTCTCGTTTTCGCATCGCTCGCCTACGGTTTTTTGGTGTGGTTGGCTTTGCCAGACCGAGTGGTCGCCATTGATGATGACTTCGGCTACCTGCGCTCCATTCAGGAGACTTGGCAGCACGGTCGGCCTTGGACTCACAGCTTCCTCGTCCCCTTTTCCGCCAGCACCTCGGTGCTCGTGTGTCTCGGTTATGCGGTGACGGGTAGCATGGCCTTTGCCGTGCATAGCCACCTCGCGTTGAATTCTGCGGTGGCCTTCGCTGCGGGCCTGGCCCTGCTGCGGCGGGTGGGCGTTCCGCTGGGAGTGGGAGCCTGGGTTTTGCTGATCATTTTGACCGCACCGACGGTCATGTTTATGCAGCTTATGCTCACCTCGGTCAGCCTTTACTGGGCTTGTCTTTGGGTTTGTGCTTGGTCTGCTTTTACCAAGCGCTGGTGGATTTTCATTCCCACCTTTTTTGTCGCCATCGGGACGCGCCAGAGCGCTCTGCTCTGGCTGGCTCTCCCGGGTTGGGTGGTCGCCATGGAGATCTGGAAAACAGGAGGCAAAATAAGCCGCGTCGACTGGGGGCAAACGCGAGGCCCTTTGCTGTCGGGGATACTGGGTTTTGCAGCTTTCCTCGCTTTCAAATGGGGGATGAATGAAACCTTTGCGCAGCGCCACTATGCGGCTGCCATGAAAGAGCTTCCGGGCGCGGGTGCCCTCTTCTGGATCGGTCCCGCTTTCCTCCTCTGTGGGTGCGGCTGGGGAGGGTGGCTGATGACGCTGCTCCGGCGGGAGCGGCCATCGGCCCACCGGATGATGATTGGTGCTGTTCTCGCTCTGCTTGCCGGTGCGCTCGCTGTTCACGGCTACTCCTTGCTCAGTCTAACCCATCATCTCGTGCGTGATCCATGGGCCAAGCCGATGCTCGCGCTCACGGGAGCCGTTGGCGGTTGGGGCCTGAGTGGATTGAGCCGCGTTTGGGTTCCTGCCATCATGGCGGGCATCGCTGGCATGATCCCGCAGTGGCTCTATGTCAGCGGATTCGATTATTATTACATCGAGAGCTTTTTTTGGGTTTCATCGCCAGCATTTACGGGATGGCTGTGGCGATTCATCCGAGCAGGGGGAAGGGTGCTTTTGGGCTCTCCCGCGCGCTCGCTGTGGTATCCGCGTTCATTTTACTCGTCTGGCATGGGCGGTGCTGGGTGAGGCACAAACTGATGCAGGATTCCGTTTCGGCATTCACGGAGATTTATGAGAAAGCCACTCGCGAGGGTTTGCTGGCACAGGACGAGATCGGGATGGCACCCTTTGGTTACATCGGCTGGCGATTGGACCCCTACTACATGGCCAGTGGCGGAGGCGACCCCGGTGCGTTCAATCACTTGATTCAAGGCTGGGATGGGAAAGAGGGAATCGGTGTCGTGGCCGAGTATCCCAAACGTGTGAAAAAGTATCGGGACTGGCTCCCGAGTAAAAACAACACGGCTCTCCGAGCACTGCCCGACTCCACACTTCTAACCGAGATCAAAGTTCCGCTCCTTTGGCGCTACACCGCTCACTACCGGATGAAAAAAGTGCCCATCGCAAAACCTCGTCCCGGTTTCGTCAAGATCGACCCTGCGCTGTATGAGTATCACCCCTTTCCCCTCAATGACGACGAGTGGCGTCAACTCATGAACCGAAGTCCGGGTGAGATCTGGCGGCCGTCTGGATTGATCCCAGTCGATAAGGCCCGATGAAATGCTGGCGCTGAAGTGGCGTTTCAGGTGAGCCGCCTCACTGCTCATGAAAACAACCTTCCTCATTCTCTCGATTCTTTGTGCGCCGCTGTGTGCACTGAACGCAGCCCAGCCAAACATCATTTTCTTCCTCGTTGATGATCTCGGACAACGCGATCTCGGTTGTTACGGCAGCACGTTTTATGAAACGCCAAATATCGACCGCCTTGCCAAAGAAGGCGCGCGCTTCACCGATGCCTACGCTGCCTGCCCCGTGTGCTCGCCCACCCGTGCGGCGATCATGAGCGGGCAGTGGCCGCAACGCACGGGTATCACTGACTACATCGGTGCGCCGTTGACTCCCGAACTGTGGAAGCGCAACACCAAGCTATTGCCCGCGCCCTACAGTGATCGGCTCGCACTCGACGCGCCCACGCTGGCCAAGGCAATGAAGTCCGCGGGCTACGCCACTTTTTTTGCAGGGAAGTGGCATTTGGGGCCTGAAGGCTGGTGGCCGGAGAATCAGGGCTTTGACATCAACAAAGGCGGCATGGATCGAGGCGGGCCTTATGGCGGCAAAAAATACTTCTCACCCTATGGCAATCCGCGCCTCTCCGACGGTCCCGATGGCGAGCACCTGCCAGATCGGCTCGCCACCGAAACGGCCCAATTCATCGCGGCTAACAAGGACAAACCCTTTTTCGCCTACTTCTCTTTCTACGACGTGCACACACCGCTGATGGCGCGGGCGGATTTGCAAAAGAAGTATGAGGAGAAACGCCAGCGTCTTGGTCTCACGGACCAATGGGGTAGGGAAGGTGAACGCGATGTGCGACTCACGCAGGATCACGCGGTCTATGCAGCGATGGTCGAGGCCATGGACCAAGCCGTGGGCAAAGTGCTTGCCAAGCTTGATGAACTCGGCCTGCGCGAGAACACCCTGGTCATTCTCACCAGTGACAATGGCGGCCTCTCCACCAGTGAAGGCTGGCCCACCTCAAACCTTCCCCTTCGCGGCGGCAAAGGCTGGATGTATGAGGGTGGCATTCGCGAGTCATTGCTCGTGCGCTGGCCCGCCCTAGTGAAGCCCGGCAGTGTCGTGAGCACGCCGGTCAGCAGCCCCGATTTTTTCCCCACGCTGCTGGAGGCGGCCCTTGCTAAACCGCAGCCGGGCCAAGTGCTTGATGGTCTCAGTCTGTTGCCCGTCTTTAAAGGAGATGATCTTCCAGAGCGTGCTCTATTCTGGCACTACCCGCACTACGGAAATCAAGGCGGTGCTCCAGCGGCAGCGATCCGGCGTGGCGATCTTAAACTCATCGAGTGGTTTGAAGACGGGCGCGTCGAGCTCTTCAACGTCGTCACCGACATTGGCGAAAAATCGGACCTCTCCAAGACCCAGCCCGAGATCACCACCAGACTCCGTGCTGAACTGCATGCTTGGCAAAAGCAAGTCGGAGCCAAGTTCTCCATTCCCAATCCCGCCTATGATCCCGCCAAGCCCAGTGGTCGTGCTGCCCAGCGTATCAAAGGCGAGGCGCAAGCAAAGAAGGCCAAGAAAAAATCATGAAAGCTCCTGCCCGGCGAGTTCCCATCGGCCCTCTTCATTTCTCTGCCCTTTTTCGTCCTGCCCGTAGGACCGTTCCTGCGCTGAGCGCACCACTCTGATCATCTGCATGAATCGCGACATCTGCCACCTTCTCCTCTTAGTGCTCTTCGCACTTGTAGGTAGTCCGCTCACCGCTGAAACGAAG
>CAMBPV010000294.1 GCA_945869695.1 Prosthecobacter debontii
GCCGACATCGCGCTCGGATTCGATACGGTGGCCGAATACGAAGAACACAACGGCGGCGTGTATTTCGGCTGCATCACCGGGCGCGTGGCCAATCGCATTGCAGGCGGCAAGTTCGAACTCGACGGCAAGTCCTACACGCTCGATCTGCATCCGAAGACCAACTTCCACTTGCACGGTGGCTTGAAGGGTTTCAGCAAGGTCATGTGGAAAGCGGAAATCATCACCGACTCACGCGGACCTGCTTTGCGCCTGACCTACCTCAGCAAGGATGGCGACCAAGGCTTCCCCGGCAATCTCAACACCCGCGTCTTGTATGTGCTCACCGAGGAGGATGCGCTTGTCATCGAGTATGAGGCCACGACTGACAAAGCCACGCCCATCAACCTCACCAACCACACTTACTTCAACCTCGCTGGAGCAGGCAGTGGCACCGTGCTCGACCACCGGCTCAGCTTGCAGTCGCAGCGCTATCTCGAAACCGATGCCGACTTGCTGCCCACAGGAAAACTGCTGCCCGTCGCGGGCACCGCGTTGGATTTCACCAAGAGCGAAGTCATCGGCAGCCGCTTTGATCAAATCTCCATCGGTGGCTACGACCACGCCTTCGTTCTCGCCGACAAGCCGCAAACCAAGCCCGCCCTCGCCGCCGAAGTCTATGAGCCCAAGAGTGGCCGCGTGATGCAAATCCACACTGACCAGCCTGGCATCCAACTCTACACCGCCAACTACACCACGCCGCTCAAGGGCAAAAACGGCGCGGGCTATGACCGCTTCCACGGCCTCTGCCTGGAGACCCAGCATCATCCCGACTCCGTTCATCACACCGAGTTCCCCACGACCATCCTCCGGCCCGGTGAAACTTATCGCACCACGACCATTCATCAGTTCACCACGCGCTGATCATTGCAGACCGCTGGCTTTTACGCTCCGCTGCGTCCTCAGTCCTGCCCTCCCTCCGCCATGAGCCAAAAATCCGTCCCTGAGCCTGATTCCTCAGCCTTCCATTCCCAGTATCCGTCCATTGAGCACCTGCGCGAGCGGGCGCGGCGACGGGTGCCGCGCTTTGCTTTTGAGTATCTGGAGGGTGGTTGCTTCTCGGAGGTGAATCTCCGCCGCAACACCGAGGAAATCCGCGAGGTGCGCCTGCACCCATGGTATCTCCGCGACTACGCGGGCGCTGATTTGCGGACCGAGATTTTTGGCCAAACCTATGAGGCTCCGTTTGGCGTTGCCCCCATCGGCCTGCAGGGGCTCGTCTGGCCACGAGCCACGGAGATTCTCGCCAAGGCAACACGCCAGCATCAGGTGCCCTTCATCCTCAGCACTGTGGCCACCGCCAGCATCGAGACCGTGGCCGAGATCACGGGTGGCAAGGCCTGGTTCCAGCTCTATCATCCAGCCGAGCCCGAGTTGCGGGACAAGCTCCTCGACCGTGCGCGGGCGGCGGGCTTTCCGGTGCTCGTGATCCTCGCGGACACGCCCACCTTTGCTTACCGGCCCAAAGAAATCCGCAACGGCCTCTCCATCCCGCCGCGCATGTCCTTGCGCAACATCTTCCAGATGATGATGCGTCCGGCCTGGTGCCTTGGTCAGCTCACGGCGGGCGCCCCGCAGTTCCAGACCATGAAGCCCTACATTCCGAAGGGACTGAACATGAAGCATCTGGGTCTGTTCATGAACAAAACCTTCTCCGGCCGCCTCAGCGCGGACAAGATCAAGGCCATCCGCGAGCGCTGGCCGGGCAAGCTGGTCGTCAAAGGCATCGTCACACCCGAGGATGCGGAACTGGCTCTCCAACTCGGTGCCGATGGGCTCATCGTCTCCAACCACGGCGGCCGCCAGCTCGACGCCGGGGACTCCACCATCCGCTCCCTCGCAGCTTTGCAGCGCGAGTTTGGCAGTCGCACCACGCTGATGCTCGACAGCGGCGTGCGCAGCGGCCCGGATGTGGCCTGCGCCCTCGCCTCCGGTGCGAAGTTTGTCTTCATGGGCCGCAGCTTCATGTATGGCGTGGGCGCTCTGGGACCCCGTGGAGGGGATCACACCTTGATCATGCTCAAGAGACAGCTTCGCCAGGTCATGGAGCAGATCGGCTGCGAGCGTGTGGCTGACCTGCCCAAGCATCTGTTGCCTCTCCGCGAGTGACCCACCATGCCAAGCCGCGAGGCCCACGACCATGCCGAGCGCGTCGAAGGGGCTTTGAGCAACGGCGGAAGCCTGTCGCATTGGACATTGGCTTTGACGCTTCGATGCGGGGGAGGCGGGTAAGTTCACAACCGAAGCTTCCATTCATGGTCAAGCCACTTCCCTCCGCCCTCTCTGAAAAGTATTTTGGCACTCGGATCGAGTTTCTCGGGAATACTGGTGAACCGCGCTCATGAGTTCCGAATCTGCCCCACGCACCGAACAGCTTGTCCTGCTGCTGACCCAGCATCAGGAGCCGTTGTTTCGTTACATCTTCAGTCTCGTGGCGTGCGAGGCGGATGCGCGGGACATTCTGCAGGAGACCAGTTTGGCGCTGTATCGGAAGTTTGATGCGTATGATGCGTCGCGGCCGTTTTTGCCGTGGGCCTATCGGTTTGCCTATTTGCAGGTGCAGAAGCATCGCGAGAAGGCGGCGCGGTCGCAGCTGCTGTTCTTCAGCGAGGATGTCATGGATTTGCTGGCGCATGACCGGGAGCGGATGGAGCCGGAACTCGATCAGCGGCTTCAGTTTTTGGATGGGTGTCTGGCCAAACTGACGCCGCAGGACAAGGAACTGGTGACCAGCCGATACGCGATGCGGCAGGGCGCGGAGGAGATGATGCAGCGGTTCGCGATGAGCCGACGCACCCTGTTTCGGAATCTGGAACTGCTGCGCCAGCGGCTGCATGACTGCGTCACACGCCAGCTTCAATCGGAGGGACTTTCATGAATCTCGAATCACTGATCCATGCCAAGCTCGATGGTGAAATCACGCCGGAGCAGCACACGCAACTCGAAGCTCTGCTGCGCGATGACTGGCAGGCGCGACGTCTTTATCTGGAACTCGCCGATCAACAGGCGCGTCTGCTGCAACAACCGGCGGTGAACACGGGCAGGCTCAAGCAGCCATCGCTCATCAGTCGAACGGTGCGATGGCGCACCTCTGCGCTCGTTGCTTCGGCGGCGGCGATCGTCCTGCTGGCCTTCATCGTTTGGCCTCGCGCGGCGGTGGATAGAGAAGCGATTTCCAATGGAGTCGCGATGGTCAGCGACACCTTGGATGCTGACTTTGCTGAAACTGCAGTGCGCAGTGGAGATACCATTGCGCCGGGAATACTGACCTTAAACAAAGGCCTGGCGCAGATCGAGTTCTTCAGTGGCGCGACGGTGTTGATCGAAGGTGCCACGCAGATCGAAATCCTCTCGGCTTGGGAAGCGCGTTGTGTGAGCGGCCGCGTGCGCGTGCATGTGCCGCCAGCCGCGAAGGGCTTCCTCATGCATGCGCCGGATGTGAAGCTGGAGGACCTCGGCACGGAGTTCGCGCTGAATGTTCATGGGCAGGACAGCGCGGTGCATGTTTTTGATGGCGAAGTCATCGCGCATACGAAGGACAAAGCGCCCGCGAGTCTGAAAGTGGGCATGTCATTGGCCTCCACGACGGCGGGTGTGTCGCCGCAGGATTTCCTGCCCATCAGCGAACTGCAAGGGCTGATCCGCCAGCGCGAGCAACGTCGTTTTCAGCAATGGCAGGTGTGGTCGGAAGGAACGAGCAAAGACCCGCGTCTCATTGCTTATTACACCTTCCAGCATGCGCCGGATGATCG
>CAMBPV010000295.1 GCA_945869695.1 Prosthecobacter debontii
AAGGAAAAATCAAATCGGCGTTCCCCTTTTCCATCCGTCTGAAACACCTGCTCCCAGAGTGTTTTCCCCTGACTCTGGATGCGGACGACGGCAGGAGCCCCGGGCGGCATCGAGTCTTGAATCATGATCCGCCCTTGGAGTTGCTCCTCCGAGAAAACGGATTCGGGAACGACAAGATCCACGAGCGAGAGATCGGAAGGAGGCACCTCGGTGCCAAATCCAACCGTGAAAAGAGGCACAGCCGACTCGCGCATCGCCGTGGCAAACTCTTCGGGTGATCCCGATGTATTGTGCTGGCCATCGCTGAGCACGATCATGGCAGTCCCGGGTGAAATAGGTCCGAGCGCGTCCCTCAGCGCTTGATCCAAATTAGTCACCGGCGAATCAGGTTGAAACTCCAAAGTGCGCGGCATTTCACCCGAGGTATCCTTCCCTTCTTGCCTGCGCCACCAGACGCGTTGGGCCTTCGATCCCCGGAGCACCGTCAGTTCCACATCTTGCGTCTCCGTGAGCTTTCCGATCAAGGGTGATGCCCCGTCGAATAGAAGTCTCTCGAGTCGCTGCCAGCGCGAGGCCTCTGTCGCTGCGTTCTTTCCTGCATCCGCTGCTCCCACGACATCTGTCAATTTCATGCTTGCCGATGCATCGACGGCAATGATTACCCGACCCAATTGCCTAAACGTCGTCACATGCCTCATCACCGGCCCAGCCAATGCGAGAACCAAGATGAAAACAGCAAGCGAGCGCAAGATCGCCGGCACCCGAGCCAAAGGCCCCGGATGCAATCGCGCCTCCCGCCGATAGAGCAGGAACATGAGCAAAGCCAAGCCAACCGCCAAAGCAAACACCGGCAGCACCGGCCAGTCGCCCGTGAATCGAAGGGTGGTTTCCGTGGTGGGGTTCATCGTATCAATCAGCCTCTCGCGATCCGCTGTTGCAACAGCACTTCCAAGAACAGCAACACCAGCAGCGCGAGGAGAAAGGGCTGCCAAAATTCGACACCGTGTCTGCGAGTGCGGTCGAGTTTCTCATAAGACTCTAAGGAGTCCGCAAATCCCGCACCAAAACGTTCAGCCATTTTTTTCACCTGGTCGGAAGTGAGGGTCTTCAGATCGGACTCGGCGGGATTCACATTGAAGGCGAAAAAACGCGATGGCGTGTTTGGGCTGTCTTTTGCCTTGAGTTCATAGACACCGTGGCTGGCGATCGGCTTGGATTCAAGAACGGCCGTTTCGCCCTCCTTCCTCGCTTTGTATTCCTCCACTTTCCCCAATGAGTCAGTAACGGTGTAAGTCATGTCCGCCTGCTCTTTTTTGAGGTTCATTTGAATGGGCGCACCGACGAGTTGCCACGCGGGGGCTGTGCTCTGTGTGGCCAGATAGGTCACCAATCTCTGAGCAAGAGGAACGAAGAAAGGTTGGAGCGGCAGATTTGACCACTCGGGATTGGCCGTGGTGGCAACGGCGATCACTCGACCCCGACCGTGCGCTTTCTCGACGACAAGCGGGATCCCTCGATCCAGCGACAGCAGGGCGCGCGACTGATCCGCTGCAGGCACAAACTGAATCCAATGACGAAACTCGGCGTCTTGCAGACGTCCACTGCGCGGGTCATTGAAATACGCAGTCGAGGGGTGAAGGAAACGCTGAAGAAGCACGCGCGCAGGGTTCTCATTTTCTTCGACGTGCCCATAACCCTTCAATGCGGCGGGAAAGATCCCCTTCCCTCCTTTGAAAAACTCCCGGTTGTACCAATCGACGTCACACTTGGGACCGACGAACACAAGAAGACCTCCGCCATCATTCACAAAACGCTCCAACTCATTGAGTCGATTCATCCGCTCGACGTTAGCGATGATGATGACCTCTTTCCCTTTGAGATCATCATCTCGGAGCTTCCTAATATCTGCCCGAGTCGTGCGGACTAGATCCTTCAAGGAAGCCGAGGCCGACTGATGCGGCGCGAGAGCGATCTCCAAAAAGTCCGTCGAGCCCTCGAGCGGCTGATCACTCGGCGCACCATCCACGAGCAAGGCATTCAGCTGATTCCTCACCTGCACAACGGTATAAAAGGCATTGTCCTCCGGAAAAGAGTCTCCCTCGATCCTGACTGCTAACGTGTGATCGCCGACTTTATCAAAAGCATGTGTGAAGGACAAGGAAGCCTCACCCTCAGGTGGCACGGAAATGCGCGAAGTCCGCAGTCGCGCACCATCTGCTTCCAAATGCACCACGACATCCTGCCAAGGCCGCTTGCCATGATTTTCAACTCTGACTCGAAGTCCCACCGGCTGTGTCTCCGCGGCTACGAGAGCCGAAAGTTCTGCCGCGCCGATGCTTAGGTTCTCACCCAATTCCGTCGGCACCCTGAAAAAGGTAATCTGCGGTTTAGGCTCTTGCTTTTGCAGCGCTTCTAAGGCGGGTAAGCCAGCACCGTCCACGATGCTTTTCCAGTCAGACTCCTGAAAGTCACTGATCACCACCACCTCACGCACGACGTTGGGAGCCTCTTTGAGCGCTGCGCCTGCGGTTTGAAAAAGCTCATTGGCATTGAGCGGGCCCGAGAGTGAAGGAGCGTCAGCGAGCCGTTTCGTGAGGAGGTCGAGCTGACTGGTGGATTGATCCATCAACGGACGCGGGCGACCACCGGCCAGAATGACCTGCGCATCGGAGCCCTTCGGGAGATTGTCCATGATGCGCTGGATATCCTGACGCGACTGACCGGCAGCGGTGCCATTGGCCAAAGGTGTGCGCATCGAGAATGAATCATCCAGAACAAAGGCAGCGGAGGTTTTTCCAAAACCCGGAATTTGATTCAGCGCCGACATCACAGGCCGCGCCAGGCAGAGGGCCAGAACGATGGGGATCGCGATTCGAGTCATCAAGAGCAACCATTGCTCGATCCGAAAACGACGCTTCCTTTGCTTCAGCACCTCCTGCAAAAGGTGCATGGCACCCCAGCGCACCGTCTGAACCTTCCGCTTGTTCAGAAGGTGAATCAGAAGCGGAATCACAAAGGCCGCAGCGCCCGCAAGGAGGATGGCGTTGAGGAAGTTCATTGCATTCTCAGTGCCAGATAGCTGCGCAGCGCAGCGGCATGAGGCTCATCCGTGGGTAGAGTGAGGTAGTCCACTTGGTGCTTCCGAAATCCATCCTTGAGCTGCTCTTGGAAATTTTTTAACACCTCAAGGTAGCGCAGCCGGATCGTGGCAGGATCGAGCAGCAGTGCGTCCTCCTCCTTTTCCAGATTCTCAAATCGTGCCCACTGGCCAAAGGGGAACTCAAGTTCGTCACGATCCCAAAGCTGCATCGCGATGATCTCATGCCCTTTTTTCCTCAGAACTCCGATGGCTTTGAGGAGGGCGACGGGATCATCAAAAAAGTCGCTGATCAATATCACAAGCCCACGGCGCTTCAGACGTTGGGCCAGAGACTCAAGGACTGGCGCGATGGAGGTATCCTTTCCCGGTTCAGTCTTGACCAAAGTTTCCAGCACATGATGCAGGTGCGTGATGCGGGTGCGATTCGGGATGATGTCGCGGATCTTGCTATCGATGGTGATCAAGCCGACCGCATCCTGCTGGGACATCAAGAGATAAGCCATAGCGGCAGCGAGCTTCCGACCATAGTCAAATTTCAACACACCCTTCGTGCCGCGATACGCCATGGAGCTGCTGGCATCCAGCACGATGGTGGCCCGCAGATTCGTCTCCTCATCATACTCCCGGATGTAAAAGCGGTCTGCGCGCCCGAAGATCTTCCA
>CAMBPV010000296.1 GCA_945869695.1 Prosthecobacter debontii
CCGGGGAAGAGGCAGTCGCAGATGTGGTATCGCGACTTCGATCTGAAGCGCAGCGAGTTCGCGGCGACCATTCACAAAGCAAAGTTAAAGACCGCTGCGGGCACCTTTGACTTCCAACCACAGCATTTTCATTCGGACGCCGTTGCACAGGGTTTCACGAAGAAAGCCAGTGACTCATCCTTCTTCATTTTCGACTCCTTCAAGCGCTTCGACGGCAAGCTCTACGTGGCGATCAACAACTTCACCGGTAAGCAAAACGCTCTCGCGCTCGTGCATGACGACTTAGCGACGTTTGAGGTGCTCGGACACTTTAACGAGCCACAGAGTGAGCAACTCAGCGAGTCGGCCGTCAATCGTCTCCCCGACGGCACTTGGATGGCCATTGTGCGCAATGACGCTGGCAACTACCACTTCACCACCAGCAAGGACGGGAAAGCATGGACCGCCGCCCAGCCAAAGCTCTTCGTTCCAAACGGCTTGAACTCGAAACCGACATTCGATTATTTTGGCGGCGTCTATTACCTCGGCTGGCAGGAGTCCACGCGCGTGCAGAACGTGGGCCGCAGTGTGTTCAATGTGGACATCTCCCGCGATGGCAAAACGTGGGAGCGCAAATACCGCTTCGAGACGCCGAAGTCCTTTCAATACCCGACCTTCCACGCGCATGAAGGCAGCCTCTGGCTCTGCGTCACGCAGGGCGACACTTCTGACAGTCACAAGGAGCGCATCATGTTTGGCAAACTCGAAGCCGTAGGCGAGTTCGAATCGCAAAAAGACCATCAGCGCATCGCCTGGCCTGCACCGCCACCACCCGCGCCCGCCGTCATGAAACGCGGCGTGAAGCTCTTCACCGATCGCCACTACGTCATTGATGAAATGCCTGATGCGGTTAAAGACCTGCCATTTCATCGCACCAGCATCGAAAAGCTCGATGTGACCGTCACGAAGGCCGGCACGCTTTTTGTGCTCACACCAACGATCCGCCCTACAGCTGCGAGTCAGGAGGTAGCACTGCAAAAAGCAGGTTTTACGAAAGTGGATATGCCCGAAGTGCAGCTCTTCCCCGGCGAGATCAATCGCGTTAGCCTTTATCGCAAAGCAGTGAAGGCCGGTGATCGGCTTCAGTTCAAGAAGATGGTGCTGCTGGTGCTGATGGATGGGGCCGCGATTCAGGAGATGGATGGATTGAGACCCTCGGTGATGATGAATCCCGGTGCTGAGTTTCAAGACGATGCACGGCCCGGCGCGATGATCATCGGGATGGATCGCACGCCGAAGGGGCGGATCTGGGGCTGCTGGACGGGGACGGGGGACAAGCCGGATGGGTATTTCCTGCTCGCGACGAGTGATGACGATGGTGTGACGTGGTCAAAGCCGCGTGTGGCGGTCGGGGCCCGGATGGAAGCAGCGCAAAAGGTCAGCGGGGCACTGGTTGGGAATCTTTGGACCGATCCAAAGGGGCGTTTGTGGCTCTTTTTCGATCAGCAGCTCGGTGATCCGCAGAAGCGCGTCACGAACTGGTTCATGCGCTGCGATGATCCCGATGCGGTGGAGCCGGTGTGGAGCACGCCGGTGATGTTTGCGGAAGGTTGCACGCTGAACAAGCCGACGGTGCTCAAAGATGGCTCCTGGCTGCTGCCGGTATCCGATTGGCACAAGAAAACGTGCCGCGTCTTTGAATCGACCGATGAAGGCGCGACTTGGAAGGAGCGCGGCAGCTTGCAGTTCCCGGATTGGGAGTTCGACGAGCACATGATGATCGAGTTGAAGGATGGTCGCCTGTGGATGCTCGCCCGCACGAAAGGCCAGCCGTATGAGAGTTTCTCGACCGATGGCGGCAAAACGTGGAGCGAGCCGAAACAGGCGGCGACGGTGCAGAATGTGAATGCACGTTTCTTCCTGCGCCGGCTCAAATCGGGTCGCATCTTGCTCGTGAAGAACGGCTCGCCTGCCGAACGACTACAGAAGCGCACGCACATGAGCGCGTGGCTTTCCGAGGATGAAGGCCAGTCCTGGAAGGGCGGTCTGCTGCTCGATGAACGCAACGCGGTGTCGTATCCCGATGGCTTCGAAGCACCCGATGGGCTCATTCACATTCTCTATGATTGGAACCGCCACACTGACGCGGAGATCCTCATGGCGAAGTTTCGCGAGGAGGATGTGCTCGCGGGCAAAATCGTGTCGAAGGACGCGAAGCTGCTCATGCTCGCCAATAAGGCCACTGGCCGGAAGCCCGAGAAGCTCTACAACGGCATCGAACTGCCCGACCAATGGCCGCCGCGGTTCCGCGAGCCGAGCGATGCGGTGATGGAGGTGCCGTATTTGAAGAAGAAGCCGAAGGTGATCCCCATCGACCTCGGCAGGCAGCTCTTTGTGGATGATTTCCTCATCGAGAAAACCACGCTGAAGCGCACCTTCCATCAGGCGAAGAAGTTCGAGGGTAATCCGGTCTTCAAAGCTGAGACGGAGCGTGAACTCGGCCAATCCACGCAAGGCGAGAAGGGCGAGGAAGCGACCACCTTCACCGGTCAGGGCGGGGTGTTTTACGATCCTTCGGAAAAGCTCTTCAAGATGTTCTACGTCGCTGGATGGCGTGGGCCGCTTTCGCTTGCGACGAGTCCGGATATGAAGACGTGGACGCGCCGTGGGCAGTTGTTGCCGGAGGGACTTCGTTGGACTGGACCAAAGCTTGCCACCGGCGGCTCCGACAACTGCGTGTGGCTCGATTTGAATGCCCAATCACCCGCCGAGCGCCTGAAATACATCACCTGCTGGCTGCATGTGCCGAAGGAACAACGCCCGCAAGGCTTCATGCACTCGCTGCATGTCTCCGATGGCAAAACGTTCTCCGATGCAGTGACGACAAGCATCGCTGCGGATGATTACTGCTCGTTCTTCTTCAATCCCTTCCGCGAGAAATGGGTCTTCAGCATCAAGATGGGCACCTCACGCGGTCGCAGCCGCTACTACTACGAGAGCGACGATTTCCTCGCCGGGGCCGACTGGAAGAAGAGTGTGTTTTGGACCTGCACGGACAAACTCGACCAGTCCGAGCCAGCGAATCGTTATCCCGGCGGTGGCGAGCCTGCGCAGCTCTACAGCTTGAATGCCGTGGCGTATGAGAGCCTCATGATCGGCATGCATTACATCCATCGCGGCCCGAACAACGGTGTCTGCGAGAAAGGCAAGTTTCCGAAGCTGCTCGATCTCGAGCTCGGCTTCAGTCGCGATGGCTTTCATTGGGATCGGCCGGATCGACGCGGCTTCATCGTCGGCTCGCGCACGGAGGGCTCGTGGGATCGTGCTTATCTGCATGGCGCAGCGGGTGTGTTTGTCGTGCTCGATGATCAACTCGTTTTTCCCTACATGGGCACCAGCGGCATTGCGCCAAGTGGTCATCGGGGCATGTATACCGGCGGCAGCATTGGTCTCGCCACACTGCGACGCGATGGCTTTGCCTCGATGGAAGGCCCCGGCGAGTTGACGACGCGTGAGGTGAAGTTCAAAGGCAAGCATTTCTTCGTGAACGTGAGCGGCGAAGTGCATGTGGAAGTGCTCGATGAGGCTGGAAAGGTCATTCGCAGCTCAAAGGTTGCTTCGGGAGATCAAACGAAGCTGAAAATCGAATGGGCGGACGGAATTGACCTTGATAACCTTATTGGGAAAGCGGTGAGATTCCGCTTCCATCAGGCGAAGGGCTCGTTGTATGCTTTTTGGGTCACGCCGAATGAAAACGGTGCCAGCGGCGGTTTTGTCGGCGC
>CAMBPV010000297.1 GCA_945869695.1 Prosthecobacter debontii
GCACCACATTGTCGGAAGTTACCATAACACCCGCTTTGCGGGTTTCGGGCGCGAGGAGCGGGCGTGGCGGACGTTTGTGACTCCATGCGTGCTTCGCTTCTAACTCTATCCTTTCTCTTTGGCCTCCTCGCCGCTCCTCTGATTGCGGATGAATCGGCGGTGATGAAACGCGGTGTGACTCTCTTTACGGACCGCGAGTATGTCATCGATGAAATGCCCGATGCGGTCAAAAACCTGCCTTTTCACCGCACCAGCATCGAAAAGCTCGACGTGACCATCACCAAGCCCGGCACGCTGTTTGCGCTGACTCCGACGACTCGACCCAAAGCGTCGAGTCAGGAGGAGTCGCTGCGAGAGGCGGGCTTCTTGAAGGTCGATGGCCCGGAAGTGCAGTTTTTTCCGGGGGAGGTGAATCGCGTGAGCCTTTACCACAAGGCGGTGAAGGCAGGTGAACGGCTTCAGTTCAAGAAGATGGTGCTGCTGGTGCTCGCGGATGGGGCGCAGGTTCGAGATGAGGATGGATTGACGCCCTCGGTGATGATGACTCCCGGCGCGGAGTTTCAAGACGGCGCACGCGGTGGAGCGATGATCATCGGAATGGATCGCACGCCGAAGGGGCGC
Organism: Prosthecobacter debontii; assembly: GCA_945869695.1. GTDB lineage: Bacteria > Verrucomicrobiota > Verrucomicrobiia > Verrucomicrobiales > Verrucomicrobiaceae > JAIBCL01. Next base: position 622 of record CAMBPV010000297.1, read on the forward strand.
ATCTGGGGTTGCTGGACGGGGACGGGGGACAAGCGGGATGGGTATTTTCTGCTGGCGACGAGCGATGACGATGGCGCGACGTGGTCGAAGCCGCGTCTGGCAGTCGGGGCGAGGATGGAGGCGGCGCAGAAGGTGTGCGGGGCGCTGGTGGGGAATCTGTGGACCGATCCGAAGGGGCGTTTGTGGCTGTTTTTCGATCAGCAGCTCGGCGATCCGCAGAAGCGCATCACGAACTGGTTCATGCGCTGCGATGATCCCGATGCGGCGGATCCGGTGTGGAGCACACCGGTGATGTTTGCGGAAGGTTGCACGCTGAACAAGCCGACGGTGCTCAAAGATGGCACCTGGCTGCTGCCGGTGTCCGATTGGCATCAAAAGACGTGCCGCGTGTTTGAATCGACCGATGAAGGCGCGTCGTGGAAGGAGCGCGGAAGTTTGCAGTTCCCGGATTGGGAGTTCGATGAGCACATGATGATCGAACTGAAGGATGGCCGCCTGTGGATGCTCGCCCGCACGAATGGCCAGCCGCACGAGAGTTTTTCCAACGATGGTGGCAAGACCTGGAGCACGCCGAAACAAGCGGCGACGGTGCAGAATGTGAATGCCCGCTTCTTCCTGCGTCGGCTCAAATCGGGTCGCATTCTGTTGGTGAAGAATGGTTCGCCTGCGGAGCGCTTGCAGAAGCGCACTCACATGAGCGCCTGGCTTTCCGAAGACGAAGGCCAGACGTGGAAAGGCAGGCTGCTTCTCGATGAACGCGACGCGGTATCCTATCCCGATGGCTTCGAAGCGCCCGATGGGCTCATTCACATCCTCTATGACTGGAATCGGCACACCGATGCGGAGATCCTGATGGCGAAGTTTCGCGAGGAGGATGTGCTTGCGGGCAAAATCGTGTCGAAGGATGCGAAGCTGCTCATGCTCGCGAACAAGGCCACCGGTCCGAAGCCCGAGAAACTCTACAACGGCATCGAACTGCCCGATCAATGGCCGCCGCGCTTCCGCGATCCGAGCGATGCGGTGATGGAGGTGCCCTATTTGAAGAAGAAGCCCAAAGTCATCCCCATCGACCTCGGCAGGCAGCTCTTCGTCGATGATTTCCTCATCGAGAAGACCACGTTGAAGCGCACGTTTCATCAGGCGAAGAAGTTCGAGGGCAATCCCGTCTTCAAAGCGGAAACGGAGCTGGAGAAGAAGCTCAACAACGTCGTCTATCTCGGCCAGGGCGGGGTGTTTTATGAGCCGAGGGAGAAGCTATTTAAGATGTTCTACACAGCGGGCTGGCGCGGACCGCTGGCGCTGGCGACGAGTCCGGATTTGAAGACGTGGACACGGCCCGAACTGGGCCTGCATGGCGGTAACCTTCTACTTCCCGAAGGCGCAGCGTGGAGCAACGGTGCGGGGACCACAGCGGGCACGGACAATGCGCTGTGGTATGACAGCCATGCGAGCGATTCGAAGGAGCGGATCAAATACCTAACCTGCTGGATGCATGTGCCGAAAGAGCAGCGAGTGCCGGGGCTGACGCACAGCCTGCAGGTGTCCGATGGCGTGACGTGGTCGAAGCCGGTGCCTTGCACGACGCCTGCGGGAGACTATGGCTCGATCTTCTACAATCCGTTCCGAAAGAAATGGGTGCAGAGCATCAAACAGGATAGGCCGCGCGGGCGAAGCCGCTCCTATGTGGAAAGCGACACGTTCTTGGAAGGAGCCGACTGGGACAAGGCGGTGTATTGGACCCATGCGGATGCCAAGGACAAACCGGAGCCAGTGGGGAGCTATGCAGGCAATCCGCAGGAGGGTGATCCACCGCAGCTCTACAGCCTGGCGGCGGCGGCTTATGAAAGCCTCATGATCGGCATGCATCAGATTCATCGCGGACCAAACAACGGCGTCTGTTCCAAAGGAGGCTTCCCCAAGCTCACGGACCTGGAACTCGGCTTTAGTCGCGACGGCTTCCACTGGGACCGGCCAGACCGACGCGGCTTCATCCGTGGAGAGCGTCGGGAAGGGGCCTGGGATCGGGCTTACCTGCACACGACGACGGGTGTCTTTGTCGTGCTGGACGACCAACTGGTCTTTCCTTACTGCGCCTACTCCGGCGATGCCGGTGGCGGGCGTGGCGACATCTACGGTGGAGCCAGCGTCGGCCTCGCCACGCTGAGGCGCGATGGTTTTGCGAGCATGGATGGCTCTGGCGAACTGACGACGCGCCCGGTGAAGTTCAAAGGCAAGCATCTCTTCGTGAACGTGAACGGCGAAGTGCGTGTGGAGGTGCTCGATGAGGCGGGGAAGGTCATCCGCAGTTCAAAGGTGGCTACAGGAGATCAAACGAAGCTCAAAGTGGAGTGGGCGGACGGCATTGACCTGACTGACTTGATTGGAAAGCCTGTGCGATTCCGCTTCCATCAGGCGAAGGGCTCGTTGTATGCTTTTTGGGTCACGCCGGACGAAAAGGGCAGCAGCAACGGCTACGTCGGCGCGGGTGGGCCGGACTTTGGCGGCGTGAGAGACATCACCCCATAACTTCATGAAACGCTTCTTCGACTGGTTCAACAATCTCTATCCCGTGTGGCTCGTCACGCTGGCGGTGATCGCCTTTTTCAAACCGCAGACGATGCTGTGGTTCGATAAACCGTGGATATTCTGGTCGCTGGCGGCGTCGATGCTCGGCATGGGGCTCACCTTGAGTCTGGACGACTTCAAAGCCATCGGCCGCATGCCGGGGAGTGTCGCGCTGGGATTCATCGCGCAATACACGATCATGCCGCTCTCAGGCTGGATGGTGGCGACAGCGCTGAAGCTGGAGCCAGGCCTCGCCGTGGGCATCATTCTGGTGGCGAGTTGCCCCGGCGGCATGGCGTCGAACATGATCAGCTACCTCGCGAAAGCGAACGTGGCGCTGTCCGTGGTGCTCACGATGGCCTCGACGATGCTCGCGTTCTTCTTCACGCCGATGTGGACGAGTCTGCTGGCGGGCAAGTATGTGCCGGTGGACGCGTGGGGGCTCTGTGTGTCCGCTTTTCAGCTCACCATCGCTCCCGTGGTGCTAGGCGTGCTCATCCGATGGAAATTGCCGCGCACGGCGGATCAAATCGGAGCCTGTGGGCCC
>CAMBPV010000298.1 GCA_945869695.1 Prosthecobacter debontii
GGTTGTTGTCGCCTTTGATCGAGACCCATTTCTCGCTGGTGATGAAGACTTGGCTGCTAGCGCTGTTGTCCTCGCCACGCGGCATGTACATCAGCACGGGTTCGGGTGGTTTGCCGTCTTTCGGACCACCAGCACCAAAGTGCGCCCCGAGATTGTGATCGAGTTCGATCTGGCAGATGGAGGTGGCTGGCGTCCAATCGCCTTCTTGAACGCTGGTGGTGATGAAACGTCCATCCGCAGAGATGCCGAGACCATTGGGATTGCGGAAACCGGTGGCGAGCACGTCGAGTTGATCGCGGCCCGTGATGCGGCAAACACCTTGATTTCCGGAGGCGAAATACCAGCGGCCTTCTGGGTCGGTTTCGAGTCCGACGATGAAATCATGACCGCCCGGCGAGGTCTGCATGGCATTCGTGACGCACTCGTAGAAGTCGGCTTCGTCATCGCCATTCAGATCGTGCAAGCAGGTGATCTGGTCACGACCGAGGACGTAGAGCTTGTCTTTTACGATCTTCATGCCCAATGGCTGATGAAGACCCGTGGCAAAGCGTTTCCAGCGCAGCTTCTCCAATTTCTCGTCGATGCCTTTCACCAGCCAAATCTCGCCCGTCATGGTAGCGACGGCGGCGGTGCCATCGCTGAAGAAATCGTGCGCCGTGATGAAGAACAGCGTGCCATACGGATTCTCGAATGGGATCGTGAGGCGATCTGTGGCGAACGGTGCCTGAGTGCCGAGTTCGCCCTTGGTTTCGATCCATTGAGGCCATTGGGCGGGGCCTGGAGCAGGTAATGGCGTTTCGGTGGTGACAATATCGACCTCATGGTCTCGGCGGAAAAAGCCGCGGTAGGTGCCGGGGAGCTTCTTTTCTTCTTTGGAGATGACTTTGCCATCCATCGGTGCACCTGCCATGAAGCCGTGGCGGTTGTCGTTGAGCTTGAGGAAGCCTCCTGACCATTCCAAACGCCACGCCATGCGCTCGGGGTCAAAGACGGCAGCTTTGTCATCAAAGCGGACGCACACGCCTTTGTTGACCGTCACACCTGCGCCTTTGAAGACGCCGCAGAAGACACTCCCCAGATCACTTGCTGACCAGCGCCCGTCTTTCCAAGTTACTTGATCGTTTTGATTGCCCCAGTGGCCTTGCTGGCCGCCGTCCATGCCGGGGAAGGCTGGGATGAGTTCGGGGAGCGGCTTCTGCTTCATGAATTGCAAGGCTTGCTTGTCGTAGAAGTCGAAGGTGCGCTCGCGGTTCACGAACTCCTGCCAGTGCTGGTTATCGTCCTTGTTGAGCGGTGGGAAGTCGGGTTTGAACTCAGCGGCTTTTGGTGCAGGTGGCGGGAGCAGATCGCTGAGGTTGTCGAAGTCCCAGAGGCCAAGCGTGTTATCCATGCGCAGTCGCGGCGCGTTGCCTTTGCGCGGCTTCATGACGCCGCGGGCAAGCCGCACGTCGTCGATGAGGCCAGCGCAGCCGATGGAGTGATCCACAAGACTGCCAAAAGCGATGTGACCGGCTGTCGGTGTGCCTTTCAGCGGCTGCACGGGCTTTTCGAACACTTGTTTGCCGTCGATCCAGAGGATGACGCTCTTGTCGTCGATGCTGGCAAGGAAGTCGTGCCACTGGCCGTCGCACACATCGACCTTCGAATCGTAATCGCCGCCGCGTCCGGGCATGAAAAGCGCCAGCGTTCCGCGACCCGCGTGGGTGTAGAGTTCCCAATGCGTGGCGGATGATTTCATCTCGGACGCGACAAGGATATTGTATCCCTGTTGGTTATCCAGCTTAGCGCGGCACTCCACCGTGATTGGCAGCTTCGCATATTCCGCATCTCCATCGACCACCAAACCACCCTTCAGTGCCTTGCCAAACGCTTCGCTCAAGGACGCCACAGTTTCCGCTTTGCTGACCTCTGACTTCTGAACTCTGAGCTCTGGCTTTTCACTCCAAGTGCGATACTTCGGTTTGGGGCCTGGCTTGTTGTCATCGAGCTGCGGCACGAGCCACTTCAAACCGTCGAGATTGTCGAGCAAGCGGCCTTCGGCGTCTTCATTGGTGTGATTAAGGATACCAATGGGGCCGCTGTAACCGCTGGCGCGAATCTGGCGCAGCACTTTTACATCCTGCGTGCCAACACCAAGCGGGAGAATTTTGCGGCCTTTGGTATCGCCTGCGATGTCCATGCCATTGAGGTTCAGGCAGAGCAGGTGAGGCTTCATCGCTTCGATGGCCTTCGGTAGGCGGTCGAGGTGGCTGTGGCCGTGGTGGAGGTTGTAGATGATGCCGATGTTGTCGGTGGCGTGGTTCTTTTTCAGGTAGTCGCACACGGCGATCATGTTTTCCGGCTCACCGCCCCAACCGCCGTGGTTGTAGATGCCGACTTGGCTGCCGATGGCTTTCGTTTTGGCTAAAATGGGCAGCAGACTTTCTGCGGCGGATTTGACCTGAGCCTCCTGCGTATCGCCCGTGCCCTTCATCATGACCCAGAGCTGCGGATGGAGTTTGTACTTCTCAAACAGTCGGAACGCCTCATCATGCATGCCCCAGAACGCGAACATCTCGATGCCGTGCTTTTGGTAGGCGAGGATCTCGCGTTCAAATTCGGCCACATGCTCGGGCCGCCAGTCATAGGCGATTTTTTTGATGCCCATCTTAGCGACCATCACGGCACGGGTTTCGGGGCCACGCTTCGCGGCGTCAAACGGCACGATGCACCACGCGGCGAGGTTTTGTTTGTCGAAGAGGTCGGCGGCAGCCAGCGGGGCGTACAGGCTGGAAAAAAGAAGAAGGGAGAGAACGATCTGTTTCATAATGTTTTGAGGCAGCTAAGGGCGGGTATTCTTTTCGGTGATGGAGATAGAATCATCCGTGCGGAAGGGCGAGGCGGGCAGACCGGCGGCGTTGTAGAGATTGCAGGTCGGGTTATCGGACCACGCATAGCGCACGGCAATGGGAGCGGGCACTTGCTTTGACGAGACGAGCACGGTGTCGCCCTCGATCTTTGCTTCCGCCCAGACCCATTGCAGGTCGGCACCGCAGATGGCGAAGCCTTCGAGTTGGCTTTGCGGGCTGTGGCGCACGAGCGGCGCGGTTTTGCCGACCTTGCGCATCACGTCGTAGGTCGCGGGCACTTCTTTGGCCACGAGTCCGCCATCGAGGTGATCAAAGCTCAGTCGAATAGTGCTGCCTTCGATTTTCATTGATGCGTAAAGCGGACCCGAATGCACGACCTCGCGGCCATAGGTTTTCGCCAGAGCGATCAGGGCGAGTCGTTCACCGGCGATCTGCTTGGTCTGCGGATGGATGTCCTCGGATTCGCCGGTGTCGATGAGCACAGCCATGCCGGTGTTGGGCACGGATAGCGTCTTTGCCTGCGCCTCGCGTAACTCCGCCCACACGCTTTCGCCGGGCTGGTTCGTCTTCGGTCGGTAGTTGGCGAGCTGGCAGAAGTAGAAGGGGAAATCGCCCTGCTGCCAGTGCTGCCGCCAGTCTTTGATGAGCAACGGAAACGAGGTGCGGTAGAGGCTGGCGTTGCCCGTGTTTGACTCGCCCTGATACCAGAGAACGCCGCGAATGGCATACGGCAGGATGGGATGCACCATGCCGTTGAAAAGCCTGCCCGGCAGCACGTGCTGGCCGGTGAGTGGTGGC
>CAMBPV010000299.1 GCA_945869695.1 Prosthecobacter debontii
GTCTTCCTGCCGCATGGAGAACTCACGAGAGAGGCGATCGTAAGCGCGGGCTTCCTCGATCGGATTGAGTCCCTCGCGCTGAAGGTTCTCGATCAGGGCCATTTCGAGCACGTCTCGATCAGACGCCTCTCGGGTGATCACAGGAACCTCCTTCAGCCCCAGCTCACGGGACGCCCGAAAACGACGCTCACCTGCGATAAGCTCTAACTTCCCGCCCACTTCACGCACGATCAGGGGCTGGATGATCCCGTGTTCACGGATCGAGTCCATCAGCTCACGAAGCTGCTCGGGCTCAAACTCTTTTCTTGGCTGAAGCGGACTTGGAACAATTTGATCCAAAGGGATCCGCATCACCGCATCCCGAGGGTGGGTGGCGGGTGGTGGCACCAAGGGTGGTGGATTGGCGATGATGGCCGGACGCGCAGCTAAGCCACCTGCAGTGGGTGCAGATATCAGCGCGCCGAGTCCTTTTCCGAGTGCTTGCTTTGCCATGTTGGGGGAGGTCAGAGTAGGAGAGGACTTCGCTGGGTGCAAATCGGTTTTACTTCATCCGAATTTACACAATCCAAAAGACAGCGTTCTATTTGAAGGAATGCGAAGCTCTGTTCCGTTCCGAATTCCCAATTCCTTACCCATGAATAACCGTCGCGCCTTCATCAAGCAATCCGCCCTTGCCTTCACCGCCCTATCCGCCTCGCGGGTCTTCGGTGCAAACAATACGATCCGTGTTGCCTGCATCGGACTCGGCGGACAAGGCAGTGGGAATGCGAAACGAATGGCCTCCGTGCCGGGAGTGGAGATCGCTTACCTCTGCGATCCCGACACAGTCGCCCTCGACAGGGCAAAACAGGCCTACCCGAATGCCAAGACGACCCAGGACCTCCGCAAGGTCATGGAAGACAAAGACATCGATGTCGTGGTTGTCTCGACCGGAAACCATTGGCACGTCCTCGCTTCCATCTGGGCCATGCAGGCAGGCAAGGATGTCTATGTCGAAAAGCCCGTATCCCATAACATTTGGGAAGGCCGGAAACTCGTTGAAGCAGCACGTAAGTACAATCGCATTGTGCAAGGCGGCACTCAGCAGCGCAGCGATCCGCTTCAAGACGAGATCAAAGCCTTCTTCGACGCAGGCAGCCTGGGGAAAATGAAGTACGTCCGCTGCAATCACTACAGCATGAGAGCCACCATTGGAAAGCGCACGGAACCTCTCACACCCCCCACCACCGTTGACTACGATCTCTGGCTCGGCCCTGCCAAAGATGAGCCCATTCTGCGCAACAAATTCCACTACGATTGGCATTGGAACTGGAACACCGGCAATGGCGAGATGGGAAACTGGGGACCCCACATTCTCGATGACCTCCGCAACGTCGTGTTCCGTGACAAGATTCCACCCCCCAAGCGCATCATCGCCGGGGGCGGACGCTTTGGCTGGGATGACGCGGGCGAAACACCCAACACCCACTTTGCCTACATGGACACGGGCGATATCCCCGTCATTGTTGATTTTCACAATCTCCCCCGCCAAAAAGGCATGAAAGCGCCCGATGTTTACATGCGCCGTCGCACAGGCTCATTCCTGATCGTCGAATGCGAGGGAGGTTACTACACGGGCAATCGCGGTGGTGGCTCTGTGTTTGATCCCTCCGGTAAAAAGATCCAGACCTTCAAAGGTGATGGCGGGAAAACTCACGCCGCTAATTTCATCGCCGCCGTGCGCAGCCGGAAGGCCTCCGAGCTCAAGGCCGAAGTCGAAGCCATTCACTACTCCAGCGCCTGGTGCCACCTCGGCAATATCTCCTATCGCCTCGGACAAAAGTACTCGCGCGATCAAGCCGAAGCAGCCGTGAAGGACTTCCAGCCTTGGAATGACGTCATTGCCGACTTCCATGAGCATCTGAAAAAGAATGAGCTCGATGACTCCAAGCTCGATATCCGCATGGGACCCATGCTCGAGATCGACGCCCAAAAGGAAACCTTCATTGGCGAAACCGCCACCCCCGAAGCCCTCGCCCTCCTCACCCGCGAATTTCGCAAAGGCTACGAAGTACCCATGAACGTCTGATCTCGGTCAGACCAACTTCAAACGCTTCCGTAAAAGCCACTCGGCAGTGAGCAGAAGGATAACGGCACCAAACCACCACCAGCTAGACCATAGGATGGTTTCGCGCGTGGTGGTTTGCTTGCGGTCGATGGATTGAAGGAGGTTCGGCAGTTCGGCGGCGGCTTGTTCTTCGCGGAGGAAGCGACCGCCGGAATTGCTGGCCATGGCTTCGAGCAAGGGGCGATTCATCGTCAGGTTGGCCCACTCTTGATTGCCTGCATCATCGACGCGGAGGGAGAGTCGAAGATCTGAAGCAGGCACCCCTGACGCCTCCGCCACGGCGATCTCATAGCTACCCGACTTCAGCGGTGGCGTGACGGCACGATACACTCCGGCGTGAGTCGGATCCGGCTCAAGTGCAAGCGTGGCTACCTCAACTCCCTGATGCAAAAGCGAGGCCCGGGGCTGTCCATCCACGATCATTTCTCCGCGTTCGTTTCTCAGACGCACCCGAATCTCCGCCTGCTCACCGCTTGCGTAACGGAGATGATCGGTGCCGAGGGATAACTTCTTGTCCTCCGCCTGAAAGGGCGGTGCCGCGATCCAGGAGGACAACTGCATCCAAAGCCGCTGATGATACAAATCCGCCACCTGATAACGCCAGCGCCACAACTCATCGGATGCCAAATAAAGCACGGCACCGGCTCCGAGCGGACGAAAGACGATCGCCGGAGAAGCCGACGCACCCACTCCGCGGAAGGTGGCCAGTGTGATGGCACCGGGCAGAGGCTTCGAAAGTGCAGCCCAACGAGCCATCGGAAGAGAGGGCCAGAGGCTCGTATTGGCAGAAGCAGAATCACTCAACTTCAGCGCATCGAACCGCCCGCCCGCCGATTCCAAATGCCACTCGTATCCCCTCTCCCCCGCAGCTTGCGGTTTCAGTTTTTCGACAGGCAGGAGGGCTCCAGCCTTCGGATTTGCCCAATCGTTGAGATACCCACGATTTCCATCAATGAAAATGAGCCCACCCCCGCGCTTTTCGACAAACTCAACGATCCAGGCTAAATGCTCCGCCTTCAGCCTCGCGGGAGAAACATCACCGATCAAGACCAGATCATAGGTGAAAAGCTCGTCGCGTGTTTTGGGGAAACTCGTTTGGATCGAGCCCTTCGTCGCATCTTCAGAGAGGTCATCAAAAATGACCGACGCCGTCCAGCGCTCGTCACGGTCGAAGTGATTGTGAATGTACCGCGTCTCCCATCGTGGCCGGCCATCCATGACAAGAAGCTTCCGCTTTTTCGAGAGGAGATGCACGGCCACTTCTCGACCATTGTTGGCGCGCGTTTTTTCAAGAGCCGCTTGATCTCCCGTGGCGGCGACTTGGACGGTCAGGCTGCGGAGAGTCTTATCGGCTTCGCCCGCAGCAGGAGCCGGGAGCTCACGAACCGGGAAGGAAAAATCAAATCGGCGTTCCCCTTTTCCATCCGTCTGAAACACCTGCTCCCAGAGTGTTTTCCCCTGACTCTGGATGCGGACGACGGCAGGAGCCCCGGGCGGCATCGAGTCTTGAATCATGATCCGCCCTTGGAGTTGCTCCTC
>CAMBPV010000300.1 GCA_945869695.1 Prosthecobacter debontii
CGCGAACTCGAACAGCGAATGGTGCGCTCAGAAAACTTCGCCAAACAACCCAAGCCCAAGCCCGGCGTGCCCGTCATCAAAGATCCCGGCCCCGGCGAAGACACCACGCGCTTCGGCCTCATGCTGGATGTCGCCCGCCTCGCCGTGCAGACCGACCTCACGCGCATTGTCACGCTGTATTACGTCGGCACCAGCAAGACGCCGTCGAAGCCCGGCACCAGCTTTGCCTACCACGACCTCAGCCATCACGGTCAGGATGCCGGAAAGCTCAACCAACTCGCCATCCTCGAACGCGATCTGCTGCTTGAATGGGGCGGCTTCATCCAGCGCATGAAAGACTCACGCGATGGCACTTCACGACTGCTCGACAACACCATGAGCGTCTTCGGAGCCGGCATGGGCAACGCCTCCAGCCACGACTCCACGAACCTGCCCGTTCTCATCGCCGGTGGCCGGTTCAAACACGGCCAGCACATCGCCCACGACCCGACGAGTCCGCCACCGCTTAGCAACCTTTGGGTGCAAATGCTCCAGCAAATGGGCATGGAAGTCGGCAAGTTCGGCAGCAGCAACAAGGAGACCCTCGCGGGACTGGAGACTGTGTGAACCGGTGGATGGTAGTTTCGAAAAAACGCCTCTTTATGAGATCTCGCTTCTCACGCTTCACCCTCCTCACCGCCCTGCTGCTCGCATCGTTCACCCCGCTGCACGCCGCTGAACCCGTCACCATCGACCTCGCCAAGCGCACTTGGCAGGGCATTCCTGGACTTGAACGCACAGCCAAGGGACGTGTGTTTGTCTCTTGGTTTACCGGAGGAACCTGGGAGCCCGCGCCTGAGAACACGGTCGTGCTCTCGCAAAGCGATGATGACGGCAAGACCTTCTCCGCGCCGCAGGCCATGAGTTTGCCGCTGAACGATGGCACACGCTGCTATGATCCGTGCCTGTGGATCGACCCGAAAGGGCGTCTCTGGTATCTTTTCAATCGCAGCATCAAGGACAGCACCCAGCACGGGGTCTATGCCCGCATCTGCGATGCCCCGGATGCTTCGCCGCCGGTCTGGGGCGCGGAGTTCCGCGTCGGCTTTGACGGTCCGTTCAGTTTCCGAATGAACAAGCCGGTCGTGCTCTCGACCGGCGAGTGGGTCTTGCCGGTGGTGCACGCATTGGAACCCGTGGCAGGGTGGGCGGGATTTGATGCGAAACAAGTTTTTGGCGCGGCGATCTCCACCGATGAAGGTAAGACATGGAAGCTGCACGGTGCCATCAAGACGGCGAAGGCGGGACTCGAGAACATGATCGTGGAGTTGAAGGATGGCCGTCTCTGGATGCTCATCCGCACCGAGAAGGTGCTGTGGGAAAGTCATTCCTCCGACAAAGGCCGCACCTGGACACCCGGCAAACCCACCAGCATCGCCACGCCGCATTCGCGCTTCTTCATCCGCCGCCTGTCCTCGGGCAATCTGCTTTTGGTGAACCACTACAAGTTCACCGGTCGCAGCCATCTCACCGCGCAACTCTCCACCGACGACGGTGCGACATGGAGCGAGGGCCTGCTGCTCGATGAACGGGGCGGCCTGAACTTCCCTGGTGGCCTCCCCATATCCTATCCTGACGGCGTGCAGGACAAGGACGGCCTCATCTGGATCACCTATGATCGTGATCGCGGTGGCGCGGGCGAGATCCTGCTGGCGAAGTTCAAAGAAGAAGACGTGACCGCCGGCAAGAACGTCTCCGGTGCCGTAAGTCTGAAGCAGGTCGTGAACAAGCTCAACAAGCCCGCGCTTCTTCCCGTCAACTGGGCCCCCAAGGCAGCAGCGGACAAGGTCCTCGCCAGCTTACTCAAAGTCACCGCGCCGCAGGCGAAAGGCGCGCATGATGCGGAGTTCGTTTGTGTGGGTGATCGCGCTTACATCGTGGAACACGACAACGATGTAGAACCGGGCCACGGCGCGGGCGCTGCGCAATATTGTGTCCTCTCCATTGTGAATCCGAAGACCCTTGAGGTGGAGAAGACCATCCCAATGGCGAAATCTGAACAGATCTTCGACAACGTGACGTTGCCAAAAGGAATGTGCTTTGTGCCGCGCATCATCCGTAAGGACGACCACACGCTGCGCACCTATTTCTGCAGCCAGCCAGCAAAGGAGCAGGCGGTCACTTGGTATCGCGATTTCGATCTTGGCACGCAGACCTTCGAAGGAAGCATCCACAAGGCGAAGCTGAAAACGGCCGGCGGGGTGTTCGACATGGAGCCGCGTCATTTCCACGCCGACGCGGTAGCCCAAGGCTTCACGAGGAAAGCCGTCAATCAGGGGCTCTTTATCTTCGATTCGTTCAAGGAGTTCGACGGCCGACGCTATGTGGCGCTCAACAACTTCCCAGGCAAACAGAACGCCCTCGCCGTGCTGCATGATGACTTCACGACCTTCGAGCTCATCGGCCATTACAACGAGCCGCAGTCGCAGCAGCTCAGCGAGTCGGCTGTGAATCGCCTGCCGGACGGCACCTGGATGGCGATCTGCCGCAACGACGCTGGCAACTACCACTTCACCACCAGCAAGGACGGCAAGACGTGGACCATCGGCCGACCGATGCCTTTTGTGCCGAACGGACTGAACTCGAAGCCCACCTTCGATAAGTTCGGCGCTGTCTATTACCTCGGCTGGCAGGAGAATACCAAAATCGAGGATTGCGGCCGCAGCGTGTTCAACGTGGACATCTCCCGGGATGGCAGAATCTGGGAGCGCAAATACCGCTTCGAGTCTCCGCATTCGTTCCAGTATCCGACCTTCCACGAACACGAAGGCGCGATCTGGCTCACCGTCACGCAAAGCGACCACAAAGGCTCCACCGACCGGATCATGTTCGGCAAATTGGAGGATATAGGCGCGTTCGCGGCCCAAGCTGGTGAAGCACGAGCCCCTTCCCTATTGCCACCACAGCATCTCGGCCCACCTCGTGCTGATCAAGCGGTGACGAATCGCGCCTTCACCGGCATTCCGAGTATGGCGGTTGCGCCGAAGGGACGGCTCTGGGCCACATGGTATGCGGGTGTCACACCGGGCGAGGATTTGAATAACTATGTCGTGCTCAGCACCAGCGGCGATGATGGCAAGACATGGAACGAAGTGCTGGTGGTCGATCCCGACACAGGTGGTCCCGTGCGCAGCTTTGATCCTGAGTTGTGGGTGTCGCCAGATGGGCGCTTGTTCTTCTTTTGGGCGCAGATGGAAAAAGGTCGGCGCGATGCCGAACTCGGCGTGTGGTTCATCGAGACCACAGAAACCGATGCCGCGCAGCCGAAGTGGTCGCAGCCACGCCGCATCGGCGATGGCGTGATGATGTGCAAGCCACTGGCGCTTTCCTCCGGCGAATGGGTATTGCCGATTTCCAAATGGAGGGAACACGACAACAGCGCGCAGATGTTTGTCTCGAACGACCATGGCAAGACTTGGTCTCTACGCGGCGGCTGCAACGTGCCGAAGGATGTGCGCCAGTTCGACGAGCACATGTTTGTCGAGCGCAAGGACGGCTCGCTCTGGCTTCTCGTGCGCACCACCTACGGCATCGGTGAAAGCGTCTCCACGGATCACGGCAAGACGTGGCCCGAGCTGAAACCATCGAGCATCCTGCACACGCCTT
>CAMBPV010000301.1 GCA_945869695.1 Prosthecobacter debontii
ATTAAGTTGGATGCTGCCCTGCTGGATGAGGCGACGAGCATCCCCTCCGCTGATCGGAGCCTCGAGCGTCGTGAAGGCATGGAGGACAACACCGAGGATGTCTTTTCTCTCAGGCAATGTGACTTCCGGCAGGTCTGCACTGGCGAGGTCCCTTTTGCTGAATCGGAGATCCCAGTCGTCTCGGCAATTCTGCGCATCAGCCTGAGTGTGGTAGGTGGCCACACATTTGGCAGCCAGTTGTTTTTTGGCCTCCATCGGATGCATGGCAGTGTCCATTTCCTCTCCGAGCACGAGGAGGTAATACTTGCTCATGAGTTCGTCGGGGATGCTCATGAGCTTGCCAAACATCTCTTTGGGCTCGTCGGTAAGGCCGACGTAGTTCCCCAGCGACTTGGACATTTTTTTGACGCCATCAAGCCCTTCGAGCAGAGGCAAAGTCAGGCACACCTGAGGCTCCATGCTTTCTTCTTTCTGAAGATCACGACCCACAAGAATGTTAAAAAGCTGGTCACTACCGCCGATCTCGACATCCGCACGGACGACCACGGAGTCCCAACCTTGCATGATGGGGTACTGCAACTCATGAAGACGGATCTCGTGGCCTTGACCGAATCGATTCTTAAAATCCTCTCTCTGCATCATCTGATTCAGGGTGACGCGCGCATTGAGACGGATGACTTCAAGGAAGTCCATTTTTTTGAACCAAGAGCCATTGTAAACCACTTCGGTCTTCTCTTTGTCGAGAACCAAGAAGGCCTGCTCGGTGTAAGTATCCGCATTGGCCATGACCTGCTCATAGGTCAAAGCAGGGCGTGTGGTGGAGCGTCCGCTGGGATCTCCGATCATGGCGGTGAAATCGCCTATGATGAGCACGATGTGATGCCCAAGCTCTTGAAACTGCCGGAGCTTACGCAGACCGACGGCGTGTCCGAGATGGATGTCGGGTGATGTCGGATCAACGCCGAGCTTGATGCGTAGCGGCTTACCACGCGAGAGCTTGTCCATGAGCTCTTTCTCACTGTGAAGGGTGACGGTGCCGCGCTTGAGGATCTGGAGTTGTTCGTTAGCAGGAAGCATGAAGAGGTGAAGATGGAGCAGGTGCGAGGGGCAGGCAAGCGCAGGTGCCACCAATGACGCGTTCTTCCATGGTCGGCATGTGCGGCAGCTATACCTCGCGTCAAGGTGTTGCCGTGCTTAAGTGCTTTTGAAATTTTGTTCACCTAAGAGCGGAAAGCCCTTGCCGTACTCAGGCCCATCCTGATAATCTCCGCCTCATGCAGCCGCTCTGCCAACTCCTAAGCTCAACGGCTCAACGGCTCAACGGCTCAACGGCTCAACGGCTCAACGGCTCAACGGCTCCAGCGTAGCGGGCACACTTTCTGGGGTATTCAAGACGGGCGGGAGTTTGTTCTCCCGAGTCTCAACCGTGCGGAGGTGCCTCTCATGAGCATCGTCAGCTCCCGCCGCCGTCTCCTTGCCGAACGGGAGGCGATTGGCCAAACCCTTGAGCGCACGGCGGAGTCCTCGGAGGCTCACCTCCAGACTCCTCGGCGCACCGCGAAGCCTCGGGAGGCGATTCTCCGGCTCCTTCTGCGTACCGTTCCGTTTGTGGAGGCGCTCCTCCAGCTCCTTTTGCGTACGGTCAAGCTCTGGGTGACGACCTCCCGCTCCTCCGGCGTGCCGCAAAAGTCCTGGAGGTGCACCTCCAGTCCCTTCAGCGCACCGCCAACTCCCTGGAGTCGGCCTCCAGCCTCTTCGGCGTGCGGTCAACTCCTTGGAGGCGACCTCCCGCTTCTTCCGCGCACCGTGAACCTCTTGGAGGCGCGCCTCCAGAAGGTTTACCGTCACCTCCAAAGGCCAAAAACCCACCTCCAATGGCTGGAGGCGCACCTCCAACGATTGGAGGTGAAGCTCCAACCTTTGGAGGTGACTGTGTTTTCGCCTCATTATCAGGGATTTGACCGAAAAGTCCTCTCACATGGCCGCCAGAAGAGGTGGGGCGGATGGTCCTCCATCCGCCGTGAGGGGCCGGGAGATGCGCGGAGGCTCTCTGTTTCAACCCAGAGCCCTTCGGACCCCGAACGACGGCGCTTGCAGGAGCAAGCAGCCCTACCCACCACGCTCTTGCGAGCGCAGCCATCACCTCCAAATGAAGCCTTTATACTGGGACTCTGAAGAGATCGATCCTGTTACAGGCCAGAAGTACACCTGGGATTCAGCCAACCCCAATGTCACGTGGGACGGCGTCCGAGAGCCCGGGGATCCGGGCTACATCCCACCAACAGTCACCCCGACAGCGGGACAACCACGCAAAACCAAAAGCAAAATGAAACACAACTCGTTCTATCCCACCAATGTGCCAGAGCAGATTATTTGGCTGACTAATTTTTTCAATAAGCTCATCGGCCACGCCCCCACGCTGGGTGTCAGCCCGGCTTCCTGCGCCGCCGCCGTGGCAGATGCCCGCTGGCTCATTTACCTGCTGGGCTCTTACTATCCCGCGCTGAAGGCCTGGACCAAGTCGAACACCGACATGATCCGCGCGGCGCAAAACGGCACGGGCGATGCCGTCATGGTCATGCCCGTTTTCACCCCGCCAGCCATGCCAGGGGCCGATGTCGCAGCGGGCCTTCCCGCCGTGGTTCCGATGAAGCCCGGTGCGCTGACCCGCATCTTCAGTCTCGTGCAGGTCATGCAGGAGGCCCCTGCTTACGATGATGCCATCGCCACGGACATGGGTACCATCGGCACCGAGGCCACCGGCCCCGATTTCGAGACGATCCAGCCCGTCTTCAAAGTGAAAATCATCGGCGGTCAGGTCTTCCTCGACTGGGGATGGGGCGGCTTCGGTGGCTACCTCGACATGATCCAGCTTCAGGTGGACCGCGGCCAGGGCTATTCCGACCTCACATGGGACACCACCCCCGGCTACACCGACACCCAGCCTTTCCCCGCCACCCTCACCACCTGGAAATACCGCGCCATCTACCGCGTCGGAGATGACCAAGTCGGCCTCTGGAGCGCAGAGGTGGGCATCGCTGTTGGTGGCTCATAGCCACCATCGAGGAGCGGGGGTGACGAGCCCCCGCTGTAGTTCTATAGCCTTCTTCATGCGCAAATCATCAAAACCCAAACGAGGCACCGGTTCCACCGTCCCTTTGACCTATGGCAGGGATGTTCTCGTCGAATCGATTCGCAAACATCTGCTCAAAGGCAGCATTGTGATAGGGCAACAAAAGGTTTCAGTCGAAAAACATTCCAAACGTGGCTCGCTTGACTATTGGCTGCGAAAATTCGGCAAACCCCCGAACACAAAGCAGGCCGATACCAAGTTCATCAAGGACTTGCTGAGGATGAATAAGGGTCTGATCAAGAGAACGAAAATCATAAACCCGAATACGGGCAGATCGTGCAAAGGCATCGAGCTAACGGACAAGGGTCGCGAGCTAGCAGGAAAGAAGAAGCGAGTAAGCAGAAAATAGGCGGCCCAATCTTTTCACACCAACACACTTACTTTCTCAGTCATGAAACCACTTCGCCATCTCGTAATCGTCCTTCTACTCGGAGCGGCTTTGCACGTCAGTGCCGCGCCAACTGTGAGCAATATTTCCGCCGTTCAGAGGCC
>CAMBPV010000302.1 GCA_945869695.1 Prosthecobacter debontii
TTCCTGCACGAGTTCAGCGCCTTCTTCGTCATCTTCAATAGCGCCAGGCTTTTGCGCTTTGATGGCATGGAGGACAAGTTGGTCGAAGAAACGTCCGAGGTCCCTCTCCAGCCCGTTTTGGTATGAAGATACGTTTTTTGTTGTTTGTCATTCTCTTGTCACTGCTCGCTGTTCTGGGCGGTTTTTGGCTCGGAAAGGCAAGCGCTCCTGCCGAAGAAAAAGTGAAGGTTGCACCGAATAGGGGATCAATGCCGGGGGCCACTTCGATCGAGCAACGGAAACGTGATCTCGCTCTTCTGATTCGCGTTCCGGAGGATAAGTATGAGCCGTTTTGGCTGTCTGCCATCGTTCCTGATCCCGCGCAGCCGCGCCTTCCTAGTGCAGCGGCCATCCAGGGGCAACCTTCAGCTCCGGACGCCGCTTTAAAAACGGCCGAGCGAGTACTTCAACTTGAAGCTGGCGAGCGCACGGTCGAGAACCAACGCCAACTCAACAACGAGGCCATCCTCTGGTATGATCAAGACCCCCAAGCTGCGACTGCCTGGTTGAATGCGACACAGGCCATAGAGCATCTTGGTTTAGCTTTGGCCTCCATTGCCGCTTCGCTCGACGAGCGGGGACACACGGACACGGCGCACGTTGTGATTGAAAACATCGTCGATCCCGAAGTGCGCCGGGCTGCCTTGATGGACATGTATCGTCTCCGGGCTCGAAATCATCTCGTCACCCGTGAATCCTTGGAGGCCGTCGGCTGGTCGCCATCGGATATTGAACTCATCTTTCAGGGCGACTAATCGAACTCAAATCGAGGTCAATTTCATCGAAACGTTAAAGAACCCACGATCTCCGGAAGCATCGACATAGACAGTGAATGCCGCGCTATCATTTGCCACAAGTGAAGTCTGAGTGGCATTGCCAGTAGGCGTTCTTGAAAAGGGAGTCAGCACCGAACTCCCGCCCAACTGACCCTGATAATGAACCTCATAGGTTGCGAATGCCGTGGCCTGAAAGACTAGCTTAAACCGGGTGACTCCACCGGTTTTCGATTGTACTTGTATGCTGTTAATGTTCAGTCCCAAATCCGGCACTGTCACCTCAATCGTTCCAGCGGCTGCGTCATAGGTGGTGGGAAAAGCCTTCATGTTTTCCTCTGCCGGACCACTCACCACCTGACCTCGGGCATCGAATTGGGAGCCGTGGCAGGGACAGAGCATGTATCCGTCAGCGGCTATAAATTTGTTTACCGTGCAGCCGGCATGGGTGCAGATCGAGTCCAATGTGGCAAACTCGGTGTTACTTACCCGGTTAATGGTTAGGGGATCGTAGATCGAACTGAATTGCAATTGCACAGAGCCACCGACGCTCTCCAGTGCTGGGTAGTCCG
Organism: Prosthecobacter debontii; assembly: GCA_945869695.1. Classification (GTDB taxonomy): domain Bacteria; phylum Verrucomicrobiota; class Verrucomicrobiia; order Verrucomicrobiales; family Verrucomicrobiaceae; genus JAIBCL01. The sequence goes on from CAMBPV010000302.1 coordinate 1,385, forward strand.
TGACTCGCAAACGCAGACGTCCTGGACCTGGTTGAGCGGCCTCGGTCACTTCTGCAAGCATGAGGGCAATGCCGGATGTTGATCCAACGGAGCCGAACATGAAATGCTTGATCCATCCCCGTCTTGAATGCGTCTGAGAGTGATCGAAAATATCGAAGAGATTCATGGGTGAAAGAATCATCTCATCTGTTTCCTCGGCATTCATTTTTGAGCGACTTTATTGCCACATCGCGAGGGTGTGTATCACACGTTGGGTGCCCGATTAGCCTTTCCTAGTCCCGGGTGATGCCATACAAGATCAAAGAGGCCGCCACCGTGACTCCAACGAGCGCAAGGACCGGACCGCCGTATCGCCTCAACTTATGGGTGATGCGTCGCATCTTCAGGTAGTTGTCCAGATCGAGATGTCCTGTCTCGATTGGACCCAATCGAGTCTTCCAACGAGCCACCGGGGCTGGCTCGCTTTTGCACGGCAAAACTTTCAATTGGGGATCGATATAATGATCGGCTGGAGTTGAGAGGGGTCTATTCATTCTTTTCCAAGACGACGGCGAGCTAGTCGCGGGCGGTGTAACCATCGGCTGATCCGCCGAAAGCTGCGGTGGAGACGATCCACCAGCCTCCGGCGAGTTCGCTTTTCAAATGCTCTTCGACATGGCCATGTTTGCCAGCGTGGCCTTTAAACATGGTGGAGCCTTCGTAGGCCATGTTATCGAGATAGATGGTGACGAGCTTTTGCATGACTGGAGGCTTATTCAAAGATGACGCGATAGAACTTCCCGTCCAAGGTGATCGAGAGCGTGTAGTCGATGCGCTGGTAGTCGCCTTCATCGGTGATGACGGAGGCAGTTTCCCAACCGGGGACGGTGGTCCAGGTGCTGAGATCGGTGGAGACTTCAATGCGGGCCTGCTCGGGGATGCCTTTGGGACGGCGGAAGGTGAGGGTGAGGTTGTTTCCGGTGCGGGCGGCGGCGAGAGGCTCGTCGCTGCCGGCGTTGGGATTGCCGCCGAGGAGGAATTCGGCGTAGTTGCTGCGGCCGTCGCCATCAGCATCGTCGTTCGGTCCAGTGAGGGCGTTGTTTTGGAGCTGGGCGAAGGTGAAGCGCTGGAGCTGCCACTTGTTGAAGGACTGCGCAGTGGTGTTCAGGTAGATGCCATCGGCGAACTGCGGGAAGTCGATGAAGGGATTGCGATTGCCCTGGGCGCGGAGGATGCCGCTGACGGTGACGCCGCTGTAAATGGCGTTGTTGCGGCTGCGCTCGTAGTCGGTGGGGGGATGGGCTTGGTGCCAGGCAAGCAGGGTGCTGAGCACGCCGTGTGTGCCGACCGGACCGGTGCTGTTGGCGAGAACGAGATCGCTGCTGAGCACATCGCTGCCGTCGTAGCGGGTCATCATGTAGAGCAGGGCGCGGGCGACGACGCCTTTGTCGCGGTCAAGAGGCTCCCAGGAATTGCCATCGAGCCGCGATTCGGGCGCGAACGGATCGGAGGTCGTGCTGCCGGTGGTCACGTCGAAGGGGAAATTCGAGCGCAGGCTGTTCACGCTGTCTTTGCAGGGGAAGAGGTGATGGATATCGCTGAAGTCCGCACCTTCATCGCCGACGCCATCGCTGCGCGGCCAGACGTGTTCGCGGTTCCAGCTCGATGAGGTCTTGGGCAGGTTGGCGTTGGAGTAAAGAAGGCGCACGGCGCTGCTGTCGTTAGCGGCTTCATCAATGATGCGCATCACGTCGTCCACGGTGTTGTAATCAAGGATGACATGGTCGTCGATGATGTTGTGGAGGGCGGCTTGAAGGGCGGTGCCAGTCAAACCGGAGGCGGGGGCATAGTAGTTGGTCAAATTCGTGCTCGGCGGCAGCGTGACGCCATTGAGCGTGAGATTCACAAAGACGAGGTGGTGATCTGAGGCGACGACGGCACCGCTCATCGGATCGCCAGCGCCGGGCCAGAAGACGCCGCCGGTGGGTGTATCGAAGCCGAAGATGGATGGTAGCGCGTAGTCCACACGCACACCGCCGCTGAAGGCTGCGGTATCATCCGGCTGTGGGCCTGTGCCACCCGCGGGGACAAAGGTGCTGTTCACCAGCGGGTTCGCTGGAATGGCCGCTCCGCCTGCGGTGGCGATGCCGCCGATGAGTTGCTTGATCGCGGGATCAGAGCTGTCGCCTTCGTTATTGTCGGCGTTTTGATCTCCGCAGATGATGAAGCGCGAGTT
>CAMBPV010000303.1 GCA_945869695.1 Prosthecobacter debontii
TTGATTCCGAGGCCTTTCCCATCGATGACGGCCACGTTGGCCACGTCTTCGGCGGTGAGGGGTTCTTTGTTTTCTCTCTTGGCAAAGACCTGCTTCCTCACAGCGGCTTCGAGGTTTGGATCGGGGAAAAGGGCCACGGGTTTGGGTGCGGGCGGAGGGGCCGCAGGCTTGGGTGGGGCGGGCTTGACTTCGACTTTCGGTGCAGGTGCGGGAGTCGGTGCAGCGGGTTTTGCAGGGGGCGGTGCGGCGGGTTTGGGGGGAGTCGGAGTCGCCGGCTTCGGAGGGGCAGGAGCCACGACGGCTGGCTTGGCGGCGGAGGCGGGCACGGGAGTCTCTGGTTTTTTTTCTTGAGCTGAGGCGAAACTCACGCTGAGCAACAGGGTAACCGAAGAGGACAAGGTGCTGATTTTCATGACCGGAAAGTGGGGGTTGGATGATCGACTGACAGGCGGGTAATACGTGAGCCACAGGTTGCAACTTCGAAAAAAATCGCGTCATTCGTGGCCATGGTAGCCATCACTGTTGTCCTCGAGATCGATCCTGCGCGAGTCGATGAATTTTTATCCGTCATGCTCAGCAATGCCGCCGCTTCCCGACAGGAGCCGGGTTGCCTGCGCTTCGAAGTGGCGCGGGCTTTCGACAAGCCGAACTTCTTTGCCTTGAGCGAGATTTACAAAGACAAGGCGGCCATGGATGCCCACGGCCAGATGCCCCACTATGCGCCCTGGAAAGAGCTGGCTGCCACGGGCATTTGCCTCAGTCGCATGGCGGTGCGCGGCGATGTGATCGATAGCTGATCGGTGGCCTACAGGTAGCTCTCGATGGGCAGCGTGCCATTCCAGGCGCAGATGAACATGGTGCCCTGCTTTTTGGTGCTGGGCTTCAGGTTCACGGTGCCACCGGCGGCTTCGACGAGCATTTGCCCAGCGGCGATGTCCCAGAGGCTGATCTGCTCTTCCACGTAGGCGTCCAGACGTCCGCAGGCGATGTAGGCCATGGCGAGGGCTGCGCTGCCGAGCATGCGGGTCTTCCTCACTTCGTAGGCGATTCTTTTGTAGCGCTCGAAACCGAGGTCCAGGGCGTCCTTGGTTTTTGAAAAGCCAACGGTTACCATGGCGTCGGCCATCTGACTGCGCGGACTGACGCGGATCGGTTGACCATTCAGCAGGGCGGGCTCGCCTTTGGCCACAGTCCACAGTTCTTCCTGCATGGGGTCATAAATCACGCCCACGAGCGGCTCAAGCGTCACTCGGTTCCGCGCTGCGATGGAGACGCAGAAATGGGGAATGGCATAAAAATAATTCACCGTGCCGTCGATAGGATCGACGATCCATTCCACCTCACCTTCGCCGCCGGAGTTTCCTTCCTCACCGAGGATTTTGTGATCCGGGAATCCTTCCAGGATGATGTCGCTGATCAGGGTCTGGCAGCGGACATCGAGCTCGAGTTTGATGTCGTGTTTTTGCAGTTCATTGACATGAAGGACGGAACCGAAGTTCTCACGTTGGACTTGACCGGCTGCGCGTGCGGCCTTGGTGGCTAGGGAAAGGAGGTCTTGGATCATGGGGGTGTTTGGGCAGCAACCCTTCCCTGAATGAAACAAATGATCTCTCGAGCGAGCTCGATTTTTGTGGATCGGGGTAGCGGAAGGGACTTGCTGCCGGGGAGGCAGAGAGTGACCTCGTTTTCGTCACTGTCAAACCCGGTTCCTGGCTTCGAGACATCATTGGCCACGACGAGGTCGCAGGCTTTCCGCCTGAGCTTTGCGTGCGCCTCCTGGAGGACGTTTTCCGTCTCTGCCGCAAAGCCAACGAGAAAGCCTTCAAATCCAAACTGCACACGCGCGGATCCGAGAATATCCGAGGTGCGCTCCAGCTCCAAAACCATTCGTGGCTCTGTCTTTTTGATCTTTTCGGGTGCGATCTCGACAGGCCGGTAGTCGGCCACGGCGGCTGAGAAAATAGCGACGTCATGCGCCTTAATGATCCCGGCCACGGCATCGAACATTTGTTTCGCTGTATCCACTGGCACAAAATTGGCACCCACGGGTGGCACGAGGCCGGTCGGACCCGAAACGAGGGTAATCGCGCAACCCGCCTCCCGCGCAGCCTGAGCTAGCGCGTAGCCCATGCGGCCTGAGGAGCGATTGGAGATGAAACGGACGGGATCGATGGGCTCCCGGGTGGGACCTGCGGTGATGAGGATGCGCATGAAGGGGTGGGCTTATTGGGTCTCCGTCAACGAACGGACTGCGGCAGCGGCGATCTCCTCCACCGGTGCGAGGCGGCCCACCCCTTCGTAACCGCAGGCGAGGAGGCCTTCTGCGGGGTCGATGAAGGAAACACCGCGGCTCTTGAGCTTGACCACGTTTTCCAGGGTGGCGGCGTGCGTCCACATCTTCCCATTCATGGCCGGAGCGATCAAGATGGGCGCACGGGTGGCCAGGGCGATGGCGGTCAGCGCATCATTGGCGAATCCATAGGCCATCGAGGCGAGGATATTGGCCGAGGCTGGGGCGATGAGCAATAAATCCGCTTCGTCCGCCAATTGGATGTGGCCGGGCTGCCAGCCATTTTTTTCCGCGAACAGATCCGAAATCACCGGATTCCGCGACAGCACTTGGAGAGTGAGCGGCGTGATAAATTCCAAGGCTTCACGGGTCAGCACACAGGTGACCGAGTGGCCACTTTTGGTGAGAAGCGAGGCAAGATCAGCCGCTTTGTAAGCGGCAATCGATCCGGTGACGCCGAGAATGATCCGTGACATCGCGTAAAATAGGTGCATATCCTGCTACCCGCCAATCTTGTTTTTGAACTTCTTGGTCCCATGAAAATGTGTTCAGCTTCAACATTCTGTTTGTTCACTCCGCTCCGTGCGGGTGCTCTGATGGCCTTGTTTGCCCTCGACACTGGTGCTGCCGAGCCAGGGCTCGCGACCACTGCGGAGTCCCGGCCTCTTTGGTCAAACCCCCTTCCCGCTCGCAAGTTCTCACCGCTTTGGGATGACCTCACCGAGCACCTCCGGAGCACGTTTAACAAAGAGCCCCGGCTTCCCCTCGTCTATCAGGCCACACTGAGTGGTGACCAGGACTGGCTGGAAGATTTGGTTTCTCGCGGCCTCTCGGTGGATGAGCGGACGGAAGCCGGTGATACGCCGCTGTGCGCAGCGGTGCGCCTGGGGCAGATGGATACCGTCCGCACCTTGCTGCTGCTCGGGGCCGACCCCAATCTGCCCGGCGGCAGTCAGCAACCGCCGCTCGCACTCGCCTCGCTCCAGCGCCCGCATCAGATGATGGAAATCTTGCTCGAAGCAGGGGCGGAGCCCAATGCCAAATTCAACCATCCGGTGGACGCCACGATCTTGGAAAAAGTGTTGTTTCGCGATCTGAAGGAAAGTTTAAGCCATGATAAAGGTGTCACGCCTCTGATGGTGTGCTCCTCGCGCGGGGATGTGGAAGGCGTCGTCACCCTCCTGAAACACGGTGCAAAGCCCTCCATCTGCACCACGCGCAATCACCGCTACCCGATCAACTTTGCCGCCACTCAAAACTACCTCTTTCTGATGCGCGTCCTCCTGGGTCGCCCCGCCGATGCGGA
>CAMBPV010000304.1 GCA_945869695.1 Prosthecobacter debontii
GAGCGCTGTGCGTGTGAGTGACGCCTCCGATGTCAAGAAACGCACGGTAGAGTACCAGATGCGTCTTGGTGTCGGAAGACGGATTCAGCTCTCCCTCCACCACCTGGCCATCGAGATCGAGCACCACCATGTCCTCCGGCTTCAGCGCACCGTAGTCCACGCCACTCGGCTTGATGCACCACAGACCACTGGCCCGGTCGATGCCGCTGACATTTCCCCACGTTAACTTCACGAGGCCCGAGGGCTCGAGTGCGCGATTCGCCTCACAGACTTGGTGTTTGAGTTCTTCGAGCATGGTGGTGGGTTAAGCCTCGCGCCGATCACGGATGCTCAGCAGTTGTTTCATCACCTCATGCATCTGTCCGCTCCAGTTCCTCGTTCCGAAGGCGTCGTGCAGTTTCAAATAGAGCGCGTAGAGCTCCGTGTAGAGTCTGTGGTTTGCGGGGTTCGGTTTATAGCTCTTCTCCCGCACCGCCGTCACGCGTGATTGGATCTCGCTGATCGACCCCGCACCCGCTGCCACGGCTCCAAAGATGGCGGCCCCCAGGGCACACGTTTGCTCACTGCGGCTCACCTTCATCGGCTTGCCGATCACATCCGCGTAGATCTGCATGAGCGACTCATTCTTGATCGAGAGCCCACCCGTGTTGATGATCTCATGCACAGGCACGCCATGCTCCTCCACGCGCTTGATGATCGTCAGCGCACCGAAGGCCGTGGCCTCAATATAGGCGCGGTAAATCTCATGCGCTTCCGTGTGCAGCGTCTGACCGATCAGCAGGCCCGTGAGCCGTGCATCCACCAGCACCGTGCGGTTTCCATTGTTCCAATCCAGTGCCATCAGGCCGCTTTGACCGGGCCGCTGTTTGGCGAAGGCTTTCTCCATGTTCACGAACTTCTCACCCACCTTCGCTCCATACGAGTCGGGCACGATGTGATTCACGATCCACAAAAACAAATCACCCACTGCGCTCTGGCCGGCCTCGATGCCGTAGTAGCCGGGCAGCACCGAGCCCTTCACGATCCCGCACACACCCGGGATATCCGACAGCGATTGGTCCCCCCGTGCGATCATCAGATCACAAGTGCTCGTGCCCAAGATCTTTGCCAGCGAGCCCTCCTTGATCCCTGCGCCCACCGCGCCCATGTGCGCATCAAAGGCACCCACCGCCACCGCCGTGCCTTCTTTGAGCCCGAGACGTTCCGCCCACTCCGCGCAGAGATCACCCGCCTTCGTGTCCGCCGTGTGCGCCTCATTGAAAAGCCGATCCCTTAGCTGCGGAAGGTGAGGGTCCAGCTCGGCCAAAAACTCCTTGTCCGGCAGTCCGCCCCACTCGGCGCTAAACATCGCTTTATGCCCCGCGGCACAAACGCTGCGCTTCAGCTTCAGCGGGTCCGTATTGCCCGTCAGCACCGCCGGGATCCAGTCGCAATGCTCCACGTAGCTGTAGGCTGCGTTATAGACCTTGGGGTCCGTCCGTTTCAGTCGCAGGATCTTACTCCACCACCATTCGGAGGAGTAGATACCCCCGCACTTTGCCATGATTTGCGGGCGGATGCGGTTTCCCAGTTCCGTGATCTCCGCGGCCTCTTCGTGCGCCGTGTGGTCTTTCCACAGCCACACCATCGCGTTCAGGTTTTCTTTAAACTCAGGCACCAGACCCAGCGGAGTCCCATCCCGATTCACCGGGATCACCGTGCTCCCCGTCGTATCGATCCCCATGCCCACGACCTGCTCGGGATCAAAGCCCGGCACCTGCTCGTGCGCCTGTTCCAGCGCCCCGCGCGTCACCACCACCAGCCCATCCAGATAATCCTGCGGATTCTGCCGCGCCACGTTCGGGTTCCGTTCATCCAGAAGAATGCCGAGCTCACCACTCGGATACGGGAACACCGTGGAGCCCACCTCCGTGCCATCATCGAGGTCCACGAGAAGGGAGCGACACGAGTTCGTGCCGTAATCAATGCCGAGAGCGTAGCGTTTCATGTGTGCTGCCCATCAAACAGGAATGAGCAACCGAGTCAAGCGCCGCAGATAGCTCCTCACGGTGCCGCTTGCGCCGCTGCATCGTGAGACGCCTTCGCCACGCGGCGACTCTCCGCCAGCGTGTGGCAGCACGCTTCCATGCAGAGCAGGGGAATAGCCTCCGCGCCCGACGTCGGCCGCGCCGCTTTGGCCTCCGCGTCACCCGTCAGCGGTTGCCCGGGTGCCAGTCCCCATAAAATCTGCCGCGCACACTTCGTCGCCGAGTCACAGTTTGAGGCGATCATCCCCAGCGCATCGTCATCTTTGATCGTCCGCGCAAAGCGATACATCCCCGTTTGTCGGCCCAGCATCTCACGCAGCGACACCAGCACCAGCGTGCCCTTCTCCTGCTTTTGAAACATCCCCAACGCCGCCGGATGAAAAATATCCAGCGCCTTCCGCAGCTCCTCCACGCCCGAAAGGAAAAGCACCCAGCCATGCCGCAGCGTCGGCGCACTCTTGAGTGGGCGGAATTTCCCCGCATCATCCGCCCGCACGATCTCCCGCGCCGCATCGGCACCCGTCCACGCCTTCAGCTCCGTTACCTCACGCCCCGCGTCCTCTGCGTGTCGCAGCCTGTATTCACCGCCCGCTCCACCTTCGATCACCACTTGCCCGATGGCGCATCGTCCCTCGGCCAGCCAGCGCAGCAGAGACTCGTTGATCGTCTCCCCCGCCGTGGCCGGTGCTTCCGCTGAGGCCCCGTGCTTCGCCTCAAAATCCATCACCTGATCCAGGATCACATCCGCCAGATGCGGCTCCGTGCCGATGGCGCTGCTGTAATAGAGATTCCGTCCGTGCAGCGAGATCGGGTTTTGGCGGAAGACCTCCAGCTCACTCGCCGCCGCACCCACCTCCGACTCGATGCCCAGCAGCACCGGGATGTCTTGAAAACTGTGCAGTCCATCCGCGATGAAGAACGGCACCACGATCACATTCGGCGTGCTCGTCAGCGTTTGCCACTCCGCCACAAAGGGAGCCTCCTCCATGTAGGCATCCAGCACCGCCGCAAAACCATAGCCGCCCTCGCGGATCAGCTTCACCTGGTCTTGGATCGCCTTGGTCGAGTTCTCGTTCAGATTGGTCCCATGGCCCACGATGATCAGGCTCGTCTCCGCGCGTGGCACGCCCGGAGCCACCTCATCCGCCCGCTGCATCAGCAGGCGCGTCATGTTCGGGTGGATCCCCACCGGATCACAGTAGTGCACCAGCCGGCCATCCCGCAGCGTCGTCGGACCCGTCAGGCGCAGCTCACGTGGCAGCACCTGTTGGCAAAAGTAACCCTCGCTGATGAAATTGGGCACCACATAGATCTCCCCACTGTCCACCGACTCAAAGACCTCCGTCATGCTCGGCTCCTCCTTCCAAAACGCACACACCACCTCCTTGAAGATCCCCCGAGCCCGGATCGCCTCCGCATGTTGATGCGTCGGAGCGCTGGAGTCAGGATTCAGCGTCGAGCCATGGCCGATGATGAGAAGAGCAGAGTCAGGTTTAGAAAAAGGCATCTCATCATTAACGAGCCCCACCGCCCTTGGGCAACAAGAGAAACAGGGGC
>CAMBPV010000305.1 GCA_945869695.1 Prosthecobacter debontii
GAACTGCTCGCCCAGGGCACGCTTTACCCCGACGTCATCGAAAGCGCCACCAGCGGCAGCATCGCCAGCAAGATCAAGACGCACCACAACCGCGTCGATCGCATCATGGAACTCAAAGAGCAGGGCAAAGTGCTCGAACCGCTCGCCGAGCTCTTCAAAGACGAAGTCCGCGCCCTCGGCGCCAGCCTCGGCATCCCGCACCGCGCCTTGTGGCGTCATCCCTTCCCCGGCCCCGGCCTCGCCGTGCGCATCCCCGGCGAGATCACACCCGAACGCGTCGCCATCACCCAGCAGGCCGATGCCATCTTCATCGGCGAACTCCGCCGCAGCGGCTGGTATGAGCAGACCTGGCAGGCCTACGCCGCCTTGCTCCCCGTCAAAACCGTGGGCGTGAAAGGCGACGAACGCAGCTACGAGCAGGCCATCAGCCTCCGTGCCGTCATCAGCGAAGACGCCATGACCGCCGATTGGGTCGAACTGCCCTACAGCGTCCTGCGGAATGCCTCCAACAAGATCCTCAACAGCGTCAAAGGCGTGAACCGCGTGCTCTACGACATCAGCACGAAGCCGCCTGCGAGCATCGAGTGGGAATAGTGCATTTTTGTCTGGTCAAACAAGGGGACCCCATCCAGCATCGCGGACATGATTTTCTTTGCCGCCATTTCCTCGACTTACTGGCCCTTTGCCATCCTGGCCATCAGCGTCGCCTTCATCATTTTGGCGATCAGTCAGCTGCGGATGCACGCTTTCTTTGCGCTCATTTTTGCAGCCCTGCTCGCGGGACTCCTCACAGGGAAGGAGGCTTGGCCCATTGTGCAAAAGGATGGAAAAGTGAAGGAGTATTCGCAATACGTGGGCGTCGTCGAGATGACGGCAAAGGGTCTCGGCGATACCGCGCGTGACATTGCCATCTCGATCGCACTCGCGGCCATCATTGGAATGTGTCTGATGGAAAGTGGCGCGGCGGATAAAGTGGTGCGTCGGTTTCTCGGGGTGTTCGGTGAGAAGCACGCGGGTTCGGCGCTGCTCTGGAGCACTTTTATTCTTAGTGCGCCCATCTTTTTCGATACCATGTTCATGCTCATGGCTCCGCTGGCTAAGGCGTTGCGGATGCGCACGGGGAAGGACTATGTGCTCTACGTGCTTGCTGTTTGCTGCGGGGGCACCATCACCCACTCCATGACCGTGCCGCACCCGGGTCCCGTTGCTGTGGTGGATGACCTCAAACTCGATGTCGGCATATCGCTCATCGGCGGCTTGTTGGTCGGGGCCATCGTTGCAGTCTTGGGTTTTCAAGTGAGCAAGTGGCTCAATGCCCGCACCGAAGTGCCGCTCCGGGAGGCTGGCGGCGTTTCTCTTTCCGATCTTCAAGGAATCAGCGCCAAAGAGGAGAAGGAGTTGCCCTCGTTCTTTTGGTCCATGATTCCGGTCATCTTGCCGATTTTGCTCATCAGTCTCACGACCGTATTCGAACTCGTGCACGAAGGGGTCGCCGAGAAGGCCGGCTGGGCGCTGGGGTTCCAATCCATGCTTGGAGGCGTGTCAGGTTTTGATGCTGTTCGCACTTGGATCGACTTCATCGGGAACAAAAACATCGCTCTCTCGATTGGCGCACTCATTGCCTTGGTCGTTCTCGCGAAACAACGCAACCTGAGCCTGAAAAATCTGGAAGAGCTCTACGGCCCTCCTCTTGAAACCGCCGGGATGATCATTCTCATCACCAGCGCAGGCGGGGCGTTTGGTCTAGCTTTGCGCAGTGCCGGCGTGGGTGATGCCGTAAAGGCTCTCGCTCAGGGCCAAAGTTTGAATCTCATTTTCCTCGGCTGGCTGGTAGCCGCTGTCATCCGGGTGGCACAGGGCTCCGCTACCGTCGCCATGTTGACGGCCTCAGCCATCATGGCTCCCATGATCGCGGGCGGAGAGTTGGGCTGCCATCCGCTCTACCTCTTCCTCTCCATCGGGTTTGGTGCCATGTTTTGCTCTTGGATGAACGACAGCGGTTTCTGGGTCGTGTCACGGCTTAGCGGGATGAATGAAAAAGAAACCCTGCGGACTTGGTCTCTCCAACTCACTGCCGATTCCCTGATCGGATTGGGCGTGACCCTTGCGCTCTCGAAGGCGCTCCCGCTCATCTGAGGAGCAGGGGGCAGGGGAAAGTTGACGAAGAGGCTGGACTCATCCATCATTCAACTCTCCAAAGCGATCTACTGCGGGTGTAGTTCAATGGTAGAACACGATAGACCCCAGTAATTTGAAACCATTCAAAGGCTGTAAATCGTTCATTTTAGCCCCTTTAGAATAAAATATGCAAATGTCGAATAAAGTGCTTAATTCGTATTCTGTTTAGGACTTTTTAAAGATGACACCGACCGCCCGAGTTTATCGCCATGCCCGCTCGCCGTATTGGCAGGCGTGGTTTTTGGCGTGGGATGGGGGGCGGAGGGAATGGCGGGCGGTGACTCGCTCGACGAAATGCCGTGACCAGTCAGAGGCCATGGGGATTGCGCGCGAACTCGAACGACTGGCGCTGGAGGCCTCCGGGCAATCGGGTGAGGTGCGCATTGGGGTAGACTGGGCACAAAGGGCCGTAAACTCGATTCTGAATCGCGCGGGCGTGCGGGAGGTGATTACGGGGAAACCTTGGGATGCGTATTCTCAGGCTTGGCTGACGATGCGCGGGCGGAAGACAAAGCCGCGGACCCTGGAGGCCTACCGGAGTCAGGTAAAGATGTTTACAGGCTGGCTTGGCAAAGATCGAAACTTGCCCGTCTCGGCAATCACGGGAGCCATGCTGCAAACATGGTATGAGGCCATGTTGAACGAGGGCAGGAGCATTGCGACGATGAACAATGCAGCGACCACCTTGTCAGGAATCTTCGAACGCGCGCGCGAGGAAGGTTTTTGCAGCCGGAATCCCGTGTCGCTCATTGATCGAGGCGAGGCGCAGAGTGAGGAGCGGGATGAATTCACGCCGGCGGACATCGCGGCCCTGCTCAAATACTTGCGGGAGGATCCCGAGAGGGAGCCATGGTTGACGGTGACTCTCCTCGGTCTGTGCACCGGTCAGCGTTTGACCGACTGCGCGAGTGCGCAATGGGCGGACATTGAAGAGTCATCGCCCGCATGGACTTGGAACATCGTGCAGGGCAAAACGTCGGCACGGGTGCGTATTCCGCTTGTGGAGCCGCTGGGCAGCCATTTGAGGACGCTGAAGGCCAAGAGTCAGGATGCAGCCGTCAGCCCCACCTTGGACGGTTTGCCTGCCGGTCATGTGCATGGCCTATCCGCGCAGTTCAAAACGCACCTCGAAGCTGCCGGCATCGTGGGGCGGACGGTGAAGGGGAAGGGCACCAAAGGCCGCGCGTTCAATAGCAAAACCTTTCACAGTCTCCGGCACACCTGCAACTCTCTGATGGCAAATGCTGGCGTGTCGCCCGACGTGCGCATTGCCATCCTCGGTCATGCGACCAAAAAGATGAACGAGCGTTACACCCACCTATCCGACTCCACGACCGGTCAGGCGCTTGTGGAGGCGATCACCAAAGCCGTGTCCTAATCGAGCACGTACGGAAAGTCTTTTTGT
>CAMBPV010000306.1 GCA_945869695.1 Prosthecobacter debontii
GATCAGCTGCGGCTTTTTTGAAACGGTCTCGCAGACTGAGCGCATAGACCTGACTCATGTCATGAAAATGCGCACCTCCGAGCAGCGGTGTGGTGCCGAGAAGGTTAAGATGATCAGAGATCAACATGAGCTGGCCGGGATGAAAGTGCCGATTCAAAGTCCCGGCTGCATTGGTAAGGATCACCGTCTTGACTCCCAGTCCCGCCATGAATCGTATGCCGGCGGTGACGGCATGCGCCGTATGTCCCTCGTAGAGGTGGCTCCGACCTTGAGCGATCAAAACAGGCTCGCCGCTGATCTTCACCAGCGCAAAACGCCCTGCGTGACCTGGCACCTTGGAAGGTGGGAGTTCAGGCACATCGGAGTAAGGCACCTCCGCTTCTACTCCGAGCGACTCAGCGACGGCACCCAAACCTGAACCGAGAACGATGGCGATGCGAGGCTGGGCTCGGCGAATGATTTCAAGGCTCATGGTGTGCGTGCTTCGACAGCGTGGCTGATCAGTTGATACAAAACTTCCAGCTTCGGCATCGCCAGCCCTTGAGCTGTCGCCCGGCGGAGAGGCTCACCCCAGATCGGCTCAACCTCAACCTCGCGCCCCTCGACGAAATCGATAAGGCTGGAGGTCTTATACCGTGCCATGGTCTTGGTGCGCGCGATCATGTCTTCCGCGAGGCCAACCGGAAGTTGATGCCCCAGTTTTCCCGCCGTTTCGATGATCTCTTTCATCAAGGCCAGGACCAGTGCCTCTAGGGGCGCACTTCGCAAAATCGTCTCGGTATCGATGCACCCCCCAACGATCGAGAGACCATTGAAAGGGATGTTCCACACCAGCTTCCGCCAACGAGCCTCCGCTAAACTTTCCGCCACTTCGCACGGGACACCACATTGCCGAAACTCGGCAGCCACAGCCTGAGTTCGCGCCTGCGGGGAACCACCAAACTCTCCCATTGAGATCTGTCCCTGCGCGATGTGTTGAATCACACCTGGAGCGGTCCGATTGATGCATACAAAACACAGCCCTCCCAAAACACGATGCTCTCCGAAATGCTCCGCGAGGAACTCCTCATTGCCGAGCCCATTCTGCAAAGTCAGCAACATCGTATCCGGCTTCAATAAGGGCGGAATCAAGTCCAACAAGGAACCATTGGAAGTGGATTTCAGCGCGATGATCACCAGATCACAGGGGCCAATGTCCTCGGTTGTCCGGTGACAATGAACCTCGGTGATTTGGGCATTCCCCTCGGGGCTCAGGATCTGAAGTCCATGCGCTTTGACCTGATCAAAATCTGACCGCATCAAAAAATGAACATCCCGTCCATGTTGAGCCAGTCTCCCACCATAATAACACCCCACCGCTCCCGAGCCGACGACAGCGATTCGATAATCAGGGGAAATAGGGTTACTTTTGCTCATGGTCTATTCGTGCCAATACCGAACCACACGCTCAATCGCGAGCGCTTTTCCCGTCGCAGGGTCGATGGTCACCAGCACTCCGTTCACACGCACAGATCCGTTGCCCACACCAAACCGCGCAGGCATCATGGTCTTAAAGCGATAAAGCACGGGTTCGATCTGACTCCCAATGACGGAGTTTGTCGGTCCGCACATCCCCGCGTCGGTGAGATACGCGGTGCCGCCGGGCAGCACGCGCTCATCAGCGGTGGGAATGTGAGTGTGAGTGCCCACGACCGCAGAAACCAAGCCATCAAGGTGCCAACCCATGGCTACTTTTTCGCTGGTCGCCTCGGCGTGAAAATCGAGAAAGATGACAGGCGTCTCCTTCCGGATTTCTTCGACACAGGCAGAGATCGCAGGAAAGGGATTCTCCAATGTCGGCTGCATGAACACGCGGCCCTGAAGATTCACCACGGCCACTTTGCACTTCTTGGACTCCAGCACGATCCAGCCATTCCCGGGAGCACCTTCAGGATAATTCAGCGGACGCAGCACGCGCGGCTCTTCGGCGAGGAAGGGAATGATTTCCTTCTGATCCCAAATGTGATCTCCCGTCGTGATCACCGCCGCGCCTGCCCGCATCAGAGCGATGGCGATCTTCGGTGTGATGCCGCGACCACCCGCGGCGTTCTCCCCGTTCACGATGGCAAAATCCACCGCCAACTCCTCTTTCAAGACGGGAAGCACCGCCGCCACCGCCTTACGGCCAGGATCACCCACGACATCCCCCAGGAAGAGGATGCGGAATAATTCGTCGGGTGGCGTCGCGTTGGGTGAAATCATTTGGCTGCTACTTAGTAGATGATGGACCGGGTGATCAAGTCTATGATTCATGTCATGCAGAAACAGGTGAGACAATTTGGGCGGAGCATCGCGCTAGCGGCGACACTGCTCACCAGCGGAAATGCGAGAGGGCAGACAGCGCCTGCACCTGCCCCGACGCCGACTCCCCCGCCCTCAGCAAATCTGGCCTCCCTCAGCGCGATGGCGGACGCCCCGAAATGGTCGTCGCTGACCTCACTTTCAAAAACCATGTCGAAAGAGGAGTTCGTGACGGCCCTCGAAACTTTCTACAGCGACGGCTCAGCCTTCCCCGCTCCCTGGGATGTCGAGGAAAAAGCGGTCATCATCAAAACCGGTGATCCCGCCGCCCCGACCGTGAGAATTGAGTTTCTCCAGCCCAAAGAAAAAGCCGCCGAGCTCCCGCGCTTCTGGCGCCGCTTCGATGAGTTACCCCCCCTCAAAGGCCGGCCACCGCTCAGCGATCTCCACATCGCGCTCGATCCCGGACACATCGGGGGTGCCTACGCGAAGATCGAAGAGCGTTTTCTCAGTTTCGCGCCCGGAGAATCCATCCAAGAGGGGGATCTCTCGCTCCTCACCGCACAGCTGCTTAAAAAGAGGCTCGAAACACTCGGAGCCGTCGTGACTTTGGTCCGTGAAAACAGCGAGCCTGTCACCTCCTTCCGGCCCGCCGACTTGCGCCTGATCGCTCAGTCCGTTTTGAGAGATGCAGGAGTGCCCATGCCAGTCGAGAATTACGACCCCACCTCGGGCGATGCAAAAATTCTCACCACCCAATGGCAGAGCGAGAAGCTCTTTTACCGCGTGAGCGAGATCCGTGCGCGGGCCAAAAAGGTCAATGAAAAGCTGAAGCCAGACGTGGTCTTCTGCCTGCACTTCAATGCTGAGTCCTGGGGTGACGCCGCTCTGCCGCAGTTCTCCCCGCAGAACCACCTACACGTGCTCATCAATGGTTGTTTCAGCCCGCTTGAACTCGCTTCCCAGGATGTGCGATATGAAATGATCGGCCGGGTTTTCTCAAAAGCCCATACGATCGAGCTACCCCTCGCAGAAGCCATTGCCGATTCTCTCGCCAGCACGACCGGACTGCCGCCCTACGTTTACACCACCACCAATGCTAAACGAGTGGGTGCCAACAGCTACGTCTATGCGCGTAATCTCCTCGCCAATCGGCTTTACCAATGCCCCGTCATCTACCTGGAGCCCTTTGTGATGAATCACCAAGAGACCTATCAGCGCCTGCTGCTCGGGCACTTTCAGGGACGCACCCTCGTCGGCGGAAAACTCCGCGCCAGCGCCATTTC
>CAMBPV010000307.1 GCA_945869695.1 Prosthecobacter debontii
TGCGCAAAATCACTCCACTCCGTGCCATCGTTCGTTTCGCGAGGCTCGGTCCACTGCTTCGCGAGCCACGGCAGCACCTTCTCGGCCCACTTCGCACCATGAACGCGCAAACCCTCGCCGCTGAAGTGAACGCCCTTGCCATCGCGCTCGCGGAGTTTGCCTTTCAGCGCATCGGAGTCCGGACCTTCGAAGGCGAGGCCATCCTTCCAAAGCGAGGCCTGCGCGGCGCGGATGTCATCGCTGCCTTCATCGCCCGGCACATGATAACTCGCCTGCGCCACGAACCACGGCGCGCTCCAGCCGATGTCTCGTCGTGAATCGCGGATGAGTTTCTCCAAGCACTCGCGGTAAAGCTTTCCTAACAATGTGCGCGTCGTGTCCTTCTGATTCGCATCGCTCTCGCCTTGATGCCAGAGCACAGCGCGAAAGCCCTGAGTCCCCACGGACTTCATCCGCGCAATGAAAGCCTCATATGCCGCGCCCTTGCTGGCCCACTGGCCATTCGGCAGCTGCTCCACGCGACTGACGAGCGTCGGCGGATTCGGAAACGTCGCGCCTTTGGGCAACCACTCGCGCACACTTGTGGCACCAATGCCACATGCGATGATGCCGACGGGCACGTTTTCCTTCGCCACCACCGCATCCGCGAAAGCCGGCACCAAACTGCCGCCACCTCCGCTCGCACCCGGCTGCGGATCATCCGCGATGCGCCACGCCTTGCCATCGAACGACGCCACGCGCTGTGTCTTCGTCGTCTGCTTCTCCTGGCCGTGATTCGCCGAGTTCGACTGCCCCGCGATGACAAACACCTCGCCGATGCCCACATGCGCCACACTGCCGAGCGCGAGTTGTTTTCCGCCATGCACGACCTGCACTTCCATTTTCAGCCAGCCACCTGCGGGTGCTTCGTATGAGGCGATGACCTTGCGACCCTTCACCGAGTTGACCTGCGTCCAAGGCAATTGCAGCCCGGCACTCATCACCCGCACCTGAACTGCGGCATCGGCAGGGACATCCTCCGACAACTCGCCTGCGATGCGCAGCAACCCTCGACCCGGACTGCTTCGTTGCACGACTTGGTAGTCGAGTGGCGAGGTCAAAGTCAGATCCACTGCGTGCAGGGTGTTGGCGACAAAGAAGAGAAGAGCGAGAAGACGTTTCATGGGATGGGAAGACAAGGGAATGGGGACAAAGGAATCAGAATCTGGGTTTTCATTCCCTTGTCCGCATTCCTTTGTCGGAAGAACGATTGACCATCACCACGCATCACTGCGAAATGGCGACGCAGGCAGTCCAGCGCCGTTCACGAGATTCGCCTTCGGGTCGTCTTTCCAGGCGTAGCGCACGGCGACGGGTGTTTTCACCTCCGGCGAGGTGACGATGACTTTTTCGCCCTCGATCTTCGCGATGGCGGGATGGAAGGCTTTGTCAGCTCCGGCGAGTTCGAAGCCTTCGATCTGGCCTGCGCGGGCTTTGAGGCCCTCCGCATGCTCGAAGGTGCAAACCGCAGCCCCGTTTTCAAAGGTCGGCGTTTTCGGCAAAGGGCCGCTCCACGCGATGTTTTGGCCGTAAACCTTCGCCAGTGCCCACAGGCCGAGGCGGCGACCGACTTCCTGTTTGTTTTGCGGATGAATGTCCTTCGGGTCGCCGAGATCGAGGCAGATCGCCATGCCGGTGTGCGGCACGGCGAGTGTCTTGAGCATCGCTTCACGCACCTCACACCAGCCCAGGAAGCGTTCATTGTGGAAGTTCGGCAGTTGCACCCACGCGAAGGGGAAATCGCCCTGCGCCCAGTGCTCGCGCCAGTCTTTGACGAGCATCGGGAGCTGCTCGGCGTAAAACTTGCCACCCTCGACCGTGAAGGCATTCGACTCGCCCTGATACCAGATCGCGCCCTTGATCGCGTAACCGGCAAGCGGCGCGATTTTGCCGTTGAAGAGGTTCCCCGGAGCCCGCGAGCGCGGATCAGGGCTCGGCGCAGGTTTCGGCGGCGCGGGCTTGTTCTCCGCCTTGGCCTTATCGGCCAGTTTTTGCCAGCTTTCGAGCTGTCGCGCATACAGCTCCTTCGCACGCTCCGGCGTCCAGGTTTTCATCGACGCATCCATCGCCGTGAAGGGCTTCGCCATCTCCGGATGCGTGCGCTGCGATTTCGGGCTGATCCAGTTTTGGATCGGCGTGCCGCCCACGGCGGAGACGAGCAAACCCACCGGCTGCTTCAGCTCGCGGTGCAGATGCCGACCAAAGAAATACGCCGTGGCGCTGAAGTTGGCGAGATTCTCTGGAGTCGTGAGCTTCCACTCGCCACGCGGCTTCACATTGCTCTCCCCCGCGCCGCCGGACGACTCCACAAACATGCGGAGCTGTGGCGCGTTCGCGGTGGCCTGCTCATCCTTGAAAGCACGCAACCTGCCGACCGTCCACGCCATGTTCGATTGCCCCGAGCACAGCCACACCTCGCCCACGAGCACGTCCTGGATCGTGATCGTGTTTTTGCCCTTCACCGTCATCGTGGTGCTCTCGCCCGACTTCAGCGGATCGAGCTTCACCCGCCACTCGCCCTTGTCGTCCGCCTTCACCGACTTTGTCTGGCCCGCGATCGAGACACTCACGTCCTCCCCCGCAGCCGCCCAGCCCCAAACCGGCACCGCCGCATCGGCCTGGAGGATCATGTGATCCGAAAACGTCGCAGGCAGTGTGACGTCCGCATGCGCGGCGGTGATGAAGCAGAAAGTGAGGGCAAGAATCGAGCGTTTCATAAATGAGCGAGCCAACCAATACGCTCGCAAGGAGAGGAATAATTCGGGCTGTCGATCTGTGCCGCTTTAACCCAGAGATTCTGGAGGGTGCCCTGAATTGGCCGGAATCTGACTTGGAATGTGGCGGGGAGCGCACTACTTTCAGCCCATGAACGACACAGACATCAAGCCCATGGCCGACGCCATTTTCGCCGACAAGGTGCGGCGGGCACGTGCGCTCACGATCGGTGAGCGGATCGATACGTCGATCGAGCTGTTCGAGGGGGCGCTCGGTATGATGCGCGATGGCATCCGTTCACAATTTCCCAGCCTGGACGATAGTGGCGTCGAGAGCATGCTCAGGAAGCGACTGGGTAGGCTCCGCCAAGTCGCCGAACACGGCATCTATCGCCCTGCCTGAAGCCATTATGAAAGACGGCTACGAAGCGACTCGGATCGTGGTTGAAACGCTGGCGAAGTGCGGGACACCGCACATGGTCGTGGGCGGACTTTCAAGCAATGCCTATGGCATTCCCCGCTCCACGAAGGACGCTGACATCGTGCTGGCCGTGGATGGAAAGTCGATCTTTGAGATGGCCGCCACACTGGGGCCTAAGTTTCAGCTCGATGATCAGGCAAGCTTTGAAATGGTAACCGGCACGCTACGCTACCACCTCCGGGTGCCGTCCATTGCGTTTGAGGTTGAGTTGTTTCTCTTGAGCAGCGATCCGCATGATCAGGCTCGATTTGCGCGTCGCCGCATGGTCCGCTCAAACCAGATCGGTGCCGAAATCATGGTGCCCACTCCCGAGGA
>CAMBPV010000308.1 GCA_945869695.1 Prosthecobacter debontii
CTACTGGGTCATCAGTGCTGCCGCTTTAGCCCTGCTGTACGTGCTGAATCCAGCCGATGTGCTGCCAGACGTCATCGTCGGCGTCGGTTACCTCGATGATGCTACCGTCGTCGCCTTTTGTCTGAAACTGATCGAGAAGGAACTGGAGAAATACAAAGCCTGGCAGCTGGCGCAGAAGCCTTCCAAAGACGCTTAGTCTAAGCTACGGGAGCTGTTTGCGATGGTTTGCAGTCGTTTGCAATGGTTGCTGGGCCGTTTACAGTGGTTGACGATCGTTTGTCAGAGGCGTCTGGCGACTGTCCTACCAGGCAATCATTTTCGGCTTGGCTTACACTCGGCTTTCTGCTGGGATCAACGCATGAATGAACCCGAAAAACCAATGAAAGGCTGGGGCTGGTTGCAGTGGGGCGTTGTGGCGACTGTGATCGTTGGGGGCATTCTTTTATGCATCTCAACCGCTAGGGTAATGTCTGATATGGGCGATCATTCTTCGGTATCCAAAAACAGCCGCCAAATCATCATGGCCATGAAGATTTGGGCTCACGAAAACGATGGAGCCTATCCAGACTTCGGTTTTTCAGAGCGACCCACGGCAAATCAAGTATTTCGCAAGCTGATCTACGAAGGGATTCTAGAGGATGAGCGGATCTTCGGAGCCAAGAAAAGCTTGTTTGTCCCTGATGGGAAAATCGGTGTTGCTCCGACCTTTGATGAAGCTGTGAAACCAGGTGAAAATCACTGGTCGATCACGGCTGGACAGAATTCTAAAAGTTCCGGTGAACTGCCCTTGGTCTTTGAAAATGCGATTACCTCCACTTGGCCACTGCGCTGGCACCACGGTCACGAAAATGAACTCATTCGAGGTCGTACTTGGACTAGCGGTAAGATCATCGTTGGATTTCAAGACAATCATGTGGAAGTCATCCAGCTTCAAAAAAACGGCGATGTCATGGTCCTACCAGATACGGTGATGATTCCCAATGGCACGACACCTTTGCCACCTCTGAAGATCCTCGACATTGAATAAGCTCGATCATCGGATGCTGAAGGAGAGTGGGGTCCGTAATGCCGAGCTTTCATCACAGGATTGCAAGAGAACAGGATTAACAGAAAAAGAATCTGACCTGTAAATCCTGTCTTTCTGTTTTCCTTTAAATGAACTGCCGCGTCGCGTTCTCGTCTACGATCAACTTGCCTTGGCCATTTATCCCTGAAGCTCGCCTTGCTCTATCCCGCCGCTGAACTTGTCATCGACAGTTTGGGATTGTGAGAAGACGGGGGCTTTTCATCATGAGGGGACAATGAATGCACGATACGATGTTGATGGTCTGGTGGTGGTCGTCATGGGCGGAACCACGGGGTTGGGCTTCTCGGCAGCTCAAGCTCTGGTGGCCAATGGGGCGCGGGTGGTGGTGTCGAGCCGATCCGAAGCCAATGTTCAGGCCGCTTTGAATCTGCTGGGTGACCATGCACGCGGTTTTGCCGGGGATGCGGCTCAGCCAGAGACGGCTGAGCGTGTGGTTGCCTTGGCGGTTGAAGCATTTGGACGTTTGGATGCGCTCTACCATGTGGCTGGCGGCAGTGGCCGCTCACGCGGTGACGGGCCGCTGCATGAGCTGACCGATGAGGGGCTGCGTTACACCCTGGATCTGAATTTAAACTCGATCCTTCTTTCCAATCGCGCAGCGGTGAAGCAATTCATGAATCAGGGTGGTGGAGGTGCAATCCTGAATATGGGCAGCGTGCTCGGTTGGTCGCCATCCCCTGAGTTTTTTGCCAGTCATGCGTATGCCGCTGCCAAAGCGGGCATCATCGGGTTTAGCAAATCCATCGCCAGCTATTACGCACCGCAAAACATCCGTGTGAACGTCATCGCTCCCGCATTGGTTGAAACACCGATGTCTCTGCGTGCCGTCGGCAACGAGGACATCCAGCGCTTCATCGCCGCCAAACAGCCCCTGGATGGCGGTCGAGTCGGTGCTCCGCAAGATGTGGATGGCGCTGCTCTTTTCCTGCTTTCCCGCGCGGCAAATTTTATCACCGGTCAAGTGCTCGCCGTCGACGGTGGCTGGACGGTTTCGGAAGGAAGGATGAAACGATGACGGCGATCGGTATTGATCTCGGCGGGACGAACATTAAGGCGGCGCTGATTGACTGCATTTCGGGTGAGATGCTGGCCAGTGTTTCTAGACCGACGCTGGATGGCGAGTTTGTCGGTGATGTGCCGCGCTTTGCACATACAGTGCGGGAGATCGTCCATGAGCTGGAGACCAAGGCAGGGCAGGGGAAGCTTCGTGTGGGCTTGTCTGCGCCGGGATTGGCCCATCCAAAGGGTCGCTGCATCGACTGGATGCCGGGGCGGATGCGGGGACTGGAAAAACTGGATTGGCCGAGCTTTCTCGAACGTGAGGTGCAGGTGCTCAATGATGCCCATGCGGCGCTTCTCGGCGAAGTCTGGATCGGTGCGGCCAAAGGCTGCCGAGATGTGTTCATGATCACCCTGGGCACTGGTGTCGGTGGAGCGGTGCTCAGCGATGGGCGCTTACTGAAAGGAGCGATCGGACGCGGAGGTCACCTCGGACATATCACGGTCGAGGCCGGTGCGCCGAAAGATATCTTCAATACACCCGGCAGCCTCGAGTCTTTTTTGGGTAACCAAACATTGCAGGAGCGTGGTCAGGGCCGTTATGAAAACACGCTTACCTTGCTCGCTGCTGCCTCGGCGGGTGATGTGGAGGCCAAAGCTCTATGGCTGGAGTCCGTGCGTTATTTGGCCATTGGCCTTTCTTCCCTCATCAACGTCCTCGATCCTGAGCTGATCATCCTCGGCGGCGGCATCGCCTCTGGGGCTTGTGAGCAGTTGATGCAGCCGCTGCAAAGCTATCTCGATGAATTCGAATGGCGTCCTGGTGGGCACCGCGTGCGTCTTGCGTTGGCATCGGCGGGCGAATGGGCGGGAGCGTTTGGATGTGTTTCTAACCTTTCTAACCGCTAATTTGACGCTAACCTAACGCTAATTAAAGAATCTGTTATTCGCGCCTTATCAGCGTCAAATTAGCGGTTCAAAATAATCTTTCCCATGACTCCAGCCCTCCAATATCTCAACGCTAGCGAGACCCTCATCGACTGCGTCCGCGCCCAACTTCCGCAGATCCAGCAAACCGCGGATCTCTTTGCTCAGACCATCCTCGCAGGACAAATGGTGCATGTGTTTGGATCGGGACACAGTCGCATTTTGGTGGAGGAAATGTGGCCGCGGTATGGTTCGTTTCCGGGGTTCAATCCGATCGTTGAGCTGAGTCTGACGTTTCACAATCTTGTGGTCGGGGCCAATGGGCAGCGACAGGCGATGTTTCTCGAAAATGTGAGTGGCTTCGCGGCACGCATTTTGCGGAATTTTGATCTGAAGGCTGGCGACAGTGCGTTGGTGGTGTCTTCGGGTGGTTGCAATGTCGTGCCTGTCGAGATGGCCGAAGAGTTTCAACGTCGCGGTGTGAAGGTGGTGGCGATCATTTCCCAGGTGCATTCAGAA
>CAMBPV010000309.1 GCA_945869695.1 Prosthecobacter debontii
TCGGTGGTGCCGGGAAAATCATCCGTGCGGAAGGGCGAGGCGGGCAGGCCGGCTTGGTTGTAGAGATTGCACGTTGGATTGTCGGACCACGCATAACGCACGGCGATGGGCGAGGGCACTTGCTTTGACGAGACGAGCACGGTGTCGCCGTCGATTTTCGCATCGGCCCAGACCCAGTGCTTGTCGGCACCGCAGATGGCGAAGCCTTCGAGTTGGCTTTGCGGACTGTTGCGCACGAGCGGCGCTGTTTTGCCGGCCTTGCGCATCACGTCGTAGGTCGCGGGCACTTCCTTGGCGACGAGTCCGCCGCCGAGGTGATCAAAGCTCAGCCGGATAGCGCTGCCTTCGATCCTCATCGACGTGTAAAGCGGACCCGAATGCACGACATCGCGGCCATAGGTTTTCGCGAGCGCGATCTTGGCGAGGCGTTCACCAGCGACTTGCTTGCTTTGCGGATGGATGTCCTCGGATTCGCCGGTGTCGATGAGCACGGCCATGCCGGTGTTCGGCACGGAGAGCGTCTTCGCCTGCGCCTCGCGGAGCTCCGCCCATACGCTTTCGCCGGGCTGGGTTGTCTTCGCGCGGTAGTTGGCGAGTTGGCAGAAGTAGAAGGGGAAATCGCCCTGCCGCCAGTGCTGTCGCCAGTCTTGGATGAGCAAAGGAAACGAGGTGCGGTAAAGGCTGGCGTTGCCCGTGTTTGACTCGCCCTGATACCAGAGCACACCGCGAATGGCATAGGGCAGGATGGGATGCACCATGCCATTGAAAAGCCTGCCGGGCAGCACGTGCTGGCCGGTGAGCGGCGGCACCGTTTTCTTCGCGGCGGCATCGAGCGGCGGCAGCGCATATTCCGCCTTTGCCATCCAGCCACCGAGCATCTTCCTGGTGCCCACGCTGGGGAACCAACTGAATCCCGGAGGCTCGGACGGAGCAAAGAGGCGCACGGCGAGCTGGTTCAATCCTTCCTTCAAAAGCGTGGGCGGAATCAGGTAATGACGCACGCTGATGAGGCCGGTGAAGTTATCCACGCTGCGCTCGCCGATAAGGGTTCCGTTCCAATACACTTGATCAAACTGCGCCGTGGGACCGAACTGCAAGACCTGCGCCGCGCCGGTCTGCCGTGCGCTCAAGGAGACCTCTTTGCGAAACCAGAAGGTGCCGAACTTCGGCAACGAAGGATCGGACACTGGGCCACTGTCTTTCACCGCCACCCAGCCGTTGTCTTTCGAAACTGGCCCGCTGAGGAATCGCGACACATCGCCCGAGTTGCGGTCCTCGCGTTGGGTCCGCTTCAACCACTCGCGAAAGGCGCTTTTGTTGCGCTCGCTCATCGCATCCAGGTTCTTGGCGCCTGAGGCCAGCTCCGGCACGCTCGCGAGCGAGGCCGGACTGATCCACGGCTCCACCTTCGAGCCACCCCAGCACACTTTGATGAGGCCGACAGGCGTCTTCAGCTCACGCTGGATGCTTTTCGCGAAGTAGTAGCCTGCCGCGATGAAATCCTCTGTGGTGCCCGGTCGCGCCATCGTCCAGTAGCCCTGCACATCGTCCACGGGTGTCCTGGCTGCAGGATTCTTCAGCACATGAAACTGTCGCAGCGTCGGATTCGCCGAGACTTCGATCTCGGCCGCCGCGCTCGTGATCGCTTTCATGTCGAACTCCATGTTCGACTGCCCGCCACCCGCCCACACCTCGCCCACAAGCACGTCGCGAATCACTCGGGATTTGCTGCCCCCGGTGCGGATCTGCATCTCCCGCGATTCGGTGCTGGCGGGGAGGGGATCGAGCTTCAGCGTCCATTTGCCATGCGCATCTGCCGTCGCGGTCTTGCTCTGTCCGGCGAATTCGACGGTGACTTTTGCTCCTGCCTCCGCCCAGCCCCAAACGGGCACCGATTGATCGCACTGGAGCACCATGTGGTCGGAAAAGATTGAGGGCAGGCGGAGATCGCTTGTCGGTTGGTCACTCAGGAGACGGAACATGAGCGGCTGCATGGCACGCGCCCAGACTTCGTAACCCTTTTCCGTGAGATGCAGGAGATCCGGAGCGATCAGACCGGGAACCAAGGTGCCATCGGCTTGCAGAAACTCGCTCCACAGGTCGAGCCAATGAATCCGCTGTTCGTCGGCGAGCATGCGGAGTTGCGGATTCAGCGCCGCGATGCGCTGCCGCCGGTCGTCTTCCTGTGAGGCCCCTCGCGGCAGGATCCCCATCAGGATCACTTTCGCCTCCGGCGCCGCGCGGGTGATCCGATCAACGATGGCCTTGACCCCGGCGATGGTGTCTTCGGCCGATTCGAGGTGGGGAGGACGATGACCCACATTGTTGGTGCCGATCATCACCACGAAGACCTTCGGATGATAGCCTTCGAGCTGTCCATGATCGAGACGCCAAAGCACATTCTCGGTCTTGTCGGCGATGACGCCGAGATTGAGCGGCTCATGCGCGGGATAAACCGTTTCCCAGGCTTTCTTTCCCACGCTCCTCCAGCCGTCGGTGATGGAATCGCCCACCAGTACGACTTCCCATCCGCCCCGCTTCGCGAGGGCGACGTGGCGGTCCACCTTCTCCATCCAGGCTGCGGGCTCTAGCCGAGGTGTCGGCGTGGTGGAAACCCTCGCAGCGAGGTTCGCATCTGGATCATAGGCTCGCTTCAGGCGCAGCGATTGGATCTCGATTCCCGGTGCGGCGCTGATCTGGAGTCTTTGCAAGCCGCCGGAAACCTGGAGCGTGCCGAGCTTCAGTGGCGCAAAGACCTTGTCTGGCACCTCCCAGCGCGGCACGAGATCGCGGCGCGGGATTTCTGGCGGGTTGTGTGCGGCGGCGACGGTGGTTTCGACAAACTGCTCACAGGCTGTGACTTTGATCTTTCCTCCCGGCTCTTGGGCGGTGTGGAGCGCGGTGACTTCATACGTTCCGGCCTGCGGCACTTCCAGATTCCATGTGATGGTGGCAGTGGGTGTGGGAAAGACGGCCCAGTCGTTGTCCCAACCCTGCCCGAAGAACTTCGCTCCGCCTCCGACTGTGGCAAAAGGGGCGAGCAACTCGGTTCCTTCGCCGAGGGTGATGGGAAAGCGCTGCACTTTGCCCTGCGTTGAGGCGATGGCGTCGGCGAACCAGGCGTCGTAGGCCTTGGAAAGTGTCGCGGCGATCTCCGGCTGCTGCGTGGCGAGGTTGTTTTTTTCGCCGGGATCACTGCGCAGGTCGAAGAGCATCTCCTGCTTGTTATCACGAACCCAGCGATGCGTGTCGCTGCGCACGGTGCCGGGATACTTCGGGATGAGGGTGCCGTCCTTGCCACCGCGACCGGTGACCTCGAAGAGCAGTCGCTCTGGCCAGGTGACCTTCGCGCCCTTCAGTAGAGGCGCGAGGCTTCGACCGTCGAGCGGTGGCGTCGCAGGCAAGGGCACGCCGACGAGATCGAGCAGGGTTGGCAGCACATCGACATGCTGGGCGATCTGGGACACACGCTTGCCGGCCTCGAGTTTTCCAGGCCAGCGGATGAAGCAGGGCACGCGTTGTCCG
>CAMBPV010000310.1 GCA_945869695.1 Prosthecobacter debontii
CGGCACCACGGAGATGCACTGGGAGAGCTTCATCCTCTCCACCGGTCTCAGTCTGCTGATGCTCGCCCTCGGAATCTGGTACTTCCGCCGCACCGAGAAGACGTTTGCGGATGTGATCTAAGGCACTTGCCTTGAACGACCTCCCCAGACTCAATCAAAATATCCGAATTGATGCAAACTTGGAGACGCCTAGCCGAATCGACGCTCTCCGAGTTCATCGCCAATCCCGTCACCCAAAACGAAGCGGGCGGAGCTGAAGCAGAGGTGGACTACCTTAAAATCTTGGGCGGCACCCATGTGGACAGCGTTGATCGACTGGGCGCTAAGTTTGAAGAGTTGGGTCTCATCAACCCAAGGGTACTCGAGATGGGAGCTTATTATGGAGTGGTCTCATCAGCTCTGGCGAGGGGAGGGGCAAAAGTCACCGCCCAGGATGTCGGCCGCATGATGAACATCCCCGCCTTGCAGGCACGATATCAAATCGAAGGCGTCGAGACCCAAACGATCGATGATGTTTCGGTGGGGCTACCCTATGCAGACGCCAGCTTTGATGCACTCATCTGCTGTGAGATGCTGGAGCATTTGCCCTTCAACACCGTGCGTTTAATCCGCGAAATGCGCCGCGTCGTGAAGCCGACTGGCTTTGCCTTTCTCACCGTTCCGAATCAAGCATCAGCCAAGAGGCGCCTTCAACTCATGCGCGGACTCCCCATTCGTGAGTGTGTCAGCAGGTGGATTGCAGCCCCCTAGGATGATAATTGGCATTGGCGGGAGTGGGTGGATTCCGAGTTTCGGGAACTCTTGCTGGGCGGTGGGTTCACTCAAATCGATCTCGACTTCCGACATTTCGTCGCGCCTGCACACCCGAATCACCTCCGGCGGGCTCTCGTCAATCTGATGTATGCGGTAAAGCCTGACTTAAAGGACGACATCTTCGTTTTTGCGAGCTGAACATGACCCCTCTCCTCGCTTGGTCTCAGGATGATTTTCTCGCTCAAAGGTCCGGCTATCATGTTTTGGCAGACTATCTGGACGCACCGCGGGTCGTCACTCATCGGGGGGATCCGTCGGGCGGTGCCTCCCTCCTTGTCACCCGATTGCTCCGCCGCTTTTCTCTTTCGAGATGGTACACCGGGGGCTCAGCCAAAATGGAGCGGGAGGTCTGGGCCCGCTGCCGCGCCGGATTTTCCGGGCCCGTCCACCTCCTCTGGTGTGATCGCGACATCGGATTTCTCGATGTCCTGCTCACCCATTCACAAAACCCTCTCATCGGCACCTTTCACCATCCTCCTGAGCAGTTGGATCAGATTTTTCGGCACAAAAAACGACTTCACCGGTTGCGCGCCTTCATTCTGATGAGTGAGACCCAGAAAGAGTGGTTCCTGTCCCAAGGCATTCCAGGTGAACGTTTGCATGTCATCCTTCACGGCGTGGACACCGAGTATTTCAAACCCATCGAAAGGACGGAATCCTCGGCCAAAACCCAATTTCTTTCCGTTGGGCAGACCGGGCGTGACTTCGGAATGCTCAAACAACTCGCTTCCCACTTCGAGGGCCACCCAACGATCCGATTCAGGATCATAGGACCTGAACATGAAGCCGCCCGTTTTGGCCATCTCAACGGCGTCCAATTCGAAACCCGAATCTCTGATGAAGCGCTTCTTCGCGCCTATCAAAATGCCGATGCCCTTTTACACCTGACGAAATCAGCCACAGCTAACAACGTTCTGGTTGAAGCCCTCGCCTGTGGCACGCCTGTGATTGCGAATCGAGTGGGCGGCGTCCCCGAATATCTCAATGAGAGTTGCGCCATTTTGGGCCCTGCTGGAGGTGAAAATTTGATCCGCGACGCAATCATCCGTTTTTCAGCGGACCTTTCTCTTCAACGGTCGATGAGAAATGCGGCACGATCCCATGCTGAAACCCTTTCATGGACGCACGTTGCCGCTCGCACGCGCGCCATCCAGGAAAGCTGCGTCTCCTGTTTGCAGGCTTGACCGAAAAACCAATCCCGTCCGTGCCATCCTGCTCCGTCGTCATTTGCACACTCAATCCGTCCGTTACGACTTTCCCGCGTGTTCTCTCCGCCCTCCAGGCCCAGACATTGCCGGTGTCCGATTGGGAGCTCATCGTCGTGGACAATGGTTCGTCTCCGCCGGTCTCGACGTGGGTCGATCTCACTTGGCACACTCAGTCGCGCTTCGTGAGAGAAATGACCCCTGGACACCTTGCCGCTCGAATCTGCGGCACGCGTGAATCAACATCCCCCCTCATCGTTTTCGTTGATGATGACAACCTATTGTGCCCCACCTTTCTTGATGACGCCGTGCGCATCTTCGCAGAGTATCCCCGAGTCGGCGTCTGGTCGGGACAGAGCGTCCCTGAGTTTTCAACTCCCCCTCCTGACTGGACCCGCGCCTATTGGTGTCTCTTGGCAGTCGCAGAATTCGAGTCTGACGAAATCTCGACTCATTGGACACCTGACCTCGTCCTTCCGATAGGAGCCGGAATGTGTGTGCGGCAGAGTTTGATGCAAGATTACACGCGTCTTTGTGAAGAAAACCCGGCGCGGAGGTTGCTCGGGCGCAAAGGAGGGATCTTGATGTCCTCGGATGATCACGACATCGCCTTGTGCGCCTTCGAGTTAAACTACGTCACTGCACGTTTCACTTCTCTCAAATTGACTCATGTGGTGCCACCCTTTCGGTTGGAGGCTCCTTATCTTCTGAGACTGATGACTCAGATGGCCGCCTCTCGAGAAGTGCTCGCCTCACTCCACCCAGACTTCTCTTACGGGAAACCTTCACCGCTACCTCACTGGCTGCGCGTCTTGAGACATTGGCTCCGCTTGCCCGGGTTTGAGCGTTCCCGCCGACTCGCCACGCTTGAAGGTGAGCGCCTGGGCCGGAAGGCATTGGCCCAGGTAAAGTCCATCAGCACCCCCCACCCTCCGTTTTGACCGCCCCTGTCATCAAGGTCGAGGGACTCGGTAAACGCTATCAGTTGCAGCGTTCCGAGCACCGTTCCTACCGGACCCTTCGAGAGTCGTTACAGGATTGGGTTAGAAGTCGGGTTCGGAGTTCAAATCAAGATCCAAACTCTCGAACCGAAGATTTTTGGGCACTCAAAAACGTGAGCTTCGAGGTTCAATCCGGAGAGGTCCTTGGCATCATTGGACGCAATGGTGCAGGTAAGTCCACTCTTCTCAAAATCCTTTCCCGTATCACAGAACCCACCCAGGGACGCATCCGTTTGCGGGGGCGCGTCTCCTCTCTGCTTGAAGTTGGCACCGGCTTTCACCCCGAACTCACCGGTCGGGAGAATATTTTCCTCAATGGGGCCATGATGGGAATGAAAAAGAAAGAGATCGCAGCGCGATTCGACGAGATCGTCGCTTTTGCTGAGATCGATCCATTTTTGGACACTCCCGTCAAACGCTACAGCAGTGGCATGTACGTGCGCCTCGCTTTCGCCGTGGCTGCTCACCTCGAGCCTGAGATTCTCATAGTCGATGAAGTCCT
>CAMBPV010000311.1 GCA_945869695.1 Prosthecobacter debontii
CGCACAACGTCGCCTTTGACGATCAATTCCTGCCGCAACTGTCCTGCTTCAGCCTTGAGTGCAAAACGAGGAGAAATGAGCCTCAAATCTCCTTCTCCCTCGACCACAGGCAGCTTCATGCGTGGCACGGGCACCTCCACGGTGGGGAAGGTGAGCTCTATTTTTTGAAGAGGGGCATCATCATCGACAGGACCGATCCCTGGATGAATCTCCAAGGTCAAGGCACCACCGACCAGCTGTTTCTTTTGATCCCCCTCTGCTGCGGGGCTGAGGGTGATCTCAGCACTGACAAAGGGAAACTGGTTGTCCTCCTCATTGCCCATTGACTTGGCATTTCCTTCGGCTGTCAGAAACTGAGAGGCCAGTCCATTGAAGGCCGATGCATTGCCGCCGAGCTGCCCGGTGCCTGACACAGTCGAGGCGGAGTAGGTGCATCGATTCGTAAGCGGGCCATTGGCTCCTGCGGCGGGGAAGCCGAGAGGGACACCGCCTAATGTTAAAGTTTCCAATCCTCTGATCCGGTAGCGCACGGCTGGAGAAGATGCGGGCTGACCCACGGTTGGCAGAAAGGGCTCCAGGATGATAAAGGCGCGCACTTTGGTGGTTTTCGCTGCGAGCTCTGAATCGCTCGGGTCCACGACGTAGGGGCCACTGCCGATCGGATTCTTTTCCGCGTCAGTCGCCACGAGCACGATCGCAAATTCGGTAACGGTGGGGAACTTGCCGTAACTTTTCACAGGGCCATTGTCACCGCTCGCCATCGCCAGGGGCACAGCTGAGTATTCACCCGTGGCCGGCACGGTTCCTGTTCGGATGCTGGGCGGCAGGTATTGAAAACGGGTATTCGCATCCTGCTCACGTTGATTCTCGATGTTCACACCACTCCGCACCAGATCGAACATCGAGAGCAGCAGGTGATCTCGATTTTGCTCTCCATACTTCGATAGGAAACTGGTCCCGTAGCCCGGAATGGGCAAGTCAGAGAGTTCCTGGAGGTATCCCATGAGTTGCTGGTTGCGAGGTAAGGCCGCATCATCCCGGCTACTTTGCGAAGAGCCGGGACTGTTTTCACCGCTCCAGACACTGTCCCTCTGCCAGTAATAGGCATGCCCGGCAAAGGTTCCCGCGATGCACATCCGTTTATCCAGCTCTGAGCGGAGTGCATCCAAACGCTGCACCGGCCAAAGCGAGATCTTGGGCCGATTAAAGGGATTCAATTCCGGTGCCGAATTCCGAGTGGTGAGGAAAAACCGGACACGCCTCACATCTTCCGGTTTCAGCGTGATGCCACCGGCCAAGCCATCTCCCGTCACGACCTGAGGCTGACGCATCGAATCAAAGAGCAACTCATCGATGGAGGAGAATAAACGATCACCCTTCAGCCTCTCCGGATCGATCGGCGTGCGGGTGCCGTGGCTTGACCCCCTATCTTGGGCCTGCCCTGTTGTGCGGTCAGCCGTGCGGGGTAATAGCTGATGATTCGACTCCAAGTAATCCTTGTATCGCTCGGCGTCACTGCCCGAATGGTTGGCAAATTGACCGATGTTAGCGATGCCCGCCGGTTCAGGAACGGGCTCGAGCGCATTCATCGCCGTTCCGCTGCCAACCCCTTTTCCGAAACTGCGAAAAACGGGACTTAGCGCCGTGAAAGCGGGATGTCCGGACTGACGGTGGTATTCGTTTCGCGCGGGTTGGTATTCGGCGTGAGAATGATCCGTGCGACTGTTGGCGCGCGGTGCATCCCATGGCGCAGGCTCGCTGGCGGTATTCAGGTTGAGCTTGCAGCTTTCATCGTCCGTCCAAAAAGCAATGCGTCCCACGATGGGATTGGTCACCGTCGCCTGACCCGCACGGAAGGATGCCTTTTGAGCGTCTCCATTCACCGGAGAGATGACTTGGCCATCACGCAAAACATAAAGCCACGCTGCAGGCATCGGCACCGGCTGATTTTCAGTGGCGCTCGGGACGGTTTCTTGATTGATCTCAAAACCGTCCACCAGACCCAGCGCTTCCGGGTCCAGAATCGGATAAATGAGCTGCACATCATTCTCCGTGGCATTGGGAGCTGATCCGCCCACCCTCTGGATGGGGCGCACCGGAATCGGCGAGTTCAAATCTGTAAAGATCGACGGCAGTTGCTCCCAGCCTCTGAGCTTTTCCGGCTCTCTAAGGGGTTGAAACTCGGAACCCTGAAGCGCCATGCGATCTGACGAGTAAAGTTTGAAGGCCTCAAAAAGGGGGGCTCTCGATTGCCCGTCGCCGCCTGTATTGGAATACACGCGGATCATCCCTGGCTGGGAAGCCCAGGTGAACTGGGTTCCCAGATTCGCCGTGGCGCGCCGGATTTGAGCGATGACTAACCGCGTTGGCAGCTCTGCCAAACCTCGCACATCAATGATCTCAGCCGAAGCCTTGGCCGAGCGGTCTTCTGTCCGCGCCATCGAGAGAATCGCCACCACCATGAACGAAAGCAGAGCGAGCGCACTGAGGACCAAAACGATCGCCACACCACGCTTCCGATCGCTGCTCAGGACAGCACTTTTCCCTCGGACAAAAAACACAATGTAATGACATTATCAGTTTTGCCCCGAGGTGTCGAGAACCATCAGACCTAAAGTCTGATGGCTCGACCTGAGAGTGATTCGGAATCCGTTCGGCCCTTGCGTCGACTAGGCAGTCGCCTTCAAGATCTGCGCGAGCACGTAGGGCAGGATGCCTCCGGCTCGGTAGTAATCGATCTCGATCGGGGTGTCGATGCGGACAATGACCGGCACGTTGAAGGCGGCACCGCTGGCAGGTTTCACCACGAGGGTGGCCTCGCTCATGGGCTTCAGGTCATTGCTGATGCCGATGAGGTCAAAGGTAGCATCGCCGAGTCCCTTCACCTTATCGTAGTCAGCTTTGTCCTTGAAATTGCAGGGGAGAACGCCCATGCCCACGAGGTTGCTGCGGTGAATGCGCTCGAAGGACTTGGTGATCACGGCTTTAACACCGAGAAGGTTGGTGCCCTTGGCGGCCCAGTCACGGGAGCTACCCATGCCGTAGTCTTCACCGCCGAGAATGATCGTCGGGGTGTTGCTGGCCAGATTTTTCGCGGCGGCATCGTAAATGGCGACCGTTTCTCCGTCAGACTTGGTCACTCCGCCTTCGATGCCAGGAACCATGAGGTTTTTGATCCGAACGTTAGCAAACGTGCCGCGCGTCATGACCCGGTCATTGCCACGGCGGCTGCCGTAGCTATTGAAGTCGGCCTGAGTGACCTTGTTCTCGACAAGGTAGGCACCAGCGGGGCTGTTTTTCTTGATGTTGCCCGCGGGGCTGATGTGGTCCGTCGTGACGCTATCACCAAAGATGCCGAGCGGACGTGCGCCGTGGATCTCGGTGATGTCACGCGGAGTCATGCTGAAGCTGTCAAAGAACGGTGGCTCCTGGATGTAGGTGCTGTCGCGGTCCCATTCATAAACATGACCGGCGCTGCCTTTGACACCATTCCATTTCGGATTCTGATCGGCAAA
>CAMBPV010000312.1 GCA_945869695.1 Prosthecobacter debontii
TTGGAGACGTTTTCGACCAGTTCGCTGTTCTGCATGCGGCCGAAGCCGTAGCCCATGAGGCTCTCGCCATAGAACTGGTCTTGCACCTTCCAGCCTTGCAGGAAGAGGCGCACCACGCGGCCTCGGCGGAAGCCTTCGAGCATGTTCGACACGCTGACGGTGATCTGGTAGCTGCTGTGGCCGACTCGATCGCTGGAGAGTTTTTTCATCTCCTGAATGGAGCCGCCCTCGCCATCGACACCGGGGTTCCAGGTGCGCAGCTCGTCATTCGCGACGCAGGTCTTGGTGGTCTTGCCTTTGGCGAGCAGCGGGCCATACGCGGCTTCGAAAAAGGCGGGATCGCCGCTGAAAAGAGTCACGGTGACGGTCTTCGCCTCCGTCTTGTCGATCCACCCGGCCACGCCGCGTTTCTCGGTGAAGTCGCGGAACTTTTTCTGCTGCGCCGGATCGGGCGACTGATGGTCGTCGGTGGTGAGCAGCTTGCCGCCTGGCAGCATGAGAAAGTCCATCTTGGAGCCGAGCGGGACATCCCGCAGGTCGGACTCGGTCCCATGATGCTTCATGATGCCGTAGGGTGGCAGTGTGAAGGCGATCAGCTCGCCTCCTTCCGTGCGAAACTGACCGCTGCGATGCACGAAGTCGGCGCTGACGAGTTCGCCAGGGATGCGCTTGGCATCGGCAAGTTTCGGGAAGGAGAGGTCGGCCCCATGAAGAGGCCAACTGAGAAACAAAAGAAAACTGAGAAGACGCATGAGTAGGCAGGAGATCACTTGAAGGTGAGTGCCGTCTTGGGCAGCAGCGCTTTGATCTTTGCCTGCATTTCGTCGCTGAACGGTTCTTTCAGCGGCACAAGACGCATCGATTTGAGGAAAGCGAATTCAGCGAGCATGGCGAGGCGCTCATCTGGCAACGGCACCTTACCAAGTTCGAGGTGTTCGAGCTGCGTGAGGATGGCGACGATTTTCAGTTCGGCATCAGTCAGTTTCGTGGTGTTGGTCAGTGTCAGGCGACGCAGCGTGGCGATGCCTTTGATCAATGGGATGCATTCCACCGACTCAAAGCCTTCGCCAAGTTGCAGCGACTCCAGAGGAAGCTTGGTGATATGAATCAATGCCTGCGGTGTGGCCTTGGAGGTGCCGAGTTCCAGGCCTTTGAGCTTCGTGAGAGTGGCGAGGTGGACAGCGCCCGCATCGGTGAACTTCGCATGGGCGAGGCTGATGCTTTCGAGGTTCGGCAAATGTTCGCAGAGCTGCTTGAGGCCTTCGTCGTCGATGCTGCTGCCGCGATGGCTTACCTTGATGACTTTGGACCAGTCCGCGCATTGAGCGTAGGCTTTGCCGGTGATGGCGGTGCCGACGAAGGAGAAGGTTTCGAGGTTTTTCAGCCCGGCAAAGGTCGCCATGCCGGCATCAGTGAGTTTGCCGTTGTTGGTGAAGCGCAGCGTTTTGAGGTTCGTAAGCTTGCCGAGTGGCGCGATCCATTCGTCATTTGCTTTTGTCGAGATGACGTTCAGGGATTCGAGCGTGATGACGTGGCTGAGGTGCTCGAAAAAGTCGGCGTCATACGGATCATCTTTGCGGTGGTCATGAGGACCTGCGTTCGGCACGGCGAGATCGACGAGTTTCAAACTCTGACCGTCTTCAGTCTTCTCGACCTTGCCTTTCGCCGACTCGACGGTGCGGGTGACAGCCTCCACGTGCGGATCAAGGGCGAAGACGGTGGTGGTGAGGAGGGCCAGACAAATGGGCAGAAGAATGGGGGTGGAAGAAGGATGCATGAGGTGGGAGTATTTCAGAGGGCTGACCGCAAATGCGGGATCCATGGAGCTGGATCATCAAATAACTTCGCTTACAGGGCCAAGGCTATCGACGAACTGTTCGGCGTTGATCTCCATCTTTTGGAGCATGGTCACGAAGACGTTGCTGAGGCGAGCTTTGTCATCTTTGGGCTTGCCGCAGAGGCTGCGCCACTCGTCGTAGCTGAGGCTGTAGTCTTCTTTGAGATGCGGGCGGTTGTAGTCGAGGTGCTGGCCGTGCTTGAGGCCGAGGCCTTTGCCGCCAGCGAGGAGGATGGGGAGGTTGCTGTTGCAGTGGCTGTGGCCGTAGCTCATGCCGCTGCCGAAGAGGATCATGGTGCGGTCGAGCAAAGGCTCGTCGCCGTCTTTGATGGTGCTCAGCTCGTCGAGGAAGTGGGCGAACTGCTGCATGATGAAGGCATCGCTTTTGGCGAGTCGCTCCAGCACGACGGGGTCGCCGTTGTGGTGGGAGAGGTTGTGGCGGGCCTGCGTGATGCCGATCTCGGGAATGGCGAGCCCGTTGCCCTCGCTGCCGTTCATGTAGGTGATGACGCGGGTCATGTCAGTGCGCAGAGCAAGCACCATGAGGTCAAACATGGTGCGCCAATACTCACCGGCCTGCGCCTTGGGCACATCGCGCTGAAAGGGCGCGGCAAGTTTGGGATCGACGACGGGCTTGGGAATGTCGAGCCAGGCGTCGAGCCGCTCGGCACGCTGCTCCACATCGCGCACGGCGTGCAGGTATTCGTCGAGCTTGGTGCGGTCGTCGTTGCCGAGGTCGCGACGCAGCATCTTGGCCTCGTCCATGACGGAATCGAGCACGCTGCGGCGCTTGGTGAGCCGCGCACGTTGAGCGGCGATGCCGCCGGGCTCCTCGCCAAAGAGGCGGTTGAAGATTTGCTTCGGATTGTCCTCCGCAGGTAGCGGCACGCCATCGCGGGAGAAGGCGAGCGTGGAGCTGTTGAAGGGCTGGCCGGTGCCGGAGGAAATCGAAAGCTCCAGCGAGGAGAAGCGCGTGTTTTGCCCGACGACCTCGGCCATCATCTGGTCGCAGGAGATGGTGTTTTCGTATTTGCGGCCGCCTTGAGCATCAATCTTCGCGCCGGTGAGCCAAGTATCCGCGCAGACATGCGCCTGCCCGAGGCCGTTCGGATGATGCAGGCCGCTGAAGACGGTGAAGTCGCCCTTGTGCTTCGCCAGCGGCTTGAGCGACTCCGACAGCTCGTAATCACGCCTGGCCGTTTTGCACTGCCAGGTCATGCCGTTCACGCCATTCGGCACATAGACGAAAACACTGCGCCGTGGCTTGCTCGCGGCCGTTGCGGCTTTCACACGCAGGGGCGTCATCGCATCGAGCAAAGGCAGCGCCATCGTGGTGCCGAGGCCGCGCAGGAAGTGACGGCGATCAAGGAGCCAGCGTTGGGATTGGATGTTCATGAGGTGGTTGGATTAGCGTTTCAAAAAGAGTGGTGAGGCAATCAGATTTTCGATGAGCTTCATGAGCTGATAATCACCCTTCTTCACCTCTTCGGCGATTTGCTTGAGGGCTTCGCGATCGCCAAAAGTCATGGCGCGGCGGAGGGCGTAGGTGGCCAGTTTTTCGGTGAGGGCGGTGGCGAATTTGTCGAGGTCGGTGACGAGGAGTTGGCGGAGTTCAAGGCTGTCCTTGAAGGCGCGGCCGTCAGGGAGTTGGCCG
>CAMBPV010000313.1 GCA_945869695.1 Prosthecobacter debontii
GGAGCTTACGCCGAACACAGCGAATACGAGTTCGGCAGCGCGGGGGTCGGGTTCGCGCCCTTTCCCATCGGCAGCCGGTTTGAAAATGAGGGTTCTGAAACCGTCGATATCGCCGCGCTCTATGGCCATGGTGATTGGGAGTTCATCGAGCACTTTCACCTCACAGGCGGGCTGCGTCTCAATCACGAGAACTGCAAATTTGATTACACGTCGGTCTTCGGTTTGCGTGCGCCGCCAGCGACCTCCAATGTGACGGCGGCGACAGATTGGCTGCCCCAGCTGGGCTTGTCATGGCGACCGCAGCCGGACCGTGTGCTCGGGTTTCAACTGGCGCGGGGGTGCCGCGGTGGTGGGACGAGTTACGCGCCGTCGCTGGGGCTTACCCAGGATTACGATCCTGAATATTCATGGGATATGGAGCTCTTTACCCGGCTTGCCGTCACTGAGACACTCCAAGTCAATGCCGCGCTGTTTGATTCGCGGATCGACGATCAGCAAGTTCCGGTCAATGTGCCGGGTGGCTTCCCCCGCATTGATACCCTCATTGATAATGCCGCTACCGCCAGTCGCCAAGGGGCGGAGTTGGAAGCCCGCTGGCAGCCTGCCAAGGGCTTGACCCTGACCAGCGCGCTCGCCTGGCTGCGGACTGAGTTGGATTCACTCTCGCTCAATGGTGTAGATCGCTCCGGTCAGCCGTTTCCCAACGCGCCCGAATGGATCGCCTCGCTGGGGATCGACTACCGCCACGCGACCGGTTGGTTCGGTTCTGCGCTCTTTTCCTATGCCGATAGCACTTACAGTGAGGTCGGCAGTCCGCAAGTGACCACGCTTGAGGCGCGCCAACTGTTGTCCGCCCGCATCGGTTATGCCTGGCAGCATGCCAGCCTGTATGCCTTTGGCTCGAACCTTCTCGATGACGACTACGCATTGTTTCGTTCCGATAACACCAGCATCCGTCTCCCCGTCACGGGCAAGGCCGCGCCGCCGCGCCTGCTCGGTATTGGCATGGAACTGCGGTGGTAATTTTGCTTCTGCATGGAAGGGCTTTGGACTTTTCACTCGACTCGCCTTGGTCGCTTTCATAAACCTGTCGCCGTTCGTTCCGCATGCCGTATTCATCTTTCAAGCATATGTTGGAAATCGCCTCACCCTGGAGGGCCGATGGACTCCCCCTCTCGCCTGGCAGTCGAGCAACGTGCTTGAGCAGTCGGTTTTTTTGGATTTTCCAAGCGCTCTTCTGGTTCGCCAGCACGCTTTCGCTGAATGTCATTGTCGAGACTTTCATTGAAGTTCACGGGGCGGCACCGATCATCTTCGGGCGGATCGCCACGGGAGTTGTGATGACCGCCTTACTGCATCTTGCCTATCAAAGTCCTTGGATGCTTAGTGCTAAGGGGTGGGTGAGGTGGCCTTCCGTTCTGTTGCTCAACGTCGGAATGTGTCTAGCGAGTTCGGTGGTGTGGGTGGAGCTGATTCGTCACGGCGCGCCGGAGCTTCCCTCTGCCAACTTTAAGAGCATCACCGTGGCGCGCTTTTACTCGCTGGCGCTTTGGAATAGCGCTTATTTTGGCCTCAGCTTCATGCTCAGCCATCAGGCCTTGAAATTGGAGGCTGCCGATGCCCGCCTGGCCACCCGCTCGAGCGAGCTCAAGCAACTCCAGTCGCAGCTCAATCCGCACTTCCTCTTCAACGCCCTGACTCTGGTGCAGAACAAGATCGATCCCGCGTCGCCGGGCCAGGAGGTCGTGCAGATGCTCTCGGACTACCTGCGGTATTCGCTGGCAACCTCGAAGCCGCTAGAGCCTCTCGGGCGCGAACTCGACGCTCTTGAGTCTTACCTCGAGATCCAGCGCGCCCGCTTTACCGGCAATCTCGATTGTTTCATCGAGGCCAGTCCCGCCGCCTTGCAGGTTCTGGTGCCGCCGATGCTGGTGCAGCCGCTGTTGGAAAACGCCTTCAAGTTCGGCCCGAAAACCAGCGCAATGCCAATGCACATCGAGGTGACGGCGGCGATCGAAAATGACGTGCTGCAGGTTGCTGTCGGCAATTCCGGGTGCTGGGTTCCCCCGGGCAGCGGCGATTCCTTAGGCAGCGGCCTCGCCAACCTGCGGCGCAGGCTTTTTCTACTGCTGGGTGAAGCCGCCACGCTCGAGGTCCTCGAAAAAACGCAAACCGTGGTCGTGATGATCCGTATCCCGATTCTTTCGCTAGCCCAGGCAGATCTCCTTCACTCCGCTTAATCGATGAACTCGCTCCTGAAAACCCTCATCGTCGATGACGAACCCGCCGCTCGCCAGCGGCTGCGAGTCCTGCTCACCGCCCATCCCGAGATCGAGGTCGTCGGTGAGGTTGGCAGCGTGGCCGAGGCCTCCGCATTCGTGGAGGATCAGGCACCGCAACTGGTGTTTTTGGACATGGAAATGCCGGGGGGCTGCGGACTCGGATTGGAGCAGCACCTGAACAAGGCGATACGCACGGTTTTTGTCACGGCCTACCCAGATTATGCGTTGAAGGCATTCCATTTCGGGGCGGTGGATTACCTGCTTAAACCGGTCGATCCCGACCGGCTTGCCTTCAGCATCGAGCGCTTGCTGGGAGGCGTGCCGGACATCGTCCCGCCGGGGCCGACTATCCTCGATTGCATGGGGATTTCCGGGCTTATCGAAAGGATTCCAATCGACGAAATCCTTTGGATCGAATCGTTCCAAAACTACACCCGGGTCTATCTCGCGAATGAGGAGAACCCGAGCCTGTGCCGCCAAACGATGGCAGCTTGGGAGGCGCTGCTGCCTGGCGCTCTCTTTGTGAGGACTGGGCGCAAAGAAATTATTCACTTCGCACGCATCCGGGCCGTCCGCTGGAAATCGCGAATTGAGACCTTAGTAAGTTTCCGTAGCTCCACATGTTCGCTCCAGCTGGGGCGGGCCTCCGCGATGCGGCTGAAAGCCAGCATGAAAAGCATGGACGCCGGGCGCACCGACGTCTCCGGCAGCGCCGACGTCTCGTCGGCTTGAGAATCAAGTATCAGCGAGGTGCCGTTCACGGCTTTCCCGTTGTCCTCCCATTCGCCATGCCGACGTGGACGTCGGCGCGCCCGGAAATGGCCGATTCGTCACTCATCTGGGCCGATTGGTCACTTGGCTGTTGGTGTGGTTGCGAGGGATAGTGTTAGGTTAAGCATGATCTTTCAAAGCACTACTCACTCTCTGCTCCTGTGCGGATCTCGTCATTGGCGGGCTCTGTTTGGTTTTCTGCTTATCGTAGGAACAGCCAGCGCCTTCCCACCCGCGCCTTACTACACCCTTTACGGCATGGTCCGGGATCAGGTCGGTCAGACGGTGACGGCGGAAGGTGCGGAGGTGATTCTGCTCAAGGGCGGAGTTGAGGTCGGCCGCACACCCATCACTCTTAGCCAGATCGACAGCAATTATCAGCTCTTCATGCGCCTCGATCAGAATCGCAGTGGCACCACCTTTTACACCGA
>CAMBPV010000314.1 GCA_945869695.1 Prosthecobacter debontii
CAGCCCGAAGTGCCCGAGGCGCAAATCACCCTCGCCCGCGCCGAGGCCCGCCGCGACATGGCCGCCTTCCTCTCCTATGCCGTCGGCTGCATGATGGGCCGCTATTCCCCCGACCACCCCGGCCTCATCCTCGCCAACGCCGGCGACACCCTGCGTGAGTTTCTGGAAAAAGTGGGGAAGCCCCTGGCCGAACTCACCTTCGCCCCCGACGAGGACGGCATCATCCCCGTGCTCGATGGCGAGTGGTTCGAGGACGACATTGTGGCCCGCACCCGCGATTTCCTCCGCGCCACCTTCGGCGAAGCCACGCTCAAGCATAACCTCCGTTTCATCGAGGACTCGCTCGGTAAGTCGCTGGACAAGTATTTCCTCACCGACTTCTACAAGGACCACCTCCAGACCTACAAGAAGCGCCCCATCTACTGGCTCTTCCAAAGCCCCAAGAAAGGCTTCTGCGCCCTCGTCTATCTCCACCGCTACACCAAGGACACCGTCAACACCTTGCTCAACAAATACCTCCGCGACTACCTCAAGAAGCTGGAATCCCGCATCAACCACCTCGTCCACGTCGAGGCCACCGCGACCGCCACCAAAGACAAGAACGCCGCCCGCAAAGAAGCCGAGAAGCTGCGGAAAGACCTCAAAGACTGCCAGGACTGGGAACGCAACGTCATCCTCCCCCTCGCCCAACAACGCCTCGAAATCGACCTCGATGACGGCGTGAAGGTCAATTACCTCAAATTCGCAGGAGCTGTCCAAACCATCCCGGGCCTGGCGGCGAAGGAAGACTGAACTCAACTCAATTTGGATTGTATGAGCTACGAATGTAACACCGAATCGGGCCTGATTATCCCGCTGTGCTATCTCCTGTCATTGATCAACGATCAGACTGTCGACGTTTTTGAACAGTCGATTGTGGGCCTCCAATGTGATTTTTGGGAGATGTTGGAGGAAGATCATGAGTCCTTCGAGTCAAACCGCTATCGCTTTTCCCGAGAGGTCTACGATTTCATGGCGAATCAGGTGATCCAGTCTTTCGTCGAGAAATACGCCGATTGGGAGGAAAATGGAGAGCAGAAGTCCGCTGCGGTCAGGGCGGCGTTCGGTAATTGCATCGAGAATCTTTTCGATGAAGACGGTCGGCTGGGCGGCTTCTGGCGTCATCCGATGGAGGTTACCGCATTATTGGGTCTGGTGCTTCAAGGTGCCTTTGGAGAGAAAAATGTCCCTGCCCTGAAGGACATCACGATTTTCGACAGCATTAGGGATCATGGCGATCATTGGGACATGGGAGGCCTTATGTCCAACTTGGATGGTCCGCACGCGGTTCTCGCCGGCGTGGAGATGGAGCGGGATGTGCATCGGAAGCCCTGTTTCATTTTTGAGGAAAGCGAATGTTTCCGAGTAGTCCCAAGCGCCAAGGGCAAGCGCTTTAAGGAATTGCTCGGCGTCTCCTGCTTTGAGACCTCTCGATGGGTATCGCAGTCTTACTAACTAGAAATCGGAAAAACTATGAGCAACGACACCAGCTACAACTTGGAATTCCGTCATCCGAAGAAGGCGCGCTTGAAGGAAGTCCATACATACCTCACCGAGATCAAACCGGCCATCTGCGAGTTGGTGCAGCGGATCAATTTCAGCAAGCGATGGTGTGAGGAGAAACGGCTCAAATTCCTGGGAGTCAAAAAAACGAGCGAGGTGATCACATGGTTCACACCATACTCAGAAGCCCGATTTGTCTCGACGGGAATGCCTGATGGCAAACCGGGTCGGGTGCATGTGTTGATGATTGAAGGATGGGCCAATGAAAATGCCTCAAATGTATGGATCTCTGGTCCAGACGGTGAACTGGCCGATCTGTTGGCGCGTTTCCCGGACGTGGAGATTGGCGGTGAATACGTCGATGATTACGGAGCTGGATCGGTTCAAGGATTCGAGAAAATTTACAAGATGAGCCGGGAAGAGCATGAAATAGCCCTTCTCAGCAACGATGTCCAAAATCCCGACATCTGGCAGGGGAAACACTCCCATCTCTCCCTTGCGACAAGAGAGCTTTTATTGTCCGCCGCGCGGGGGATGCTTGATCTGAAGTGTCTGCGACGACTGATTCGTGACGGCGCGGATGTGAACGCTGTTTACCATAATGAGC
The DNA here is from genome assembly GCA_945869695.1 of Prosthecobacter debontii. GTDB lineage: Bacteria > Verrucomicrobiota > Verrucomicrobiia > Verrucomicrobiales > Verrucomicrobiaceae > JAIBCL01. The sequence goes on from CAMBPV010000314.1 coordinate 2,150, forward strand.
CTTTCCTATCGCACTTTCCCATCTATCAGTGTGAGACACCGGAAGAGCTCGGCAAGGCAATCGACTTGATTTTGTCAGCGGGATGGATCTATGGCACGGACACAATAATGATCCGCGCATCGGCGGTGGAGATCGCCCGGGTATTGGGCGAATCCAATAAGACCCTTTCGCTAAAGCGGAAAGTGGCGACTATGCTGCTCGCGAGAAAACTAGGCAAGGGAGATGCGGCTGCCCAACTTTTTCAGGACAGTCTGAAGACACGGGACGTCCGTGGTTTGCTCGCCTCGGCGTTTTTAGGCGCGGACTTCGATGCGGAAGCGGCCGAAGCGTCCAAGGCAGACCGCAAGTGGCTGAAGCAACAAGGCCTGTGGGAGGATCCCGAAGAGTAAGAATCATCGAAACGTAGGAAATCTAGTACATGGCAAACACGCAGAAACAAATTATTTCCGGTAAACCCCACGGCACTTACCGCATCCTCCACACCGCCGACTGGCACTTGGGAAAACTGCTCAATGACCAGTCCCGAGACGAGGAACACACCCGATTTCTCGACTGGCTTCTTGAAGTGGTAAAGCAGCACGAGGTGGATGCCATCGTCCTTGCCGGAGATGTGTTCGACAGCGCTAATCCACCGCAGTCCGCTCTCGGTCGATACTACGATTTTGTATCGGCGCTTTTCCGGCAGGGAAATTGTGCTCTGGCGATCATTTCCGGCAATCACGACTCGGCGGCCCAGCTCGAAGCTCCTAAGCAAGCGCTCCACGCGTTGAATGTCCACGTGACCGGTTTTCTCGCTGAGAATCCGCAGCAACGAATCTTGCTCCTTCCGGATGAAAGCAGCCCCCGCGTGGCTATCGCGATGCTTCCTTTCCTGCGCGATCGGGATCTGCGTGTCGGCAAAGCGGGAGATAACGCTGACGAAATCCGCACTCAGATTGTGGCTGGGATCCGGGCACGCTATCGCGAATCGGCAGAGGCCGCAGCTTCACTGCTCTGCCCGGTGATTGCGACAGGCCACCTCACTGTCGTGGGAGCCTCGACTTCGGAGAGCGAACGAGAGATACACATCGGAGGCTTGGGAGCGGTCACGCCGGATGTCTTCCCGGAGGTTTTCTCCTATGTGGCCCTGGGACATCTCCATCGCCCGCAGGCCACGGATCCTTCCGGGCGCGTGCGTTACGCCGGCTCCCCCATCCCGCTCAGCTTCAGCGAGGCTGGTGACTGCAAAGAGGTAAGGATCCTCGACGTTACACAGGGAGGTATCACACAGCACAGCCTGGCCGTGCCCGATTTCCGCAAACTCGTACAAGTCCGCACCACCCGCGCCGGGCTT
>CAMBPV010000315.1 GCA_945869695.1 Prosthecobacter debontii
CTTACCCGATTCTCCCGTGGTCCGCTGAAGTCTCCTGGCAGTATGGCGAGATTTATCGGGCGCTGGCAGCCAAAGGACAACTGATCGGAGCCAACGGCATGTGGATCGCTGCCACCGCCTTGGTGTATGGCATGGGAGTTGTCACCAACAACGTGGATGAGTTCAGCCGCGTTCCGGGGCTGGCGGTGTTGCCATATTGATTCGCCCTATGAACCCTACCCTCTGCATTCTCTGTGGCTGCAATGGGGAGGGGACTCTCGTCGATCGATCCCACGCTCAGTGGCAAAACTCTCGTCGCTCTGATTCGCGAGGCGATGGCATGCGGCTATCGCATCCTGCTGCATCACATTGTTATCGGCTCCGTCACGCAGGCCACTGCCCGTAAGGCCTCGCGCGTTAGGCTGGGCGGTCATGCTTGTTCTTCAAATTGCGTGAAAGGCTGCGGAACGATCCGATCCAACTGCGGGTGGTGGTCTTTGGCATCGTGGGATGCCAGAATTCATCTACTTGAACGGCCTTGGGAGGGTGGGGTTTGATGCTCCGGTTCCATTTGGGCCTGTAAATTCCAGTTTGACCCTACCCCTCCTATGCACCATGATCGCCCTCCCTTAAATCCAGACAATCCATGCCCGCAAAAATCTATACTGAAAAAGACGCCAGCCTCGCACCGCTCAAAGGTAAAACCTGCGCAGTGATCGGCTTTGGCTCCCAAGGACACGCTCACGCTCTGAATCTCCGCGAGAGTGGCGTCAAAGTCATCATCGGCCTCTACCCTGGCAGCAAGAGCCGTGAAGTCGCCGCAGAAAAGGGCCTCAAGGTGTATGACACGGGTGAGGCCGTGAAGCTGGCTGACGTGATCTTCGTCGCTGTCCCAGACACCAAGATCCCGGCTGTTTTCAAGAAGGACATCGAGCCGAATCTGGCCAAGGGCAAAACCTTGCTGTTCAGCCACGGTTTCGCCGTTCACTTCAAGACCATCGTGGTGCAGAAGGACGTGAACGTCATCATGGTGGCTCCGAAAGGCCCAGGTCACATCGTGCGTCGTCAGTATCTCGAAGGAAAAGGCGTTCCTGCGCTGATCGCTATCTTCCAAGACCCATCGAAGACCTCGAAGAAAATCGCCCTCGCCTGGGCACACGGCATCGGTGGCACCCGGGGTGGTGTGCTCGAAACGAGCTTCAAGGAAGAAACCGAAACCGATCTCTTCGGCGAGCAGACCGTTCTCTGCGGTGGCGCGAGCGCTCTCGTGCAAGCTGGCTTTGAAGTGCTCACCGAAGCTGGCTACTCCCCTGAGATGGCCTACTTCGAGTGCTTGCATGAGCTGAAGCTCATCGTGGACCTCATGAACGAAGCCGGCATCGCCGGTATGCGTTTCTCTATCTCCGAAACCGCCAAGTGGGGCGACGTCAAAGTCGGCCCGGCCATCATCGACAAGTCGGTGAAGACCCGCATGAAGAAGGCGCTGAAGGACATCCAGACTGGCAAGTTTGCCAAGGAGTGGGTGAAGGAATACGAAGGCGGCTACAAGACCTTCAACAAGCTGCTCAAGGAAGGCGAGAAGCACCCGATCGAGAAGACCGGCGCACGCCTCCGCGGCCTGATGCCTTGGATCAAGAAGCGCGACATCAAGGGCCAGCAGGCCAGCTACGAGTAAGATCTCGATCTCTCTCGGAGACCTCAAAATTCAGGGCGCGGACCGGCAACGGCCCGCGCTTTTGTTTGGGCACCCGTTGATGCCTCGTCATGCTGAACGGCAGTAGAAAATGGGGCACAAGAAACAAGCCGACGATCTGTTTGCAGCCCCTCCCGATGAACTGCATGGGTTGCTTTGCTTCACAGCAGGCACGATGTATTGAGAAAGACCACGATGTTGGCACCCATGGAACGCACCCAGATTCAGCAGAGACTTCAACCCACCCTCGAGCGCCTGACTCAAAAGGCAGAGCGATTGCGGAAGGGGCAGCCTTTGCCCGAGGCCTTCCTGCAAAGCCTCAATCACAAACTGCTCATTGAGCTCACTCATGGCAGCACCGCCATTGAGGGCAACACTCTCACGCTCCGTGAAACCCAACTCTTGATTGATGAGGGCATTACGCCACAAGGTGCAAAACATCTGCGAGAGATTCACGAGACGCTCAATCATCATCGGGCTGTTGTGCGACTCCAAGAGTGGGTGACGGCAGGTAAGACGTGCAATGTTCAGGATGTTTGCCTGCTGCACAGGGTGGTTCTTCAGAGCATTGACGACGAACGCTCGGGAACCTTTCGCACCGAGCGCGTCTTGGTTACTGGCGCTCCTCAACAACCCATCCGCCCCGAACGCATTGCAGAAGAGATGAGCGCCTTGTTCGATTGGATCAAGTCCACTGAACTGCACCCTGTCCTTATCGCCAGTGAGGCTCATTACAAGTTCGTGAAAATTCATCCCTTCTACGACGGCAACGGCCGCACCGCTCGTTTGCTCATGAACTGGAGCCTTCTTTCCAATGGCTACCCGCTGACCGTTATTCCCGCCGAAGCCAGAGCCCGTTACATCACCAGCATTGACGACGCGGATCGAGGCCATCCACTGGAGTTCTTCCAACTTCTCTGTGAGTGCGTTGAAAGCTCACTCGATCAGTATTTGGCAAGCTGAGGGGGCTTGTTTCGCGAACATACCACAAGCCCGATTCTACCCATGAAGCGCTACGCCCTTTTTGATCTCGATCACACCCTGCTGCCGCACGATACGCAGGCGCTCTTCTGCAATTTCGTGCTCAGGCGCGAGCGCTGGCGGACGCTTTTGCATCTGGTCTTCCTGCCCGTCGCCATCCTGCGCGTCTTCAAGCTCGTGCCGCTGGAGAAAGCCAAGTGCGCCTTCATGGCCTACCTCTGGGGAATGCCGAAAGCGCGACTCATGCAGCACGCGCGCGACTTTGCCGAGACCGAGGTGAAGAGTCGCGTCTATCCCGAACTGATCGCCGAAGTCGAGCGGCACCGCCGCGAGGGCCGCGTGCTGGTGCTCAATACCGCCAGCCCTGTGATCTATCCGCCCGACATCGCGCGCGTGCTTGGGTTTGACCACTGCGTCGCCACGCCACTGGTGATCCAGGACCCCATGCCGCTCATCCCGCGTTTGAGCGGGCCCAACAACAAGAACGAGCAGAAGATCCCGAACATGGAGCGCGACGTGCCGGGCCTCGCAAATCTCACCGCTGAGCAGCGTGCCGATTGCTGGTCCTACTCCGACAGTCCCGCCGACACGCCGTTGCTCGCCTTCAGTGGTCGGCAGGTGCTCGTGCATCCCGGCAGCACGCTGCGCCAGCGTTTCCCGGATGCCATCGTGCTCACGCCGCCGCGACCCTATGCGAGCAAGGTGGGCGACATGCTCTCCGTCGTGCGGCAAGTGCTTGGCTTGTACTCATGAGCGATCTTGCACCTGCGCCCCACCTCGCCAACATGAGCTCTGAGGAATGATCAAC
>CAMBPV010000316.1 GCA_945869695.1 Prosthecobacter debontii
GCAGTCGGCGGCCTGAGCCTGGAACAGGCCATTCAATGCCCTCAATACGGAGCCCCTCTCGTGGTTCTGGGTGCGCCGCTCACCATCGACGCAGACGCTTTCAAAACGGCGGACGGAAATCTCGAAGCCTCCCTGCGGATGATCTGCGAAGCGGTGCACGCGCAGGAGGTGCGCCGTTAATTCCAAATTCGGGAATGATTAACCACGGAATACACGGAAGGCACGGAAAGTGAAGTATTCTTGACACCGCGAGCCCTCTTGTTCGGTGACATTCCGTGAGTTCGGTGGGCACTATTCGAGTTAGTCAGGAGGTTGATTCGAGGCAAGCTGTTGCAGGGATGCAACAGGGCCATTCTTGGCCCGTCACCCTTCGACTCGGGCCAGGAATGGCCCGATTGCTTACGCTGGCCTCAATGACTGGCTGCCATTTTTGCAGCCAGAAGAACAGCCTCAACCAGACTGGTGCCACTGACCTTTCCCTGCCAGGCGATGTCACAGGCCGTGCCGTGATCGACGCTGGTGCGCGGAACGGAAAGTCCGAGCGTGGTATTCACCGCCGTGTCAAAAGCGAGCGCCTTCAGGGGGATCAGCGCCTGATCGTGATACATGCAGACGTAGGCGTCCGTGGTCTTCCTTTTGGGTGCGATGAAAGCTGTGTCCGGAGGCAGTGGGCCTTCCACCTGAATCCCTTTCGCCCGTGCTTCCTCGATGGCGGGCAGAATGATCTTCTCTTCTTCTCCACGGCCAAACAATCCATGCTCTCCCGCGTGAGGATTCAGACCCAGCACGGCGATTTTAGGGTTCTTACCGCGAATGCGCCGCACACTTTCCGCAGTGAGCTCGATCACATCCAAAATGCGGGCCTGGTTCAAAGCGGGCACCACGTCCTGATAACCGATATGAACCGTCACCAGACTGCAAATCATCTCGGGCGAGTAAAAGGTCATGCATGAGCGCTTGGCCTTCATTTTCTCAGCGAAGATCTCGGTGTGCCCCGGATACAGGATGCCGGCCGCATGAAGTGCCTCTTTGTTCAAAGGGGAAGTGGCGACGGCGGCGACCTGTCCCGCCAAAGCCGCCTCGATGCTTTTCTCGACATAGCGGAATCCCGCAGCTCCGGTTTTCCAACTCACCGTTCCAGGCGCAAAGTCTTCCGCATCGAAGCCAAAAATATCGAGGATCGCAGGCTCATCCAGACTGCCGCATTTTTCATTCCAATCGAACTCACTGATGATGCGTCTCGGGATCGGAAGCCCGGTCAAAAAAGCGCAGCGAGCGAGCACGCGTGCATCGCCAAAAATGATGGGCGTGGCCACAGCGGATACTTTTTCATTGGCCAGTAGTTGCAAACAAATTTCGGGACCAACTCCGGCAGGGTCACCCATGGTGACGGCAATGATGGGTTTCTTCATGGGTAAACCAAGTTGTGAGGGGTTCAGAGCAATCTGCGTGTGTTGCGGAGACCATCCGCAGTCACTGCGGAGTTGTTGCGTTCAGCCACCATAAAGTCCACGTAGTTTTGCCACTGCATGGGTCGGAGTGAGGCAATCCCGACATTTCTCTGACTGAAGCTGCTGCTGTTAGCGATCTCCCAGCCAAATTCCGAATGCCGATTCCGATACTCCAGGCGATGGATCCACGCGCCGGACTCATCCTTACGCCAAACCGCGGAATCATTTCCCGGAATGACCTGCGCCAGACACCAGACGCGCTCCACCACCTCTCGGTCGTAGCCGCGCTCAAAATCCCGGTCAGCGATTTCGTCCGTCTCAAGCATGATCAAGCGCGATTCCAATAGTCCTCCCAGTCCGGCGGAGCCAGGGGTGTCTCAATAGCATGTTCGATTCGGCCCTCATTCTCGGGGATGAATCGGGTGCTGGTGCCATAGACCATAATGAGGTCTTTCGAGCTCACACACCGGATCGCATGAGCGACGCCCGCCGGGATCACGACCCCGACATTGTTTGGCCCAGGCATGTCATCCCCTTCGATGATGAAACGCATCTTCCGGCGTGGCATCCCCGCGCGTTCATCGACCAAGAACATCTCCGCCTGGCCCTGAATGAAAAACATCATATCCCATTGCTCCTGCTCGTAAGGACGCAGCGCATAGTTTTCTGGCTCATCCACGAAGAGACGCTGAAACCAGGCCTCAGGCGTGATGCCCGCTGGAATAGCAGGCGGGTGAATGTGAAAGCCCTTGCTCGTGCCTGAAAACATCAAGGCCGTGGCCCATTGATTCGGCCACATGCCGATCTTACCCGCCAGACCTTCTCCTTCGCGCGCAAATTCACCGAAGTAACCGCGATACCGCTGCTGGAAGACCCGGCGGTGGAACACTTCCACGCCTGGAATCCGAAGCTCCGCGGGAAGCGCATCCCCGATCACCTCACGGGCGTCAGCTCGGCCGCTGTGGAGTTTTTCCTGCATGTCGCCCGAGTTGTAATCACGAGTGGCCAGCGCTTTTTGAGCGAGCGGCCCGATACCCGTCCATCGATCCAGATTCGTGTTTCCCATCCCCTCCATGATGGCGGAAATGGACAGACCTGCAAGCCACCTCTGATCTCTGAAAACATTTGGTTTTGTTCAAAGGATCAAAATCCAGCTTGCCCTGCGTACCCTCTCCCCTTCAAAATCACATTCTCCCCATGAAAAACCTCCTGCTCGCACTATCGGCCTTCACCAGCCTCGCCGTGGCCCAAGGCCCTTCTTCAACGCTCCTCATCCCTGACGCGCGCGTCGCCATCATTGGTGACAGCATCACGGAGCAGAAGATTTATTCCAAATACATCGAGTGCTACCTCCTGGCCTGCACCGGTCGGAGTGACATCCACTGCTTCCAGTTCGGCTGGAGCGGCGAGCGTGCAGACGGCTTTGCTGCTCGTGCCGCCAATGACCTCTCCGTTTTTAAGCCAAACGTGGCCACGACCTGCCACGGCATGAACGACGGCAGCTACCAGGCATTCAATGATAACATCGGTGGTGCTTATGAGAAGAACATGCGCCGCGTCATCGCCGAGCTCAAAGCTGCGGGCGTGCAAAAGATCGCCGTGGGCTCACCCGGCGGTGTCGACCCCGATTTCTTCACTCGCCCAACGATCAAAGGTGAAGTGTACAATGATAACCTCGCACACCTGCGGGACATCGCCAAGAAACTGGCGGCCGAGAACAGCCTAGCCTTTGCCAATGTGCATGACACCATGATGGATGCTCTCGTGAAACCGAAGGCCGTTCTCGGGAAAGGCTACGGACCCTTTGGTGGCGATGGTTTCCACCCCGCACCCGCCGGACAGCTTCTCATGGCCACCGCTTTTCTGAAAGCCTT
>CAMBPV010000317.1 GCA_945869695.1 Prosthecobacter debontii
AGCTCTTCCTCCCTCCGCAGGCCCAAAGCGGACACGAGAACCGCAAGCTCGCCACCAGCTTACAAAACATCGTCGCCGCTCTCGAGGGCGCCCTTCACGGATGCACGGAGGGGCAGTCCACGGTGGGCGAGGTCTTCCTCGTCGTCGCCGCATCCAGTCTCGCCACCACTCGCGAGCGTGCCAAGCAGTTCCCCCCACGCCAGACCATCATCGTCACCGGAGATCGCCCTGAGATCCATGATCTAGCCATCGAGATCGGTGCACGTTGCCTCATCATCACCGGCGGATTCTCCGTCACCCCCGAGCTTGAGTCACGGGCAAGGGCCAACCACGTCAGCATCATTGCCGCCGCGCAGGACACTGCCAGCGCCTCGCAGTTGATCCGTTTCTCCCGACCCATCGCCGGTGCACTTCGGCAGGACTATCTCTCCTTCGGATCCAAGACGCCGCTGAGAGAAATCATCCACGCCGTTCAGGATTCGAGTCAGCCGCTCTTCCCCGTGTTGGAAGAAGAGACAGGCCGCCTCATCGGCGTTTTCTCGAAATCTGACCTCGTCGATGTGCCGCGCACCAAGCTCGTCCTCGTGGACCACAATGAGTTCTCCCAAGCCGTCGCCGGTGCGGATGAAGCCGAAATCATTGAGGTCATCGACCACCACCGACTCAGCGGAAATCTCCGCACCAAAGAGCCCATCCGTTTTTTAAATGAGCCCGTCGGCAGCACCTCCACCATCGTCGGGATCATGTACCGCATGAGAGGTGCCGCCCCCGAGAAAGCCACCGCGCTCTGCCTCTGCGCCGGCATCATCGCCGACACGCTGCACCTCACCTCGCCCACCACCACCGAGACCGACCACGAGATCCTCACCTGGCTCTCGGGAGTCGCAGGTATCAACGGTGCCGAGTTCGTGCAGGAATTTTTTGCTGCCGGATCCATGCTCCGCGAGAGCACACCCGAGCGTGCCTTGGAGTCCGATCGCAAAGTCTTCGAGGAAAATGGCTGGCGCATGAGCATCTCCCAGATCGAAGAACTCGGACTCGACGTCTTTGCACAGCGCGAAACCGATCTCCATGCCGCCCTCGTCGCTCTCCTTGAAAAACAAGGCCTCCATTTCGCCTGTCTCATGGTCACCGATATCACCGAGCACGACAGCGTCCTGCTCGTGGCGGGAAATGAAAAACTCATCGCCGAGATCGAATACCCCGAACTCCGCCGCCACGTTTTCGAGCTCGCTGGCGTCGTCAGCCGCAAGAAGCAGCTCTTCCCCTACCTCAGCCGCATCGTGGCAAAGGTGGCCGCGCCCTGAGCCGCTTCGGCTAACGAAACAACAACGGCGCGAACTGGCTGAGATACTCACGCCACACAGGCCACGAGTGATCGCCCAGCGTCAGAAGCCAGTCGTGTTTCACACCCTTGGCCTTCAGCGTTGAGACGATTTGCTCGTTCCGCTCAAGCAAAAAATCCTTATCACCGCAGGCGATCCACAGCAACTTCAGCTTTGCATTCGTATCGGCGGCGTTATCCAGAGGCTTCTGGATTTCCTTTTCATCCACCGCACCGCTGAAGGAACCAATCCAAGCGAAGAGATCCAAGTGATTCATGCCGATGCTCAAAGATTGCCAGCCGCCCATGCTCAGACCCGCGATCGCTCGGTCATCGCGTTTGGCTGAGACGCGATACAGCCGCTCCACCAGCGGAAGCGCATCTTTGATCAACTCGTTCTCAAATGCCTTCAGCGACTCCGCACGCTTGTCCGCCGCCTCGCGCGGCACCTGTCCGAGCGGATGACCATCGATCATCAGCACCACCATCGGCTTCGCTTTACCCGAAGCGATCAGATTGTCCAAAATCCAGTGCGCCTTGCCATGCTTCACCCACGTCTCGTGCCGGTCGCCCGAGCCATGTTGCAGCACCAGAAGCGGATACTTCACCTCTCCGCTCGTTTCATAGCCCGGCGGTGTGTAAACCCAGGCGCTGCGTCGGCGCCCCAGCGAGGCCGAGTGAAATTCATGCTGGTGAACCGTGCCATGCGGCACATCCTGGAAGTCCCACACCTTCGGCGGCGTGCCCGGCACATGCAGGATGCTGGCCGTCGGGTTCCGCTGCGGTTTCTGCTCGGGATTGGCCGGGTCGATCAGGGTCAGTCCATCCACCACGAAGCTGTACTCCCAGACACCCGCCTCCACCTTCGGAACCGTCAGGCTCCACAGCCCGCCTTCATTCACCATCGCCACCGACATCCGATCCCATTGCCCCCGACACTCCACCGCCTGCGCCTTCGGAGCGCGGAGGCGAAAGGTCACGCTCTGATTTGCGTGAATCTCAGGCGAGATCAGAGGGCCGGATGGCTGCGCCAACGCAGGGGCACTGACGCAAAAACAGAGGAAAAAAAAAGATCGAGAGAAATTCATCCAAGTCCGAGCATGGCAGCCCACCCCATTTTTGGGAAGCCTGAATTCAAATCAAAAATCAGGTCCATGGTTCCCTTGTCCGATTCCTCCCACCTTTTGTCCGAAGTTCCTTGTCTAAGCCGGGCGTAATACGCACTCTAGATCCGTCAGCCCCTTCATGAAACAGCTCGCCACACTCGTCTGCCTTCTCTCGTTTCTACTCCATTCGATTGCTCTGTCAGCAGGGAAGGAGATCGAAGGCGAGCGCAAAGCCGCTCAGACGGCCTGCCCATCACCGGAAGAAGCCCGCGCGAAGATGAGCGTGCCCGAAGGCTACGAGGTCCGCTGCTTTGCCCATGAGCCGATGGTGCAAAATCCAGTCGCCATGACCTGGGATCATCGCGGCCGTTTGTGGGTCGTGGAGGCTTACGAGTATCCCGAAGGCTCACCGCACCCCGCACCCTTCGGCGGCGAGGCCAAGGACGATCAATACCACCCGCTGCCAAAAACCGGCGACAAGATCCCACGCGACCGCGTCATCATTCTCGAAGACACTGACAACAACGGCGAAGCCGACAAACGCACCGTTTTTGTCGAAGGTCTCAATCTCGCCAGCGCCATCCTCTGCGGCGACAACGGCATCTACGTCGGCCAGCAGCCGCACCTCATCCACTTCCGCGATGACGATGGCGACGACAAACCGGACGCGTGGCGTGTCGTGCTCACCGGCTTTGGTCGCGAGGACACCCATGAGCTCGTCAACAGCTTCACCTGGGGCCCCGACGGCTGGCTTTACATGACCCACGGCGTCTTCACCAACAGCAAAGTCCGCCGCCCCGGTCAACCGGAGAGTGAAGGCTTTAAATTTGACGCGGGGATCGGTCGCGCACGTCCGATCAGCAGTAACAAAGAGGCCAAATGGGAGTTCGAAG
>CAMBPV010000318.1 GCA_945869695.1 Prosthecobacter debontii
GGTCGGAGGGCGTCGCTCCTGAAAGGAGAACTGATCCAGCGGAATGCCCGTGCGATTGATTCGCAACTTTTCGGGCGCACAACCGAGAGCGAGCAAACGGTCCTGCAAAGAGAACGACCGCGCCAGCACCAACGTAGTCGTTTGCAGCAGCTCGCGGAGCCTGTCTTCATAAGACGGATCATGCGCTCGCGTCTGCACATCCATGCCGTGAAAGGAGACGATGCTCGGCTTGGGCCAGCGTTTGAGGAAGGGGAGTAAATGCACCCCCGTGTGGCCAAAATAGACATGCATCACATCCGCGTGACGTCGCTCCAACACGCCGGCCAGCACGCCGTATTCTCCACGGTAAACGATGGGCGGCTCCTTTTTCACATACTTCAGCCAGAACCGACGCACAAAATGGCTGCGGACCTTTGGGGCGATCTCCACATCGCCCTCCGGCATCGGGAAGCGATCCTCGCACAGGCGCTCCTTCGTGATCACAAACGTCTTCCATCGGCGCAGGCCTGAGATCTGCCTGTAAATGTGGAGCATTTCAGGCTTCAGAAAGGTGGTGCAGTAGCTGGCGACGGTAGGCATCAGGCGAGAGTGAAAACAGCCCCCCGACTACCCCCAAACCCTGGCCTGTGCAAGTCAGGGATGTGACGCTCGCTCTGGACGGAGACTGGGGGACTTGGGCACGGGGAGCTTTGCTGTTTCAAGTTGAAGGTTTCAGGTTTCAAGTTGTGACGGCGGAAGTTCGCGGCGGAGTGGGAGTTGCCTCGGCTTTTATTCGTGGTTTTCTGCTTGATAGGGCAGGAGGAAAAGAGTTTGCGATTCGGTTTCCTTTTCTTTTTTGGGTGGGCGGGGGTGGTGGCTTTTGTTTGGGGGTGGGATTTTGCTTGCCTTTTTTGGCGGTATTTGGTTTTTGTTGAGGAGGTAGGTGTTAACCGGATTTTTTGATGTGTTTGACTGATGCGTTTATGGCTGATTTAGAAATTTTTCATGTGCAGGGGGGGCGAGTCGAGAGTGACTCGGCGGATCAGGTGGTGGTGGATCATTTTGCTGCGGACTTCCAAGGGCTGCGGCATTTCGGGAGCAAGCTGGGGGCGGCGCTGGAACTGGGGGAGCCGTGGATGGGCTCTCTCCGTGAGGCGGATGAGACGCTGATGTTTGTTTATGCGGCTGCGGGGGTGGGACCGGAGGATCCGGGACTGGGCGGGATGGTGAAGTCCCGGGTACCGCTTTTTGAGATGCTGGAAACTTTAACTCAGGAGGGCCGGGGGTAGAGATCATGGCTGCGAAGATTACACCCTCCTTACGCGCTTCTCTGGAGCGACTGAAACATGCGGGTGCTCTCAATGGGCTGACTCTGGGCTGGCGACGGCAGATCCTGGTGAATCTGCTGCCGTATGCGGACTTCCGCGCGGAGAAGGTGCTGCACCTGCTGCTGGATGCGCGTGAGCATTACTCGCAGGGGGGGCGGACGGTGCAGAATCTGTGGTTTGCTTTTGAGGGGGTGCAGATGCTGGCGGTGTTCTCGGGCGATAGCACGCTGATCCTGCTGCACAGCCGGGCTGCGGATGTTGACCTCCTGTGCCAGGCGGGTCTGACTTTTCTCTCGGATTCTCAATTGCTGGTGAATGCTGCGATCCATCCGTCGATCGAGGATGGGCGCGATACGCAGCGGCTGAATGTGGATACGCAGTCCTCCGCCGAGCATGGACATACAAATCTGATCCCCAAGAGTTGAGGCGCGGCGGATCCTGCTTGTGCAGGGTGAATGTGTGGAAGGTTCGAAATATTGGGCCTTCTCGCTGCGAAGTAGTGTCTCACTCCTCTTTTTGATTCCTGACTTTATGATGATCTCTCCGACCTCTGACTCTTCTTTTTCCCGGCGTTCTTTTATCCGTAAGGGTGGGGGGGCTGTGTTTGCCCCGGTGGTGCTGACGGCGGCGGGGACTCTGCGGGCGCAGCAGAAGGCGGACTCGAAGGGGGAGACGCTGCGGATCGGTCTGGTGGGATGCGGGGGCCGGGGGACGGGTGCTGCCTCGCAGGCTCTGGGGGCGGATTACAATGCGAAGCTGGTGGCGATGGCGGATGTTTTTGATGCGCAGATCGAGGGGAGCATCAGCACGCTGTCCCAAAAGTTTCCGGACCGGGTGGATGTGAAGCCCGACCATAAGTTCACGGGGCTGGATGCTTTTCAGAAGCTGATCGACTGCGGGGTGGATGTGGTGCTGCTGGCGAGTCCTCCGGGCTTTAGGCCGATGCATCTGCAGGCGGCGGTGGAGGCGGGTAAGCATATTTTTTGTGAGAAGCCGATGGCGGTGGATGGGGTGGGGTATCGGATGGCGATGGCGGCGGTGCAGAAGGCGCAGGAGAAGAAGTTGAATCTGGTGGCGGGCTTTTGCTGGAGGTACAATACGTCCCGGCGTGAGGCCTACCAGAGGCTGGAGGATGGACAGATCGGGGAGATCTCGAGCATTTACGCGACTTACCACACGGGGCCGGTGAAGCCGATGCAGCCTGCGAGCGGCCGGAAGGCGGGGATGAGTGATGTGGAGTGGCAGCTCCGGAATTGGTATAATTTTTCATGGCTCTGCGGTGATAGCATCGTGGAGCAGGCGGTGCACAGCGTGGATAAGATCTGCTGGGCGATGAAGGATAAGGCTCCGGTGGCCTGCGTGGCGACGGGTGGACGACAATTGGCGGCTGAGGGTGGAAACATCTTTGATCACTTTCATGCGGCGTATGAATGGGAAGGCGGCGTGATGTGCCACCTGGGCTCACGTCAGATCAAGGGCTGCCACAATGAGAACGCGGATTACATCCAGGGAACGAAGGGCCGACTGATTATTGGCAAAGGGGGAAGTCCAATCATTGATGGACCGACCCGCTGGCGCTTCAAAGGTGAGGACAAGGATATGTATCAACTGGAGCACGATGCTCTTTTCAATGCGATCCGTGAGGGCAAGGTGATCAATGATGGTGAGCGGATGATGCTCTCGACTCTGGTGGGAATCATGGGCCGTGAGGCGGCATACACGGGTCAGAGAATCGTGTGGGCCGATGAGCCTGTCCCGGCTGCGCCTGCTGTGAAGGCGGGTGCTGGAGACAAAAAACCAGCCAAGCCGGTGGAGCCGCCGCTGTCAATGGCGATCACATCCTCAAAGCAGGATCTGGCCCCCGATGACCTGAAATGGGAAGACAGCTTTGATGCAGGGCCGACTCCGCGCCCGGGGGTGACGAAGTTCGTCTAGGGAAACGCTGATTTAATCGGCGCGACAGTCAGGAGCAAAAAGAAGTTGCGCGGTGGGGTAAGTTCACAGGCATGGAACG
>CAMBPV010000319.1 GCA_945869695.1 Prosthecobacter debontii
GCTCACTTCACCCGCTCCAACATCTCCAGAGCCCGCGCGGTGATCTTCACGGAGGCTTAGGCGTTGCTGGCAGCTGCATCAGGCGGGCATTTCCTGGAGCAGCACTTCGGCAGGGATGCCCAGACCGCGATGAAGCGCGCGGATCATGCCGATGCTCAGCGGGCGCTTGTGATTGAGCACTTCAGACACTCGGTTCTTGCCTGGGAAATACTTCACCAAGTCTTTTTGCTGAAGCCCTTCTTGCTCCATGCGGAACTTGATCGCCTCCACCGGATCGGGGATGTCGATGGGGAACTGCTGCTGCTCATAGCGTTCGACCAGCAGGGACCAGAGTTCCAATTCTTCCTCCATGGGCGTGCCGGGCTTGGCATCCATGAGACTTTCCACGCGGGCCAGGGCTTCCGCGTACTCAGGCTCCGTCTTGATGATTTTTGGTTTCATGGGTCAGATGGTGGTGGCGTCGATTTTGTCGTATTCCGCATGGGTGCCAATGAAGCGGATGAAGACGATGCCGGTGTTGTAATGGATTTTCACGATCAGGCGGTAGCTGTTCCCTTTGATGTTAAAAACCACTCTGTTCCCGGGCAGAATGTCGGCGGAAGGATAGCGGTTTTTGATTTCCTGTGGTCCTTGCCAGCGTGCGGCCACGGCTTCATGAAACCAAGCTTCCAGAGCTGTTTTGCTGTCGGCATGCTGTTCATAAAAGTCGCGGAGCGTTTTGCGGGCGATGACTCTCATGGGTATAATTCGAGGCAAGGGCTCTTAAATCAAGAGCGAAGTTCCCACTGTGGGAACTTTGTATTCAAGCTCACTTCACCCGCTCCAGCATCTCCAGAGCCCGTGCGGTGATCTTCACGGAGGCTTCGCGTTCGACGCGATTCGTGCCGAGCCAGGTTTCGTAGCCGCCGAGGTCGTGATGCTTTGGCGTTGGCAGATAGCCGTTGCTGCCATTGGCGAGTTCGATGGTGAAGGTGTCTGCAAAGGGGCTGTGGGCTTTGATGTCGAGGCCGATCTCCGTGAAGACCTCGAAGGGGATCGATGCGATGCCGAGGTCGCCGATGCGGAAGGCCTGGATGACGGCTTGTACCGTTTCCGGCTTTGCATCGCGTGCGGCGAGCGTGCGCTCGGCGTAGGGCTGCTCCAGACGATGCGCGGGCGTCGCATCTTTGGGCTTGGCGAGCACGCCTTCCGCCCACGCGATCATTTCCGGCGTGGGACGACGCACGGCGAGCTCCAAATCGCTCGCGGCGGCTTTCAGCGGCACCCAATCCTGATGCTTCAGCGTCTCGCGAACACGCAGCACTTCCTGCGCGAGGTCGCCGGCGACAAGTTTAATCTTCTCGTAGGGCTCGCGTTTCACGGCGGGAGTTTTGCCGCTGTAGTCATTATTGTTCACGTCGCCGCAGGGACCATTCGCCAGGATGCCGACACAGGGTGCTCCGACCTTTTCTTCGATGCGACGGCAAAATTCGCCGAAGTAATCTGCGGATAGATCCTCTTTGTTCACGCCGCCGACGTAGTGCAGCCAATAATTGGCCATCAGCGCGATTTGGCGTCCGTCCGTGGCCTGCACGGACAAACAATAAACCTCAGGATTCGTCGGCCCGGCAGGTCCGGCGAGTCGTGGACGCAGCAGGCTGCTCGGATTCATCACCGCGCGATCTTTGCCGCCGAAGGGGTTGTCATTCGTGACGCCTTCTTTGAGCAACCAGCGCCGATTGAAGACATGCTGCGGTAGCTTGCCTGTGCCCCACGCGATGCGGGCGGGCTCCAGATTGTTCAACGCACGCCGCACACCATCGACCACGCGGGAGATGATGAAGCTGCGGTAATCGAGTGAGGGATCTTTGTTCGTGATGGCCGACACACTGGAGTGCGTGTGCGTGCCGGAGAACATCATGTTTGCCGCCGGGATGCCTGTGGCGGCTTCCAGCTTCTTCTTTGCCTCGTCCCAAACATCGCGCCCGAGCGAAATCGTATCCGCCACGGCAAAGGCGAGCTTCGTGGTGCCATCATCAAGCACGAGGCAGCGCACGTGCAACTCGTCGTGCACATGCTTCGCGATGGGGCGCGGCGCGAAGTTTCCCACGATCTCCATGCCCAGCGGCGGCGTGATGTTGCTGGTGGCGGCACCGGCTTTGAAGACAGGCTTTACCTCCGCTGCTGCCAGAGAGTGAAGGAGGACTAACGAGGCAAGAAGGATGTATTTCATGGAGTGTGCGTTCATTTCAGCTTGGCAAAAAGTTCCTCCAGACCCGCGAGTATCTTCGTGGAAGCGTCTGCTTCGAGGCAGCTTGAGCGGGCTCGCCAGGTTTCATAGCCGCCGAGGGCGTGGTGTTCAGGCGTCGGCAGGTAGCCGTGGTAAGCATTGGCCAAAGAGACGGTAAAAGTCGGCGAGTGACGCTTTTTCAGTTCCAGACCGATCTCGACGAACACCTCGGCGGGAATGGCCGAGACGTGAAGATCGCCGATTTTCATGATTTGGAGCGGTGCAGAGACTTGAGCAGGAAAATCGACCAGCAGCACGGTTTCACGCGCATAGACCTGCTCCATCGTTTCCATGCGTGGAGCGAGTTTGGAGGTCTTCATCACCTCGCGGGCCTTTTCGACCTCATCTTTCGTCGGAATGCGCAGACCGAGCGTGATTTCCTTCTGTGCGACGGCGAGCGGAGCGGGGTCTGCGTGCTTCACATTCTTCACCGCCGCCGCAACGGCTTGGGCGACATCGTTGGCGACGATCTGGATGCGGCCATACGGCGGTTCTTTGGCCTGACCACCGCGGAAGTCGATGTTGTTGATGTCGCCGCTGGTGCCGTTCGACATGATACCGACAAAATTCGGCCCTGCCCCGAGCAACTGGCCGATCTTCACCGCGAACGCGCCGAAGTAGTCCGCCGAGATGTGCCCTGGGCCAACGCCACCGACGTAATGCAGCGAGTAGTTCGCCAGCAGCGCGATCGGTTTGCCGTCGGCGCTTTGCACACTGATGAAACAGACTTCGGGATCAGTGGGACCGGCGGGTTCGACGAGGTTTGGGTTGTTGATACCGGGATTGGTCTTCACCTGATCGGTGGTGACGCCGAGCGGTGTTGGAGGGATGGTCTCGGGCTTCATCTTCCAGCGTCGATTGAAGACCTGCTGCGGCACCGAGGCGCTGCCGTGACCGATTTTGGCAGGTGCGAGGTTGTTCAGCGCACGTCGCACACCATCGGCGATGCGCCGGGCGACGAAGCGTTGATAAATTGGGTTTGGCTCGCTCTGGCCGACGGCTTGCAGGGTCCCACAGGAATGTGAATGCGTGGCGGACATCAT
>CAMBPV010000320.1 GCA_945869695.1 Prosthecobacter debontii
GGGCATCTTGAGGTCGAAGAGCTTTTGCGTGGGATCTTCGGGCGACAAACGGCCGAAGGCCATGAGGCGTCCGTCGGCGAGTTCGACGATGGGCGCATGGATGCCCGCGATGCACGGGCCGCTGTTGCCGGGGCGAACGCCGTCGTTGCCTCGGAGATCGCGACCACGCGATTGCCAGGTGCGGCCATTGTCGCGGCTGATGACGAGCGAGGAATTGTCATACGGCATCGCGATCACGCCGTCCTTGGTGCGGATGGGATTTCCCGCCGACTCACCACGCGGACGCAGCACCTCGGCCTTGCTCCAGGTGACGCCGTTGTCGGTGGATCGGCGCACGAGATTGTCGCCATGCTGACGGGCTTCGACGAAATGATAGATCGTCTTATCGCCATCCCACCAGACCTTGGGCGCGTGATCATTCACGTCCTGCGCATCCCAGAACGGCGAGGCGGGTTCCCACTCCTTGGCACCGAAGCGCAGCCGGGCACTGGCGTTGGAGGTGGTGAGATCCGTCTCGCCGAGGGTGGAGAACCACACGGCGAGCAAATCACCATTCGGGCACTCGGTGATGGCCGGGCTGTGATTCTGGCTGATGAACACCGGGCCGACCGCGCCATCGGGAATGCGCACGAAGGGCTTCGGGCCTTCAATGAACGGCGCCTCCGCTGGCTGCGGTGTGATGCTCAGCACGGTCTGACTCACGTTCTGCGCGTTCAGCGGCGGCGCGGCTATGGGCAGCAGTTTTCCCTTCGGAAGCTCACCCTGCACGACGCGGAAGCCAATACGCGGGCTCGCGGAGTTCATCACCCACGAGCCGCGATTCGCCGAGCGCAGGAAGCGGATCATTGAGGAATGAAACCCGCCGCGAAAGACGCGGCAGTCGCCATCCGCACGACCGAGCGGGTCTGTCTGCGCGCCGCTCTCATACAGCCCATACCAGTCGCCGCACCACTCGGCCACGTTGCCATGCATGTCATGCAGACCCCAGGCATTGGGCTTCTTCTGCGCCACGCGCAAGGAACCCATGCCACCTGCCCGAAGTTCCTCTATGGGGTGGATCAGACCGATGATTTCCCCCTGCTTCAAGCTCGCCGCAGGCTTCCCGGTATTCCGCCAGTCATACTCGCTTGGCATCGGCCCCGGCGGGAAATACACGCCGCGAAAGTTGTCCTCACCGAACCACTTCTGATGACCATCCGGCAAATCGTCACCGGTATTGAAGAGCGTCGCCGTGCCCGCACGGCAGGCATACTCCCACTCCGCTTCGGTGGGCAGACGATACGTCTTGCTTTCCTTCTTCGAGAGCCACTCACAAAACGCCATCGCCTTCTCCCAAGTCACACCGGTTACCGCATCATCGTCGGCGGGCTTCGACTTAGGATCGTTCTTTTTGAACTCGGGATCAGATTGCCGATACTGGGCCACCGTGACCTCGGTGACTCCGATTTGAAATGGCTGCGTGATGGTGACCTTGTGCGCAGGCTTCTCGTCTGAGTCGATCCGGTCGATGTCCTTGTGCATCTCTCCAAACCGCTTCTGCCGCAGGTAATCCTCCAACGGCGGCCCGTCCTGGCCCATCGTGAACGTGCCCGGCTCAATGCGCACGAGCTTCATGCCGATGGAGTTGGTGACGGGCTCGGCGGCGTGGAGTGCGGTGACGAAAAGACAAAAAGATTGGAGACAGAAAAATAGGATTCGGGCCTTCCTGTTCTTGACCCAAATCTTTCTGTCGTCTCGATGGGTGAGTGTGTGATTCATGGCTAATCGCATCACGGTTGGAACTCGATCCAGTTCAGGCCGAGTTCGGTATTCTTGTCCGCGCAGCGGGCGACGACGCAGACGTCGGTGAGGCCGTTGGCGTTATTGAGCGTGGCGGGGAGGGAGAGGAACTCACCTGAGTCAGCTTGACCGGAGGGCTTCACTTCGACACTGGCCAGCACGGGGCCGGTGGGTGAGCCGCTGCGGAGTTCGAGGGTGCCGCCTTTGGTATCGAAGCAACCGGCGCGGACGGTGATGCGAGAGATGCCGGTGAGGTTCAGGTCGCGCCAGAGGATGTGGGTGCCGTCTTTGAAGTGGCCGACGATGGCCTTCTCTCCGTAGGCGTGCTCGACGTAGGCCATGCCGTGGTTCTCATCATAGAGCGCAGCTTTTTTGCGGCGGGAATGCAGCACCACGGTGCCTTCACCACGCAGACGCGGCAGGGTGGCTTGCTTGCCATCATCGGTGTAAGCGGCAGTGAGGATGAGCACGCCCTCGTCCACGCGTGTGCCTACGGCGGGCCTCTTCGGCGCGGTGAAGGTGCCGCTGGCTCCAGACTGCGGCGGGCTCGCGGGATCGTCCTTGAGCGAGAGCACCCAGGCGACCATGCGGCGGAGTTGCTCGATGCTGTGCTGCGGATGCGGCGGCATGGGAAGCTGCCCCCACACGCCAGTGCCGCCGCTGAGGACTTTCTGCGCGAGACGTTCGGCAGCGGCGGAGTCGTCCTTGTATTTCAAAGCGACGGTTTTGTAAGGCGGACCGGCCGATGGCGTGTCGGCCATGTGGCAGGCAAAGCAGGTGCTGGCGCGCATCATGGCGAGTCCGGGATCGCTCACTTCCTTGTCACCCTCGCTGGCAAAACGGCGTCCGCGAAACTCGCCCTGCACGGTGGCGAGATTCGTTTGCACCACGTCGCCATCGGTTTCGGTGACAGAGACCTTGTAAGGAATCTTGGAATCCCAATCGAAGAACGAACCATGCGCTGGCGACTCGAAGCGCACGACGGGCCGACCATTGCCGACGTGAATCATCTCCTTCGCAGTGCTCTTCGCGCCGCTGCGGTCGAGTGCGGTCACGCTGACTTCATAGCTGCCGGGTACATCAAACGTGTGCGCAAACTTCGCTCCGTTGCCGGTCTGTTCTTTGCCCGCGATGCTCCAGACAAACTTCAGCGCATCGCCATCGGGATCGCTCGATGTAGCCGCATCAAAGGTGAGCGCGAGCGGCTGTTTGCCCGCTGTTTCACTCGCGACGAGTCTCGCGGACGGTGCGCGATTGCCGCGACGATACACGACGCGCACGATGCGGCTGTCGTTGTTCTCCCACCACTGGTCGCCATACTCGATCATGTAAAGCGCACCATCGGAACCAATCTTCATATCGATGGGGCGGCGCAGATTCCAAGACGGCACGAAGGGTTCGATCTCCGGCCCTGGGGTGTCGAGCTTCACGGTCTGTATCCAATTGCGCATCCACTCGTAGATAAAGAGGCAACTATCGAGTGCCTCGGGAAGCTTGATGGGAGAAGGA
>CAMBPV010000321.1 GCA_945869695.1 Prosthecobacter debontii
TTCCCCTGAGTGGCACGAGGGATCCTTGGCAAAGTGGGACTTGGCGCTGTGGGCGGTCCCTCGTTTCCGAGCAGGCTCCGCCCTTGGCCGTCACCTGGTCTCTTGCGATCGCCTGCGCGTTTCTTATGATCGGTGGCGCTGGCCTCAGAGACCCCATTCCTTCGGTCGAGTTTCTCCAGCTCTCAGGAAAATCCGGGGCTGCTTTAGCCGCCGATGATGCCGATGAAAGCGAGGCTGCCATGGTCGAGATGACCGCTCCCGCCGAACTCAACCCTGCGTCCACTCCCGATCAACCGATCGAGACTCCCCAGATCTGGGAGCCCGCGGATGCCCCTGTGGACGCTGACCAGCCGCCGATCATCGAGGCGCTCGACACCACTGATCTTTTTGCAGTGCCTGCCGCTGCCGCCATCGAGCCCGCGCTCACGCCGGATCAACCCAAGCCCGAGAAACGCCCCGCACCCACACCGAACACCGCTTCTTCACGGTCGGCAAAACCGGCCACCGGCGCGACAGGTGCCTCGACGACTTCATCCAGCGGAGGAAGCGGCAATGGCAAAGTAGGGGCAGGAGGAAAAGGTAAATTCCCTGCACCTCCCTATCCCTCCTTTGCCCGCAGCCGTGGCATGCAGGGCACCACCTACCTCAGCATCCGCGTCGGAGCTGGCGGCACGGTGGAGAGCGTCACAGTATCCAGCAGCAGTGGCTACTCCGATCTCGACAGCTACGCGTCGAGCTGGGTGCGGAAGTATTGGCGTTGGCCTTCAGGCAGTGCACGCTCCTATCGCCAGCCGTTTGTCTTTCGTCTCCGCTAAACTTTTTTCCATCATGATCCTCGCCAACGTCGCAGTCGATTTATTCTACAAAGGAGGTCCCATCATGTACCCGATTCTTGTCGTGGGCATCGTGGCCGTTTGCGTCATTTTGGAACGCTCCGTGTGGTGGTCACGCACCGGCCTGAAGAGGAAACCCAAGCAACTCGAATCGGTTTATCAGGACCTGGAAGAAGGAAACCTCGATCGGGCGGTTCAAAACTCAGCGAACGCTGAAGACCCCGTCGTTCGCATGGTTCATCATGGCTTGAATCATCCTCACACCTCGATGGAGGGAGCCCTCGAAGTCGCCGCAGGTCAGGAGCTTCGGGGCGCAGGTCGTTTTCTCGGTGCCATGGATACCATCGTCACGCTCGGTCCCCTCCTCGGACTTCTGGGCACGGTGACTGGCATCATGGGCTCCTTTTCATCCATCGGCAGCTCGGAGCTCGCCGTTGAAAAAGTCACCGGTGGTATTGGAGAGGCACTCATCGCCACGGCGGCAGGTCTCTGCATCGCCATCGTCACCCTGGTCCCGATGAACTTCTTCCACAGCCGATTGGCCTCGCTTCAATTCGATCTCGAAGCCGCCGCCAACAACGTGCTGATTCTCGCCGGTCGCAAAGGTCTCGACGAAAAGCCCCCGAGCGCATGAAGATTCGTTCCCCGCTCCCAGCGCGCAAGAATCGACTGGAGATCATCCCGCTCATCGACGTGATGTTTTTCCTGCTGGCCTCTTTCATGATGGTCAGCCTCACGATGACGAAGCAGCAGACGATCAAAGTCAGCCTCCCTGTCGCCACGGCCTCACAGAACGACTTCAAGCCCGACATGATCAACCTCGCGGTCAATGCCGCGGGGGATGTCTTCATGGACACCCAAGCCATCACCCTCCCCGAGCTCGCGCGGCAGCTCCAGCAACGCAGCGCTCTGAGCGCTGAGACGCCCGTTTACATCAGTGGAGATGCAGACACCCGACACGCCGACATGGTCAAGGTGCTGGATCAGGCAAGACGCGCCGGATTCACCAAAGTGGCCTTCAATGTCAAAGCCGAGCCCGCAACCGAAGCCAAGTGAACCGCATCCTCACCGGCCTCCTCATCGCAGCCACACTGGCCCTCTGTGGTCTGTGTGCCGTTCAATGGAAACGCGAGGCCGAGTTCCGCATTCGCATTCAGGAAATCGGCACAGCTTTGAAGGAGGAATCCACCAAACGAGCCGAAGCCGAGGAGCAGGTCCTCACGTTTGAAAAAGAGATCGCCCGACTCACCACCTTGCGCGCCGATACCGAAGCAAAACTTCTCGAAGTCTCGACACGGCTCGTCTCAGTCGAGGCTGATCAACTGCACCGCGGCAACAGCATTGCCGTTCTTGGGGTCGAGCTCGAGCGTGCACGGGTCGAGGCCAAAACAGCCAAAGAAAAAATAGCAGCTCAAGAAAAAACCAACACCGTCGTGGAGCAAAACGCGGCGATCACCCGAGCCAACGCCCTTCTCAAACAGCTCACCACTGAGCGCGATTCCGCCATCGAGAAACTCAACGAGCGCACCCGTGCGTTCAATGAACTCGTCACCAAATACAACAAGCTGGTAAAGTAACGCTTAGTCCCAGAGACCGAGGTTCACCATTTGCTTCGTGGCTGCTCCCGCCCAGTCGCGATTGGCTGCTGGACTGGCGGGGCTGGGATGAAGAATGCGCCCGACTTTGAGCCCCGGAATTTTTTCCTGCGTGATCAAGGCACGCTGCTCCGCATATCCACCCACGCCAATCAGCCAGTCAGGCTGAAGACTCTCCACCACCCGCAGCAGATGCAGATCACACGCAGCATTGACGGGTTCCATTTCCTCGGCCGGCAGCTTGTCCGGCGTTCGATTTCTCCCCGTGTCCTCCATAAAAACCAACGGGCAAAAATTGGCCACAAAGTGATCCTCAAAAAAAGCCTCCGCCTTTCCAAATCGCGCAGCAAAGAGACCCCACAAACGCCGGCCGCTGACCTCAGACTGTGGGCAGTCAAATCCGACCACTCGGCGCTTCGGGTGCTCGTTGGAGGGCTTTTCGACCGCTGCTCGGATACCCATCCAATCTCGCACCGCAGGCACCTCACCAAAAGGAACGCCCGTTTGTGTCATCCCATAGGGACCTGGGTTCATCCCCAGCAACACCACCTTCTTGCCCGTCGCGCCATACCTCGTGATGTATTGCTCATGCGCCGCCCACGCATATTCCAGCGGGCAATAAACATGCGTCACAGGCGCAGCAAACGTCAGCGGCCGCAGACTGGCGCGCAGATCCTTGGCAGCTTTGATGAGGGAATCAGCAATCGACATGACATCTATCTCGCCGATTCAGTGCGTTTGTTCAACCACTTGAGCACATCCGCCAAGACCTCCTCATGCTGCACATCATGCAGCAAGAGATGATAAGACTGGCTGTACCAGTGCAGCGTTTTTTTCTCCGATTCGATCTGCC
>CAMBPV010000322.1 GCA_945869695.1 Prosthecobacter debontii
ACCATCGGTATTGCGGGCGGACCTTACCTTGGACTGCTGGGAACGGTGATCGGTGTGATGATCACCTTCGCGGTGATCGCGAAATCGGGAGAGGTGGAGGTGAACAGCATCGCTCCGGGTATCGCTGGGGCCTTGTTGGCCACCGTCGCGGGTCTCGCCGTGGCCATTCCGGCCCTGTTTATCTACAGCTATCTCGCTGCGCGAATCAAGGACGTGGTCACGAACATGGAAACCTTCATCGACGAGTTCATC
The DNA here is from genome assembly GCA_945869695.1 of Prosthecobacter debontii. Taxonomy (GTDB): domain Bacteria; phylum Verrucomicrobiota; class Verrucomicrobiia; order Verrucomicrobiales; family Verrucomicrobiaceae; genus JAIBCL01. The sequence continues at coordinate 253 of CAMBPV010000322.1, forward strand.
GCCAAGATGGCGGAACATCACAAGGAGTCATAGAACATGCAAGCCGACAGCAAATCCTACGACGACATCAACGTAACGCCGATGGTAGATCTCTACCTGGTGTTGCTCCTGATCTTCATCATCATGACCACCGCCGGTGTTCAGGGTGTAAAGGTCAATTTGCCCCGTGCGAGCGCCGCTGCTGCCAAGAAGATGGACCAGCCAAAGATGCAGGCCATCACGGTGAACAATGAAGGCCGGATCGCGCTCAATACGATCCAGGTCAGTCTGGATGAGTTGGAGCAAAAACTCACAGCCATCAAATCAGCCACTCCCGAATTTCCCGTCGTCGTGCGTGGCGACAGTGGAACGCAATATCAGGGCATCATGGATGTGCTCAATGTGGTCGGCAGACTGGGCATCACGCAAGTCGGGCTCGCGACCCAGGCGAAGAAATAACATCAAGCCATCGAATCATTTATGAAAGACAACCCAGCCGCCGCGGATGACGAAGATGAAGACGAGGGATTCTTCAAGAAGAACCTTGGGATGATCATCTTCGGCGTTTTGCTGCTCGGTGGCGGTGGCTTTGCGGCCACCAAACTGAGCGGCGGAAAGAAGTCCTCGGCGCCGAAAAAAGCGCCGCCGATGATGGTGTCGCTCTCCTTGCCCCCGCTGCCGCCACCTCCTCCCCCGCCGCCTCCACCCAAGCAGGAAGAGCCGCCACCTGAGGATGAGGTGAAAGAGGAAATGATCGAGCAAGAGCCCGTCGAACAGGAAGAGGCGAAGCCTGAGCCTGCGCAGACGCCTGACGAGCCTGGACCTATCGGAACGGCTCTGACTGGAAATGGCCCCGGTGATGGATTTGGCTTGAGCGGTGGTTCGGGCCTCGGCGGGATCGGTAACGGAAGTGGTGGCGGTAAAAAAGGAGGAAGTCGCTTCGGTTGGTATGCAGGTAAGGTGCAGACCAGTGTGGCGGATGCTCTTCGGCGCAACGGCAAGACTCAGAAAGCGAGCATGAACGTGTCCGCTAAAATTTGGGTGGATTCCAATGGCCGAGTCACCCGCGCGACGGGTTCATCCGGAGAGATTGCACTTGGGGATGTGCTCACCGGTTTGCAGTTCTCGGAGCCGCCACCTGCGGATATGCCGATGCCGATCAATCTCCGCATCACCGCCAAAAGGCCCAACTAAGTTTTCATATTTCGATCATCATGTTCAACAAGATCCAACGATTGTGCCTCTGGCCGTGCATTCTCCTCAACCTGAGTCTTCAGACTTCGAGGGGCGCCGAGCAGAGCTCTCCCTCGCTCGCGGACACGCGACTACCGCTGCCCACGCACCTTTTGGCCGAGGCTTCCAAGCCTAATCCCGCACCGAGTGCGGGAGCCAGCGGAGCGCCTGCACCGGCAGCCAACCCCCTGCCAAAAAGTGGACAAGCTCTCGCGCCGATGCCTGGAGATTCTCAGGCCGTCACCTCTGCGTTGTTGCCTCCTCCCTCGGCCGTGAATTCGGCTGAGTTGCCTCCCATGGGGGATTTACCCCCGCCGACTCCACAACCCGCTGCTGAAAAGCCTTCCCAAAACGTCACCATCAATTTGATCAACAAATTGGTGGAGCGTGGAGTGCTCACCCATGCGGATGCAGAGCTACTCATTCAACAAGCCGTTGCCGACGCAGCGCGCGCTCGTTCCGAGGCGGAAGCTGAAGCGGCACTCCTCCCGGTTGGTGGGGATGCTGTGCGTGTCGCTTATGTGCCTGATTCGGTGAAGAGTCAGATTCGTGATGAGATCAAAGCCGAGGTGATGGCCACGGCGAAAGAGCAAAATTGGGCTTCACCAAGGCAGTTTCCAGATTGGACCCAACGCATCACTTGGTATGGCGACATCCGGACTCGGGCCGATGGAACCATTTTCCAAGAAGGCAATGACAATACGGGCGCCTTCCCGAACTTCAATGAGATCAACACCGGCGCTCCCTTTGACGTCAGTGGATTCGTCTTTTCCCCTCAGATCAATGTGGATGCTGAGCGTCAACGTCTCCGTTTGAGGACTCGGATTGGGATGGATGTCTTGATGGAGAACGGTTTCACCGCTGGTGTCCGGCTTGCGACAGGCGCTAACAATTCGCCAGTATCGGTTAATCAATCTCTCGGAGCGGCGGGTAATGGGCAGGGAGGAAACTTCAGTAAATACTCACTCTGGTTGGATCGCGCCTACTTGCGTTGGGAGGCTGCAAACAAGCCCCGAGTCGCAACGGCTCCGCCTGCACCTGTTCCTGTTGCTCCGTCTGGTAAAGAATCGGAGGGCAGTGTTCAACCCGTTCCGGAAACGCCAGCTGTGGTCGTGAAACATGATCGGGAATGGAGCATCGCCTTCCTTTCGGGTCGGTTTGACAATCCTTTCTTCGTCGGCAGTGACATCGTTTGGGACAATGACTTGGGCATGGATGGGGTCGCGCTTCAGGGACGGTTTGAGATCTTCAAGGGCGTGATGCCTTTCTTCAACGGCGGCATCTTCCCGGTCTTCACGACCGATTTCAATTTTGCCTCGAACAATCCAGCCAAGTTTGAAAGCAGTGACAAATGGCTCTACGGAATTCAGGGGGGGCTGGACCTCCGACCCTTCAAAAAGGTGCACGCAAAGGTATCGGCAGCCATGTTTGACTACGACCGCGTAGAGGGCCGCCTCTCAACACCTTTCATCCCCCTGACTGCCCAGGATGCAGGTGACACGGACCACACTCGCCCCACTTTTGCTCAGAAGGGCAACACCTATCGTCCCCTGCGTGATATCATCTCCAGTCCGCTTAATGACTTCGGCACGAGCAGTCAGTTTCAATACTTCGGCTTGGCCACTCCGTTCAACGTTGCGAACTATTCAGCACGCATTGATTTGGATTTCTTTGAGCCCTATCAAATCTCACTCTTGGGTGACTATGCCCAGAACATGGACTTCGATCGGGAGGCGATCAATGCCATCGCGGTGAACAACCGGGGACCCGACGGTGAGGATGGCAGCCTCGGTGGCTTTGCGGG
>CAMBPV010000323.1 GCA_945869695.1 Prosthecobacter debontii
AAACCCAACATCATCTTCATCCTCGCGGATGATCTCGGCATCGGGAACGTCGGCTGCTACGGAGCCGACAACTACAAGACACCCCACATCGACAAACTCGCCGCTGAGGGCACACGCTTCACCCACTGCTTCACCGCCGCTCTTTGCGGTCCATCCCGCGCCATGATCATGACGGGGCGCTATGCTTTCCGCAATGGATCGAGCAATCAGGATGCGTGCATGGTGATGCCAAACAAAGAATTGCAACTCGGCCGCGTCTTCAAAAGAGCAGGCTACAAAACGGCCTCGATCGGCAAATGGGGCCAGCTTCCGGGTGAGCCAGACGAGGCGGGTTTCGATGATTACCTGCGCTTCAACGGCAGCGGCGTCTATCGAAACACCAAGGACGGCAAGACCGAGAAGTATCAGGTCAATGGCAAGGAACTGAAACTCGGCGACCCTGAATACATGCCCGACCTGCTTCACGAACACATGTTGAAGTTCATCAAGAAGAACCAGAGCGAGCCCTTCTTCGTCTATTACCCGATGTCCAGCGTCCACGGCGAACTGCTGCCGACTCCCGACAGCGCCTCCGGCAGCACCGACCTCATGGCCGACAACATCGCCTACATGGACAAGCTCGTCGGCAGGCTCGTCACGGATCTCGAAGCGCTCAAACTCCGCGAAAAAACGCTCATCCTTTTCATGGGTGATAACGGCACCGGCAAAGGCATGGCGGATCGTGCCACCATCGGCGGCAAAGAACTCTCCGGCATGAAGGGCAGCATGCTCGAATGCGGCGGCCTCGTGCCCCTGATCGCGAATTGGCCGGGCAAAACACCCGCTGGCAAAGTCAGCGCTGACTTGATCGACTCCTCCGACTTCCTCACCACCTTCGCGGAACTCTCGGGTGGCACTTTGCCCAGGGACACGATCTTCGACGGTCACAGCATCGCTCCCCAGCTCCGTGGCGAGCTCGGCCAGCCGCGTGAGTGGGTCTACAATCAACTCGCCGCCATGTGGTATGTGCGTGATGCGCAATGGAAGCTCAATGAAAAGGGCGAACTTTTCGACATGAGCGATGCACCCTTCACCGAGAAGCTCGTCACGGGCGATCACCCTGCCCGCACGAAACTCACCGCCGTGCTCGCCAAGCTAAACCCCGCAGGCGGTATCCCCGATAGCGGTGACGGCACGGGGCGTCATGCAAACAAGAAAAAAAAGAAGTGAGAACTGCATCGCGTCACCTTGGCCTCATCGGCTCTGTAACTGCTTGCGCGGGGGGCTCTAAGAGCGGCCGCCAAAGTTCCTGGATTATGGTCTCGGTGCTCGACGATTTGTCTCGCTAATGTCTCGCTGCTCTCGCTGATGAGCGCATGATTGAGATGCTCAATGCGATAGACCAGTTTGGTTGGGCTTCGGTGCCTGGATGTCTGGGTGAAGCGGATTCGCTACGGCTAAGGTCGGAGTGTGAGGAGGCTTCGGATCGAGGTGATTTTAAACGTGCGGGTGTGGGTCGGGGTCTCGACCTGCATGTGAGAGAGGAAATCCGGGGCGATCACGTCATGTGGCTCCAAACGGACTCGGCATCGGTGGAGCAGGTCATCTATTTGGCGAAGCTGGAGCGGCTGCGACTGGCGCTGAATCAGCGCTTCTTTCTCGGCCTGTTTGAGTATGAGGGCCACTTTGCCATTTATCCCGAAGGAGCCTTCTACAAGGCTCATTTGGATCGCCACGCTGGCACCACCGACCGCATCGTGACGACGATTCTCTATTTGAATCCAAACTGGCAGCCGGGTGATGGCGGCGAACTGAAGCTGTGGACGACTCAGGAGGGCAAAGCAGGGGCTTTCATCCTGATTGAACCGCGCATGGGCACCATGGTGTGTTTTATGGCCGGCGATTTCTGGCATGAGGTGCTGCCCGCAAAGAAGAGGCGCATGAGCATCACGGGCTGGTTTCGCCAGCGGTGAGGAGTGTCTGCATCACACTTCTCTCCACCATCCCGATAATTCTGCCTCGGCTTGGTGAAGAGGGGCGGACACGGGGTGTGCAGCATGAGTCAGCCATTTTTGTTGCCCTCCTCTGCCTCACGCCGCTGTCGCGGCATGCTCAGACCACCGACTCCAGCGAGTTGCCGAGCAATCCGCTGGCCGGGTAGTGATGAATGGTGACTATTTTGGCACATTCATCACTTCCCTTGCCTCCCATCGCGGCCGTGTTTATGGGAGAGTGTTTTCAACTATGCAAAAGTCTGAGCCCTCAAATTCCGCCGCCAGTTTGCTCGGCACCGTGACCACGCTGGTGAAAGACACGCAGGTCGATGTGACGCGCTTGATTTACATGCTCTACCAGGACGTCGAGCATCAGATCAACCGTGCTGACCTTAAGGCGCAGATCACCCTCAGCACCTCCGCAGTCTTGACGGCCATGCTGGTGAACCTGGGAACCGGCGTGCGGACGCAGAACTTTGCCCAGATGCAGGTTTTTGAGGGCGTGGCGCTGCTGCTTTACCTGCTGTTCATCGTCTGCATGAGCTGCGCCTTTGGGCGGGGCATTGCCGCTGCTTATCCGCGCGCCGTGAACAAGGCGGCTGACGTGAACCTTCACCCCAACCTCTATTTTTCACGCCAGATTGCGGCTATCCCCGGCGATGATTACGCGGACCTGTTCTGCCGACAGTCCAATGACGGGGTGAAGCGCTCTGTGCTGGGGCAGATTCATTCCAAGTCCATCGTGCTGGAGGCCAAGCTGCATAACGTGCGCAAGGGCATGAAGTTCCTGCTCATCGCCTTCGGAGTGTGGATCGTCGCTCGGCTGGTGCTGATGGTCGGCTACGGCGTGCAGTGAGGTTAAGTGTGAGGTATGGCGGGCGGGCAATCGCGCTTTGAAAATCTCTAGCAAAGAAGCCTGACAAAGAGGACGTCTCCCCTGCCAAAGGCAGGGCCAATCCGACCCGCCGCCTGCATCAGTAACATTCGTTCACAAATGAATGGGGTCAGGTGTTTCATGTTGCAGGATTCCAGAAATTCGAGCCACATGAGTCAGCCCCCCTCCACCCCCTGTCCCATCCACGCCCAAGGCCAACTCGACCCGGCCCCCCTCAAAAGCAATTTCTCCGCCGATCGACTCGGCTGAAACCCAATCCTTCTCCGGTTCTTCCCTTTGTCCCTCGAGTGCTCCGCCTTCGATTTCTTCACCTTCGCAACCTCCCGCTCCAGCAACCCCTGCGTGACCTCCCAGCGCTCTGGATCGGCCGCCGTGCTCCCCGCGCTTCACTTCACCC
>CAMBPV010000324.1 GCA_945869695.1 Prosthecobacter debontii
ATTTCAACGCCGCGCGGAAGCTGGCGGACAATGCCACGATCATGCCTGGAACGGGTATCGTGTTCCACCCGAATCGGATCGGGCTGCGCGGTGTGGAGCAATTGAAGGCGCAGGCGCAGCAGGGCCTCTATGTGTGGTATCAGCAGAAAGCCGCGCCGCATCTGCCAAAAGATGATGAGCCCCTGTGTGAGGCCGATTACATGCTCGCTTGCTGGAAGCACAAGCAGGCCAAGGTCCCGCTCGATCAACTGGCCAAGGAGATGAAGTTGAGCATTCACTTCTTAAACAACTGGTGGAATCTCGTCAACAGCACGGAGCCCAAGAGCCGCTACCTGGATCTCACCCGAGTCGCATGGCGGGAACTGCCAGCCGATGAAAAGTCAGCGCATGAGCGCATCCTGGCAATCGAGGCGGACCTTCATTCTTGGAAAAATCCCAAGCGCCCCGGCAGCGGCGTTCAACGCCAGCAGCAAGACAGCGATGGCATCCGCCCCTACAGCGTCCAGGCATCCGTGAAAGACAAGCCGCGGATCCATTTTTGCGTGGGTGACACAGGGGACGGAAACAGAGGCGATATCGCACTCGTGACCTACATCGAGGTCAGCATCGGCAAAAAGAAAGAGAACTACTTTCATTGGCTCAACAAGTCGCTCGAGGAAAAACGCAAGCTGGCAGCAGCCAATCCACCGCCACCGAATTTGGATGCGATCAAGGGTCGCATCGCGGAGTTGGAAAAGTTCCGCACCGTGTATGGCAAGCATCCGCAGGGCAGGCAAATCGAGCCGGGTGTAATCGGTCTAGCCGCGCCGACCGTTCTCACCGTGCCCATGCCTGAAGGTGCCCACGGGTTGAAGATTGAGGCCAAGCTCGACATGCAAAACCCCGAGGTGGATGATGCCACCCTTCAATGGGCCATCGCCACCGACAAACCACGGGATGTGACCCAGATCATGCCCGGCGTGCTGACCATCTGGAAGCGAGCCACCAAGAGGTCCGGGGAGACCATGAGCGACTTTAACAAGATGAGGGTTGCCTTCCCCGACATGCTCGAGCGTCGGCTCGAAGAGGTGGCTGCCAACCTTTTCCGCAACGGTAAACCCGGTTTCAGTGTGTATTATTTTAGCGATGATCAACTCGGCCAGTTGCTCGGTCAAAAAGAGCGCTCGCAGCTCGAGGCGATGAAGAAAGACTGGAGTTATGCCAGCAATCCCAATTTGAGACCGGATCAGCAAAAGCATTTCGATGGCTCCATCCTTTGGCATCTCCAACAGTTCGCCAAACGAGCCTGGCGCAGACCCCTGACTCAGGAGGAGAACAAGAAGCTGGACTCCCTCTATTTCGCCAGTCGTGCCAAGGAGCTTGATCGTGAATCCGCAGCTCGTGAAGTGCTCGTGCGCGTCCTTGTTTCGCCGCATTTTCTATTCAAAGCCGAGACCCTGCCACTCGCCTCCACTCGGACGGGGGATGTCAAACTCAGCCCTCATGAGCTGGCCTCACGCCTCAGTTACTTCCTCTGGGCATCGCTCCCAGACTGGGAGCTGCGCAAAGCCGCTGAGGACGGAACGCTCATCCATCCCGAAGTGCTGGCGGCGCAGACTAAGCGCATGCTTCGTGATCCAAAGGCCAGCGCCATGGCGAAGGAGTTTGCGGGTCAGTGGCTCAAGTTCAGTGGCTTCGATGAAAAAAGCAGCGTCGATGAAAAAGCCTTTCCCCAATTCACCCCGGAACTGCGTGCTGACATGCAGCGTGAGGTTGTTGAGTTTTTCACGCATCTCGTGCGTGAGGATCGCAAGGTCTCTGACATCATCACCGGCGACTACAGTTTCATGAATGAGCGCCTCGGTTGGCATTACAGTGTCCCGAACATCGTCGGGAATCACTTTCGCGAGGTCAAAGTCGCCCAGCATCATCGCGGAGGCCTTTTGGGCATGGGTGCCATTTTGACCAAGACCTCGCGTCCCAGCCGCACCAGCCCCGTGCTTCGGGGAGACTACCTGTATCAAGTCGTCCTCGGGTTCAGCTCACCTCCGCCACCGCCCAACGTCCCCGAGCTCAAAGAAGCCAGCAAGCCAGCCTCCTTGCGTGAGGCGCTCATGCAGCACCGCGCGGATCAGGCCTGCGCCGTTTGCCATGATCGCATCGACCCCCTCGGCTTTGCCCTGGAGCGCTTTGATCCCATTGGTCGCTTCCGCGCAGAGGCAGACATTGATGACACCGGCGAGCTCAAAGATGGCACCCGGTTCCGAGGCCTCGAAGGCCTCCGTGGCTACCTCAAAAAGAACGAGCCCAACTTCACCGCCCAATTCAGCCGTAAACTTCTCGGTTATTCCCTGGGTCGCCAAACGCTGCCGAGTGATAAAGCGCTCATCCTCCAAATGCAGGACGCACTCACCCGCAACCAAGGCAAATTCTCCGCCGCCGTGCTCACCGTCATCCAGAGCCACCAGTTTCTCAACCGCCGGGGTGAGCCCGCCGTCGCTGGAAACTAAAGGCAAAAGCGCGGGGAAACACCCGCTGTCCTCATCGATCCAGTTCAGCAAAAAGATGGAGGCAGAAAGAAAGCAGCCCACGGGCCAGGAACTTGAAACTCAAAGTCCCCGCCTTCCAGGAACAAAGAACAAAGCACAAAGAACCCGAAACTCTCCCCGTCTCAAAGTCTCCGGCGCAGCCGCCGCCGATCAGGGGCACCCCGTCGGAGGAGAGATTCATGTCCACCAACAGCTTCAGGTGGACGCCATGACCAGTTCATCATCATCGACGCGCAGCGCTGCATAGCCGAGGCAGGCATCAATGTCCGCCGCCTCCAGGTAAGGGAACGCCGCCAGGATTTGTTCGGGCGTGCGGTGATTGGCCAACTGGCGCAAGACGTTGGCCACCGTGACCCTCAGGCCACGGATGCAGGGCTTCCCTGACAGGACAGCGGGATCAAGGGTGATGCGTTCCAAGTTCATGGCGGAGAAGCTACAGGACAGCGCCCTGCATTGCAACGGTTGCCGCACCACCCGATTGCATCTCCCAGTCTCCCCGTCTCCCGCCGATCCAATCCTGCAAAAAGATTTCGGGCAAAAAGAAAGAAGCCAAGAACAAAGCACCAAGTGATCTTTCGTCGAAAATGTGGACGCGGAAAGTTGGGTTAGTTGTTTTGGATGGAGTTTTCGAAGGCCACAGGAGATCGGAAGCCAAGAGCGCTGTGGAGGCGCACGGGGTTGTAGAAGGTTTCGATGTAGTCGAAGACCATGGAGC
>CAMBPV010000325.1 GCA_945869695.1 Prosthecobacter debontii
ATGTCGATGCGCAGGATGGAGGAGAGCCAGTCGCTGATGTCTTGGCCGGTGACTCGAGGATCCGGAGGCGCGGGCACTTCAGCATCGCCTGTGGAAACGTAGAGGTAGCCATCGGCTCCAAACGTGATGGCCGCTCCATTGTGTCCGCCGCTCAGCCAGGTGAGGATGATCTCCTCGCTCTCGGGATCGATTTGGAGCGGAGTCTCTCCCGTCACTTGGAAGCGAGAGAGCCGTGTGCCATCGGGCAGTTGGTTGCCGACGGTGTAGGTGATGAAGATCTGTCGGTTTGAGGCAAAGCGGGGATGAAAAGCGATGCCGTAAACGTGATCCAAGGCGGGACGGCTAGCTTTCAGATCCACGACCAAGTCTGCCTTGGCTGCGGTCGGGTCATCGGGCACGGACCAGATCTTGCCGCCGTTTTCAGCGATGAGCCACTGAGCGGACCCTAGCACCGGCACCATGTCCAGAGCATTGGACAAAGGGATCTGCGGGTAGATTTGCTCCGCGACGAAAGGCTTCGGTGGCTCGGGCGTGCCGTGGATGCGAGAGGCCGTCCAAGGTGTGCGCACCTCACCGAATGCCGATGCCGCGACGAGAAAGAGAAGGCCTGCTCTTTTCACTTAGCTCGAAGACTTTTTGGGTTCGCGGAAGAAGATGAGGAAGACCACGAGCACGGCCACGGAGCCCCAGGCCGGTGTTTGCCAGATCGCCTCCCAGTCATGGGACAGGCCATTCACGGGAGTCGCCAGTGCATTTTGGGCCAGCACTTTACCCGCGAGCAAGGTGCCGACAAAAGCACCGACGCCCCAAAGAATGAAAGCGATGAAACCCTGAGCAGCGCCGCGCGTGCGCTCGCTGGCTTCATCATCGACGTAGAGCTGCCCAGCGATGAAGAGGAAGTCATAACACGCACCGTGCAGGAGGATGGCCGTGAAGATGAAAGCCGACTGCGAGGCACCGGCGCCCACGCTGCCCGAGAGAGCGAAGTAGCGCGCGACCCAGCAGGCGATGCCCATGAAGATGGTGGCTTTGTAGCCGAAGCGCTTGAGGAAGAATGGCAGCAGCAGGAAGAAGATGACGTCCGAAACTTGCGCGAGCGAGGTCTTCACCAGCATGTTTTCCCACTTTAACTCGGTGAGGTAGATGCCGAGATTCACGAAGTAGAAGTAAAGGGGAATGCAGATCAAGAACATGCACAGGATGAAGATGGCGAAGGAGGGCTTCTTCAGCAGAGCGAGAGCGTCGAGTCCGAGGATCTCGCCGATGCTGACATCGGCCCCTGTTTTCATCGGAGGGGTGTGAGGGAGCAAAAGAGAGAAGATACCAAAGACGAGTGATGCGCCGCCGGCGAGGTAAAACTGAATCGGTGATTCAGCGCCTTTCAGCATGTTCAGCGTGGCGAGACCCGCGATCCAACCAAATGCCGAGAGCATTTTGACTCGAGGGAAATCGGTTTTGGGATTCTCCAAATGATGAAGGGAGAGCGAATTCCCGAGAGCCAGGGTGGGGACATAAAGCGCGCAGTAAAAAATCAGCGCCGGGTAAAAGGTGCCGAATTCTTTGAACTGCGGCGGCGCAAACAAGGTGAGCCCACCGAGGATGCCAAGCACGGCGAGCAGCTTTTCCGAAGCGAAAAAGCGATCGGCAATCAGGCCGACCAGAAAGGGAGAGATCATGGCCCCGATCGCGAAGGCCCCATAAGCAAGGCCGATCTGGGCACCTTCGAACTTCAATGTGTTAGCCAAGTATGCGCCCATGCTGACATACCAAGCCCCCCAGATAAAATATTGGAGAAACATGAAAACCGAGAGTTTGAGATTGAGTTGCGATTGCATGATGGACGTGAGGCTAGCGAGCAATGACTCTCTTGTGAAGAGAAATGTATGGAGATCTCAGCGCCGGAAACGGAATCTGGCAACTTCACCAGAGAATGTTCGCGGGATACTGTTGCACGAGTGGGTCGCACGAAATCAGTGTGACTTTTTCTAACCGTGCAGTCGCGACAATGAGACGGTCAAAGGGATCGCGGTGCAGCGCTGGCAGATCCGATAGCGCAAAAACGTGGGAGGGTCCGACCTGCCAGATTTGCAGGGATCCACGGCCCACATGCTCTCTGATCAATTGCTCCAGTGGCAGGCGCAGCGAAGGCTTTCCGAGTTGGCTCTTGATCTGCATCTCCCAAACGCTGGCGACACTCAAGAAAAGTCGGTTCGCCGGATCAGCCATTGCATCCCTCGCTCAGGTGCTGAGCATTGCTGGCTCCGCATCGGCCCAGAGAAAAGCTTGAGTATCCAGCAGGTAGTCCATGTCAGGATTTTGGGGTGCCTTCTTTTCCTAGCCAGAAAGAGTCGGGTAGTGGCTCATTGAAATCAGCGGGCACATCCACCAGCCCAGCATGAAGGCCGAAAGCAAAGCCACGGCGTTCTTGGGTCGCCGTAGGCTCAAGGTCCACTTTGACATGCACCCGCCAGCCTTCGGGAAAAGGAAGCTGCGTGAGCTTCGATAATCCGCCTGGGCCGATGCTGGCGTCGGTTTCAAAGGTTGTCGTCATGTTATGAGAATAACGGGAGTCCAATGAAAAGGCAATTCAGAGAGTTAGCCGTCTTCACCGAGTTTGGAGATGAGGTGCAACCCTGATATCAGCGGCCACGCTCATCGAGCCGTCCTGTGGCGTAGGCTTCGAAGACGCGCCGGATTTCATCTCGCACGCGACGGAAAACGGCGAGCTGCTCATCCTCAGTGCCGGTGGCGTGGGCGGGATCGTCGAAGGGCCAGTGATGTCGATTCAGTTGGCCAGGAAAAAGGGGGCAGGCTTGATCTGCATTGCCACAAACGGTGATGACAGTTTCGACGTCCTGATTGAGAAACTCATCCATGTGCTTGCTGTGATGAGAGCTGATGTCGATTCCGATTTCTGCCATGACCTTGATGGCCAGGGGATGCACGTATCCTGCCGGTTTGGATCCGGCGCTGGCGACGTGATACGAACTGCCGAGCGCGAGGCGCAGCAGGCCTTCCGCAAGATGGGAGCGGCAGGAGTTGCCAGTGCAGAGAATGAGGAGAGTGGGTTTCATGAAGAGAAGGTTACGAGGTCTGCTCGAGGCGAATCACCTTATTGAGTGGAACGGCGATGAGCGCACCGAGAGTGGGAGCGATGAGGTAGATCCAAAGGTGTGTCCATGAACCGGACACGGCAGCGGGTGCCAATGAGCGAGCTGGATTCAT
>CAMBPV010000326.1 GCA_945869695.1 Prosthecobacter debontii
TGGGATGATGTGATGCTCAAACAGGGCAAAAAGGGCACCAAGCAGCATCTCCTACCACCGGGACCCAATAATCCCGTGGGGATTCTGTGGCTCGAGATTGAGCCCAATAAAGGCCCCGAAGCCCACATCGGCATCCATGGGACGAATGATCCTGCGCGGATCGGGCGCAATCACAGCAGCGGCTGCATCCGTCTGGCCAACTGGGACATCGTCCGCCTGGCTCAGTGGGTGGGCAGAGGAACCTTGATCACCTGGGTCGCCCCCCGAAATCCAGTTTCATCAACGCTGGCCGCCCGCTAGTTTGACACCCGGAAAAAACTCTCCTTGTTCCATGGAAATACTCATCTGCTTAGAGTAAACCATTCACCAGCATCATGGAAACTAGCATCTTCATTCGCAGACTCACAGGCACGGGTAAAGGCAAAGAGGACTATCTTCACACGCAGGAAGTCTCCTTCGGTAGCGGGCCTCACAACACTGTGCGCTTTGATCCGGTTTGGGATCGGGGCGTGGCACCGAGCCATGCGCGGGTTTACCGGGATGAGAACGGCCACTGGTGGGCTGAGGACAATGGGAGTCCTGCGGGCACCTACATCAACGGACAAAAACTGACGGTGAAGCGCAAGATCGTCGGCGGCTTTGTGATCGAACTAGGGCAGGGAGGCCCCAAGGTGGAGGTCATGCTCCCTCCCGAGGAAGGGTTCGGGTCCGCATCCTCCAGCTCCCGAGGTGGAAGAAAGTCGGCAGGATCGGGTGGTGCGGGTAAGTGGCTAGCCATTGCTGCGGGTCTTGCCTTCATCGCTGGGGGAGCTTGGTATATTCTCAACGGAAACCCCAAGAGCACTGAAGCAGAAAACGGACATGGTGCGAATACGGCCGCATCTCTCGCGCCAGCGCCCTCACCCGTGGTTCTGGCTGATAGTGATGAAAAGATCCGTCAGGCAGCAAAGAAGTATGAGCAGGCGCTGGGGCTGGTGGTGGTGCCGGGAGAAGACGGCGCGCAGGGATTTGGCACAGCCTGGGCCGTTGGACCACAAATGTTTGCCACCAATGCGCACATCGCCCTTCCAGTCATGGGCATGCTGGAGGACGGCCGAGATGTTTTTGTGATCACCAACAAGTCGCCCGATCGCAAATACAGGGTCCTGAGGGCCGTGGCGCATCCCGCCTTCTTAAAACAACACTTGAACATGGACGGTAAGCCGCCCGCCGCACCTACCTACGACGTCGGTCTCCTCATGGTGGACGGTGATCCACCCGTTAAACTGCCTCTGGCCTCCAAGGAAAAGCTCTATGCGCTCGACTCAGGTCATCGTGTTGCCTTTCTTGGATTTCCGATGGAAAATCTCAACGCCGGCAACGTGGATGTGCATTACCCCGTGGCCACGATGCAGTCCGGCATCATCACCGCTGTCACCGATCCCTGGCTGGCTGAAGCGGCACCCGAAAAGGCCATTCTCATCCGCCACAACCTGCCGTCCGCAGGAGGTGCCAGTGGTAGCCCGGTATTTGATGTGGATGGAGAGGTCGTGGGTGTGCATTCCGCTGGCAATTACACGATGGGTGTCAATGCCGATACGGGTTATGAATTGAAGGCGGAAGCCCGTGAAAAAGCGAAAGAGCTTCAAAAAAAATTCATTCCTAAACTCCAGGTCCAAGGCCTCAGCGATGAGGAAAAGCAGAAGATCATAGCCAGCTACAGCCGCGAACTGATCGCTGTCACAGGCATTTCAGCATTGAACCTGACTCGCGTCACTTCGGCATCCCTCATCAACTTCGCCCAACGTGTGGACTTGCTCGAAGAACTCCTCGGTGGCGACGCCCAACGCTAAGGCCCAATTTATCAACCCCTCCCGAACCATGAGCACAGCCAATCCCCGTCCCAACTCTGATGATCTGGACCTTGGTGAAACGATTCGAGGTCTTGCGTCCGGCACCGTAATCTTCGACCGCTTTGTGATAGAAAAGATTTTGGGCCGGGGCGGAATGGGCATTGTCTGGCTGGCCAAAGATCGGCTCAGAAATCTCAATGTCGCCCTCAAGTTCATGCCTGAGATTGTCTCGGCTGATGCGGCCTCGAAAGATGACTTGCGGAAAGAGACACGGAATGGACTCAACCTGAGTCACCCGAACGTCGTCCGCATGATCGACCTCGTCGAGGAGGATCAAGCCGCTGCGATTGTAATGGAGTATGTCGATGGAAAGACGCTTGCTTCACTGCGGCTGGACCAGCCGGAGCATGTTTTCGAAGTTGCCGTTTTGAAGCCGTGGGTGGAGCAAATGCTGGATGGGCTCGAGCACGCTCACCGCGATGTGAAGTTGATCCACCGTGATTTGAAGCCAGCTAACTTACTGGTGAACTCAGAGGATGTCCTCAAGGTGGCAGACTTCGGCATTGCCAGCAGCATCCGGGATAGCGTCTCTCGCGTCAGTCGGAAGGCCAGCGCGGGGGCAGGCACTCTGCCCTACATGTCACCTCAGCAGATGATGGGGGAGGTGCCAACTTACACGGATGATATCTACTCTCTAGGCGCCACACTTTTTGAGCTTTTAACCGGTAAACCACCTTTCTATGCCGGGGATCTACCCAAGCAGATCGAGAGTATTGTGCCTCCTTCGATCACCGAAAGGCGTCGTCAGTTTGGCATTGAGGGTGATCCTATTCCTGCGGCATGGGAAACCGTAATCGCTGCCTGTCTGGAAAAAGATGCAAGAGATCGACCTGCCGATATCGCAGCCGTGCGCATTGGGCTCACGGGGCAAAAATTCAAGCGTGGCTCCGGCAGCACAACAGCCCGAACCACCCGACGAGGTGTGGGCGGGCGGCCTGCCATTTCGGGATCGGTGCTTGCGATCGCAGCTACTGGGGTCCTTTTGGTCGGTGCTGTTTTGTTTTATTGGGGCTCTTACTTGCCAGAGCAAAAGAGACTCGCCAAAACAAGGCAGGATGAACTGATCGCCCGTCGGGATGAGGAGAAGAAAAAAACGATCGCGGATGAAGCTCTCCTTTCCATCGAAGAAAAGGTCGAATCAGCCAATCGAAAAGAGGACTCAGACTCCAGTGCGAAGACGCGATTCGAACGCTGGAATGAGTTGAATAACAGTTTGCGTGACTTCGACTACGCCTACGGAGATGAAGACGATCGCTTGCGGGCGACGGTGAAAACCAAGCTCGCCAAAGCCAAAAGC
>CAMBPV010000327.1 GCA_945869695.1 Prosthecobacter debontii
ATGCCATCGGCACACCGAACATCGCCAACGCTGCGTGGTGCGTCGAGGCGTGGTCGCTCGGTGCGGACGGCGTCGTGCCCTGGAACACCATCGGCAAAGACGATGCGTGGCAAACGCCCGACGAACTCTCCGTGCTTTACCCGACCGAAAACGGCCCCGTGCCCAGCCTGCGCCTCAAGACCTTCCGCGCCGGTCAGCAACTCGTCGAGTATCTCACTCAGTTCTGCGCCGTCAGCGGCGAGAGCCGCGAGAGCGTCATGACCGCCGTGCGTGCCATCCCCGGGCTCAGCGCTACTTTGGTGAAGAAGAATGAGGAAGACGCCGGCAAGTCGCAGTTCGGCAAAGACACGCAGCCCGCCTTTGAAGCGCTGCGGTTGCGTCTTGGAGCTTATCTCGATGCCAAAGCACCTGCGCCGAAGGATCGCTGGCATGATCCACGGCCCGCGCGGCCGGATTTGAAGAAGGCGCGGGAGATCGTGCCGCTGGTGCCTTGATCAGATCACCGATGAGAATGCTTTGATGTCAGCGTTTGATCCCCATGTGGCAAAGCCCTTCTCTTCTTCTCGCGCTCAACCTCCTTGTTTTTGCTTCCTGCTCTCACGCCATCGATCCCCTCGCGGCCTTCGCTCCCGGCGCACGCATCCTGTTTCAGGGTGATTCGATCACAGATGGCAATCGTGGTCGCAGTGCGGACCCTAACCATATCCTTGGTCATGGTTACGCCTTTGTCATCGCTGCAAAGTTCGGCAGCGCGATGGCGGCGAGCGATCTCACGTTCTTCAATCGCGGCATCAGCGGCAACACCGTGCTCGACCTGGAGAAGCGCTGGCAGAAAGACACGCTCGATCTGAAGCCCGACATCCTGAGCATCCTCATCGGTGTGAATGACAAAGGCAAAGGCGTCCCCATGGATCAATATGAGCAAGTCTATGACAAGCTCCTCACCGACACCAGGGCCGCGAATCCGGGGATCAAGCTTGTGCTGTGCCAACCCTTTGTCGTGAACCACCTCGCGAAAACACCGCCGAACGGCAGCCCGAATGCCGACATTGTGCAGCGGCAGCAAATCGTCGCCAAACTGGCGAAGAAGCACGGCGCAGCGCTCGTGCCTTTCCAGAAGGCACTCGACGACGCCTGCAAGCGTGCCCCGGCCATTCACTGGATCTGGGACGACGTGCATCCCACCTACTCCGGCCATCAGGTGCTCGCCGACGAGTGGGAGCGCGTGGTGCGTGATTTCTGGAAGTAGCGAGTTGTCTGCCCGCCGAAAGAAAGCGGGCACGAGTTCGATACTTGTTAGGATTCCAACGCCGCACCTGCCATGCTCAAGATTCTAGCTCCCGCCGAAAAACGCAGCGCCTTCTGTGATGGGGTGTCACGTCGTAACTTCATCAAAGTCGGCGGCCTGGGCTCTCTCGGCCTGTCTTTGCCGAAGCTGCTGGCGCTGGAAAACCAGGCGGGCATCCGCGACTCGCACAAGTCGGTCATCCTCATCTATCTCGTCGGCGGTCCGCCGCATCAGGACATGTTCGATTTGAAGCCGAATGCTCCACGTGAGATTGCCGGACCGCACAAGCCCATCGGCACGAATGTGGATGGCATTCAGATCTGCGAGCTCTTCCCGCGCATGGCGAAGATGATGGACAAATTCACCATCATCCGCTCGCTCGTCGGCGCGCAGGCCGGTCACGATGCGATTCAGTGCTACACCGGCTTCCCCAATCGCGCAGGCACGGTCCCACCCGGCGGTTGGCCGCAGTTCGGCAGTGTGGTCGGCAAGCTCCAGGGAGCCTTTGATCCCTCGGTGCCGCCTTTCGTCAGCATGTGCTACGACTGCACGCATGGGCCCTACAACGAGCCCGGCCCCGGCCTGCTCGGCTCCGCCAGCGATGCTTTCCGTCACATGGGGCCAAGTCGTGGCGACCTCACCTTGCAAGGCATCACCTATGACCGTCTCTCTGATCGCGCGAAGTTGCTCACGAGCTTCGACAACTTCCGCCGCGACGTCGATGCGAGCGGAAAGATGGAGGCGATGGACACCTTCACGCAGCAGGCCATGGGCGTGCTCACCTCGTCAAAGCTAGCTGACGCGCTCGACCTTTCCAAAGAAGACCCGCGCCTGGTCGAGCGCTACGGCACCGGCGACACCGTGAAGCGTATCGACGAAAACGGTGCGCCGCGGGTGCCGCAGAGCTTCCTGACCGCACGGCGGCTTGTCGAAGCTGGTGCGCGTGTCGTCACGGTCAACTACAGCAAGTGGGACTGGCACGGCGGAGCCAATAACGACATTTTCTCCCGCGAACGCGAAGACTTCCCCATCTTTGACAAAGGCATCACCGCGCTCGTCGAGGATCTGCATCAGCGCGGCCTCGACAAAGACGTCACCGTGCTCGTGTGGGGTGAATTCGGCCGCACGCCGATCATCAGCAAGCAAGTCGGTCGCGATCACTGGCCGCGTGTGGCCATGGCACTGCTCGCTGGCGGTGGCATGCCGATGGGGCAGGTCATCGGCTCCACGGATCGACTCGGTGGTGAAGCCGACAGCCGCCCTGTGACCTTCGCAGAGGTCTTTGCCACGCTGTATCGTAATCTCGGCATCGACGTGGCCACCACCACCGTGACCGACACCAAAGGCCGCCCGCATTACCTCGTCGAAAACGGTGCGCTGCCGATCCGCGAGCTGATTTGATCAAGTTCACGCATTTCGTGCCGTAAGAGTCGCATGAAACTCCGCTTCATTGCCTACCTTGTCTTCGCCACCTCCACCCTGCACGCCGCTGAATTCCGCGCTGGAGCAGCCACCAGCAACATCACACCGGAACTCGGCAGCTCGATCAATGGTGGCTTTCAAGATGGTAAGGCCACTGTCATTCACGATGAACTCAACGCGCGCTGCCTCGCGCTCGATGACGGCAAAACGAAGCTCGTGTTTGTCGTCGCGGACAGTTGTGTCATTGGTCGCGGCATCTTTGATGAAGCGAAGAAGATGGTGAATGAAGCCACTGGTCTGCCGATGGAGAACATGATGATGTCCGCCACGCATTCACATTCCTGTGGGACCCTGCAAGCCGTCGGCCAGAGCGAGCCAAACCCAATTTATCAACGCTTCGTCGCCCGGCGCATCGCCGATGGTGTGCGACGTGCGCTGAACAACCTCGCACCTGCCAAAATCGG
>CAMBPV010000328.1 GCA_945869695.1 Prosthecobacter debontii
ATCTTCCCCCAAGGCCACCCCACCCCTGTCTCATTTCCGAACGATAAAAGAAGACAAAGAAATGGGGACAGGGGAATCCGCAAGCACCCTCCAAAGAAATGCATCCGAAGTCCAAATACATGAACCCCACCCGCTAGGGCTTTCGGAAACACAAAGTGTCTGTCCCCCAATTGCGTTCCCCGCCGATGCCGATGAAATCAGTTTCCACAGGCAAGACCCCACCACAGCAACGAATCCCCGTGGAAGCCCAAGGAAGTCCCGCTCGGCGATGACCGCATCCTCGTCCTCGACGCCGATTGAATCCGGCTGACCCAAAACGGCCCACATCAGCCTCACAAAAACCTGCTGCCGAATTAAATCTTGGCACAGCAGGCAGGAAAGCTATGCTCATGGGCGTTGAAAATCCGTCATGAATCTCGCCTCCACCATCCCGCCTTGGTTCAAAACCGGCCTGCAATCGCCATTTAGGACATCCATTCGTCGTTCCAAATTCGTCTTTCCTCCGCCCCTCTCTCCCCCCAGACCCCCACACACCCCGTCCCCGCTCCACGTCCAGGGCCAACTCGACCCAGCACCCTCAAAAGCAATTTCCTATCAGCGATCGGAGCCCGTTTCAAGCAGGACGCGGTCTACTATGTGAGCAGTAGCACTTTGTTTGTCGGTCATTGTGATCACCGTCGCAACTTGACGCCCATCACCCAGTTCTCGAAGCGGGTGGACCCATAACCGGATATCTAACATGGAACCCGCAGCCAAATTATCGATGGATTGCCCTGAATCCAATCTCAAAAGCATCAAGGCCGTTCAACGTTTTGGCATTTCGCTGTCAACCGGCCAACTAGAAAACATGGCCAAACTGGCCTGGCGCAACAATGCACGCTGTATCGGCCGCTTGTTTTGGGAAAGTCTGCATCTTTTTGACGCACGCTCGGTCGACAGCCCCGAAGGAATAGTTGCCGGGCACACTGTAAGCATTTGTTGATTCTGAGCTTTCTAAATCTATGAAAACCTGTTGAAACGAGCGTGAAAGGAAAGGAACGGTCATGCGATTCATGACAGATCCATCGTGCATGGCGACGCTGAGTTACCTGATCGATTCGGCTAAAATTAGAAATCATTTAGACGAGCTGGATTTTCATGTGACATTCAGATCATGAATGCAGTCTGGCCACTTCAAGACGCAAAAAACAACCTCAGTGAACTGCTCGACACTGTCATCAAGCACGGAGCACAGACCATCACTCGGCATGGGAAGCCCGTTGCTGTTGTCGTCTCGGCTGAAGCGTATGCACGCCTCCAGCCAGCCGAAAAGCTCGTGGACATCCTCCGCGATTGCCCGGTCAAAGACTGGCAGCTTGAACGGGACTTGTCCCCGGCGCGCGACCTTCATTTCCGTTAATTTCCCATGCCCTAACTCGTAGACTCCAACGTCCTCTGCGAGTCCTCTAAAGCTCGGCCGAAAAGAGACTATAAAGGGACAGACACTTAATTCTCACTGACACTTTATTCGCACTGGGATCATGAGCGAGAATTGGGAGACCATCACGTCGAATTGGCGTACCCATCGCTGACAGGCCTCCTTGTGCTGGCAGACCCCGAATTTACCCTTTAGACCATGGTCAGCAGAAGCTTCATGACCATAGAGGCCACAAACGGAGCGAACAAAAAGGGTGAAGGCAACGGCTCGTGCGGCATCTGTGATGTCATCGACGCTTCCCGCTTGCCGTCGCCCGATCCGAGACGTTGTCACGACCCCGTAAGGAGGATCACGGAAGGACGTTCAAACCCTCGGCGACGGCTGCCTGGCTCTGACGGGCATCAAAGGTCAGAAGCGTATCCGCTCCAAGCTCAAGTGCGGCGGCAACGTGGAGTAGATCAAGCGTACGAGTGCCTAGCGTGGACGTGTGCGCCCTTGAAAGGCTGATAACTCGCTGGCGCAACACCACCGGGTCCAACGGGCAGCGTATCCAGAAACCACCTTCGATATCGGCTTGGAGATCGGCAAGACATTGGTCCCGCTCATGCGCGGACAATTCACGGCGGAACACCTTTCCATTCAGTGCATTGACCAACTCCATTTCTAAAATGTCTGTGAGTATCAGCGGAGGCGCATACGCCAGCAGCGTGACCTTTGCCAATGGGCTATTCGGCTCCGGCACATATCGCTTCATAGCAAAGCCTGTATCGAGATACGGTGTGCTCATTCCCGATCTGAACGCAAGTCATCCAGCACAGCGGCGGAATCTGCCAAGATTCGGCTCCCAAAGGTGCGTTGCATCCGTCCGTCTTGTTCAGCAAGCCAATCGGCCATGGTCCTGCTCCCGGCGGATTCCCCGAGCGAGGAGACATCAGGAGGCATCAAACGTGCGATGACGCGCCCATGGTCCGTGATGGCGACGGTTTCACCGCGTCGCACAAAACCCAGCCAGCTGGCGAGGTCTTGACCAATTTGTTGGACGGTGGCAGTGCTCATAACGGCGAAAGGATACCGGAACCGACAGTGCATCGCAAGTCGGCGGTATGTTTTCTTATTCCCGTTTGATCGGGGTGAATAAGCACTCTGGCTTGATCCATGGCGGGCGCGCCGACTCCGGAATGCTGTGCTAGCTTTCGGTGGCCGATTTGGTCTCGTTTTCCGACTTCGTCGCAGATGGGGGGTTGGGGAACGTTGCTGGGAAAAACGATCGTGATCGTCTCGGTGGTGTTGTTCTTGGCCGATGGTGACTGATACGCCAGTTGCCAAGCGGTGTTCACTCGGGCAAAATGCGGGCATGAAATCGATCATGGAGCAGCTGGCGGCGGGGAAGAATCTGAAGATGGGGCAAGTGGCTGAAGCGGCGGCTTTCCTGGTGGATGCTGAGGCACCGAGTGCGGCGAAGGCTGACTTTCTCCGCGCTCTGGCTGACAAGGGCGAGACGCCGGATGAGATCGCTGCCTTTGTGAAGGAGTTTCTGAAACGGGCGGTCGATCCGGGGATCGAGAGTGCCCGGATGCCGGGGCCTGTGCTCGATGTGGTGGGGACGGGTGGTGATCAGCTGAACCTCTTCAATGTCTCGACGACGGCCATGTTCATTTTGGCGGCGGGCGGTGTGTGCATCGTGAAGCATGGGAACCGAGGCATCACGGGCAAAAGTGGCGGCGCGGATGTGCTGGAGGCTCT
>CAMBPV010000329.1 GCA_945869695.1 Prosthecobacter debontii
GTGGGTCGTGATCTTCAGAAAGAAGAAAGCATGGAGCCTCAGGTGTGCCTGACTTTGCCTCTGCTCGAAGGGCTGGATGGCATCAAAAAAATGGACTTTCTTGAAGTCATCCGCCTCAATGCGCGCGTCACCCTGAATCAAATGATGCAGCGGGAGGATTTTAAGAGTCGCTTCGGTCAAGGCCACGAGATCCGTCTTCATGAGTTGCAGTACCCCATCATGCAAGGTTGGGACTCCGTCGTTGTTCGTGCGGATGTTGAGATCGGCGGGAGCGACCAGCTCTTCAACATCCTCGTGGGTCGTGACCTTCAGAAAGAGGAGAGCATGGAGCCTCAGGTGTGCCTGACTTTGCCTCTGCTCGAAGGGCTTGATGGCGTCAAAAAAATGTCCAAGTCACTGGGAAACTACGTCGGCCTTACCGACGAGCCCAAAGAGATGTTTGGCAAGCTCATGAGCATCCCCGACGAACTCATGAGCAAGTATTACCTCCTCGTGCTCGGAGAGGAGATGGACACAGCCATGCATCCGATGGAGGCCAAAAAACAACTGGCTGCTAAGTGCGTGGCCACCTATCACACTCAAGCGGATGCACAGAGCTGTCGAGACGACTGGGATCTCCGATTCAGCAAAAGGGACCTCGCCAGTGCCGATCTACCCGTCGTCAGTATCTCCCCAGGTCTTAGTGCATTTGATATGGCAAAATTTGCATTTCAAACGCTCGGAGTCGAGCTTTCAGGCGGTGACGTGCGCCGATTAATACAGGGGGGAAGCATCCAATTGAACGGCGAGAAGCTAACAGATCCCAAGGCTGAACCCGACTGGACCTACAATGACATCCTAAAGCTCGACAAAAAGCGCACCGTTAGGCTTCAGTAAGCCGCCGCCCGCAAGTCACGCGCTCTTTTTCCGCGTCTTGAGATTCAGCATCTCCACCATCACCGAGAAAGCCATGGCAAAATAGACATAGCCTTTCGGGAAGTGGACGTCGAAACCCTCCGCCACCAGAGCCGTGCCGATCAGCAGCAGGAAGCTCAAGGCTAGCATTTTGACCGTTGGATGTCGGCTAATGAAGGCGCTCACCGAGCCGGAAAAAACCATCATGAAAACAACCGCGATGATCACTGCCAGGACCATGATCATGATCTGATCCGCCATGCCCACGGCCGTGATGACGGAGTCGAGGGAGAAAACAATATCCAGTAGCGCGATCTGGACCAGTACCGCACCGAAGGCCGCCCGTTTTCCGTTGGCCTGGAGCTCACCTTCGTCATCGCCTTCTATTTTGTTATGAATCTCGTGGGTGCTTTTGAATAGGAGAAACAAGCCACCGACTATCAAAATCAGATCCTTACCTGAAAAACCGTGCCCCATTAAAGCAAAGAGCTCGTCCTTCAATGTCATCACCCATGTGATCGAAAGCAGGAGAAGAATGCGCATCACCATGGCCAAACCGAGTCCCAGGAAACGAGCGCGTGGACGCTGGTCCAATGGCAGTTTATCCACGAGGATGGAGATGAAGACGATGTTATCGATACCCAAAACGATCTCCATCACCGTCAAGGTTAAAAGGGCGACCCATGCAGAAGGGGTCGAGATCCAGGACATGTCGAAAACATCAAGAGCGGTAGCAAGCATAGAGCGCGGAGGTTAGCTGCGATTCAGCAAGCATCAATCCGTTCTGGTGCGAAGTTCAGTCGTTCTCAGCGGCCACTATGACCGCTCGAAATGCTGAACCCGATCAGGCGGATCGCGCAGCCAGAGACAGCTCGATGATCCGAGCGCACAACTCGGGGAACTCTATACCAGCGGCGCGTGCAGCCTTGGGCAGGAGGCTACTCGACGTCATACCGGGAATGGTATTGATCTCGAGCACGTAGGGCTGGCCATCTTCCCGCAGCATGATGTCCACTCGGCCATAGACCTCCGTGCCGCAGGATTTGAACGCAGCGAGAGCGGCGTCTTGAATACGCTGGGTGGTCGGCCCATCAAAGTCTGCAGGGCAGTGGTAGTTCGTTTTTCCTGCGCCGGTCATCCAAGGATACTTGTTATTGATGTCGTAAAAGCCATCCACGGGCTCGATGTGAATGATGGGCAGGACTTGGTCTCCCAGAACGCCAACGGTTAACTCTTTTCCCGCGATGTATTCTTCAACCATCGTGGTTTTCCCAAACTTCCGGGCATCCTCTAGCGCGGCACGCCACTCCACCTCAGTGTGGACAATATGCACGCCCACGCTGGAGCCTTCCCTAGGGGGCTTGGCCACCAGGGGAAACGAAATGCGCAAGGGCTCGGATTCATCCAAGGGATATTCTTGAGAGAGAGGAGTCGGAACTCCTGCAGCGATGAACCGCTCCTTGCTCAAAAATTTGTCAAAGGCCACGCAGCTGCTCTCAGCGCCGGCCCCAGTGTAGGGGATACCTCGTGCATCCAGCAGCGCTTGGAGTTGGCCATCTTCGCCAAAGGTACCGTGGATCAAATTCATCGCTACAAAAGTATCCGCAGGCACTTCAAAATCTGGTCCTTCCACATCAATCTCCACTACATCTGCGCCCAGCGATTTCAGGGCCTCGGCGACGCTTTCCGCCGTTTTGAGAGACACTTTGCGTTCGGAGCCAGGGCCACCTTTGAGAAGGACGATTTTTTTGTCTTTGAGATCGAGCATGAAGCTGGATGTATGGTGCGCCCTCGCCCGATTCGCAATTTGAAAGTCTGTGCCCATTGTGTTCATTGATTCAGTCGATGATGTGCCATGAGCAATCAATTCGCGGTTCATCCGGGCACTGATGAAATTGGGTGCCATGAAAAAACTTGCCGACACCTCCCTCATTCCACTATGGCTCAAAATCCTATAAAGCGCCTTTTTGGTGGTCCTCGTGCCCGTTTATTGGGTCAACTACGGGCCGACTAATTTTCTCTACTTTTGCGATGTGGCACTATTGATCGCCCTGTTTGCCATGTGGCGAGAAAGCAGACTCGCGGCCTCCATTGCCGCAGTGGGTATCCTAGTGCCGCAGCTTTTTTGGTGCCTCGATTTTGGACTTCAGCTCGTTCGTGCATTCGTCGGCTCTGCGCACTCAGGGATGACGGCTTATATGTTTGATGGTAGCAAGTCGCTTTTTTTACGTGGGCTTTCGTTTTTT
>CAMBPV010000330.1 GCA_945869695.1 Prosthecobacter debontii
GAGCACCGCATCAGCACGGATGGCAACACCCTCATGACCATGGGCCTCATCGCCGCCGGCGTGCGCTACGGCTCGGCCTACCCCATCACCCCTTGGTCCAGCATCATGGAGACGCTCCGCAGTGAACTTCCGAAATACGGTGGGCTCTACGTGCAGGCTGAAGATGAGCTGGCCGCTGTCTCGATGACCATCGGCGCAGCCTTCGCGGGACACCTCGCGGTCACCGGCAGCGCAGGTCCCGGCCTGAGTTTGAAAATGGAGGCGCTCAGCTACGCGAGCATGGCAGAGATTCCGCTGATCGTGATCAATGTGCAGCGCGGCGGTCCCTCGACCGGTCTGCCCACCAGTGTGGAGCAGTCCGATCTCCTCCAGGCCATCTACGGCAGCCACGGCGACTGCCCGCGCATCGTTCTGGCACCGAAGGACGTGGAGGACTGCTTCTACATCGCCCTTGAAGCCGGTAAGCTGGCACGCGAATACACCTGCCCGGTCATCATTCTGAGTGATCAGGCGCTGAGCAGCCGCATCGAGGCCTTCACCGAGCCCGATCTCGACAAATGCTGGGTCGAGCCCACGCTGGATCTCTCCGATCGTCCGGTCGATTTCAAACCTTACCCAATCGACTCCATCACGCGTCACGCACCTCCCGGCTCCAAGATGCTGGGCGGCAAATATCCGACCGTGACCGGTCTCGAGCACGACGAGTTCGGCCACCCAAGTGGGAACCCCAAGATTCACCAGAAGATGACCGAGAAGCGTCGGAACAAGCTGGTGGATCTCTCCAAGAAGCTCCCCTTGCCCGAAGTGCATGGCGATCAAGAGGGCGACGTCCTTCTCATCGGCTGGGGCAGCAGCTATGGCCCGATCCGTGAAAGCGTGAACCGCCTCCGCGCTGAAGGACACAAGGTGGGTGCCGCGCATCTGCGTCACCTGCACCCGATGCCAGCCGCGCTACACGAGTTGTTCGCTAAATTCAAAAAAGTAGTCGTGATCGAGATGAATGACTCCGGCGTCTATGGCTACGGCCAGCTGGCCATGCTCCTACGTGCCAGCCTGGCCGATCCGAAGATCCAGTCCGTGTGCAAAACGGACGGCCTGAACTTCCGCATCCGTGAAATCGTGACCGGCGTGGAAAAAGCCATGTCTGCGAAATAAAAGAGCACCTCGATCCACTCCTCCACTTTCAACTCATCCTCCAACCATGTCTGCCGAAACCATCACCGCGCCAGCCACAGCAACTCCCGAGAAACTCACCAAAAAGATCCTCACAGCCGATCACCCGACGTGGTGTCCCGGCTGCGGTGACTTTGCCGTGCTGGCCGTTTTTTATAAGGTGCTCGAGAAGCTCCAGATCCCGCACGAGAACATCGTCTGCGTCGCCGGCATCGGCTGCTCATCGCGCTTCCCTTATTTCGTGAACAGTCACGGCATCCACTTCATCCACGGCCGCGCCCTGCCACTCGCCACCGGCATTTCCCTCAGCCGTCCCGACGTGCATGTCTTCGTCTTTGGCGGTGATGGCGATGGCTTCTCGATCGGTGGTAATCACTTGAATCACGCCGCGCGGAAAAACATCAAGCTGACCTACGTGATCATGGACAACTTCGTCTATGGCCTGACGAAAAAACAAACCAGCCCGACGAGCCCTCAAGGCTTTAAATCCAAAACCGATCCAACGGGCAGCATCGACCGCCCGATCAATCCGATGAAACAACTCCTCGCCAGCGGGGCCACCTTCATCGCACGCACGCATGCCGCTCAGGTGAAGCACATGATGGAAGTCTTCGAGCGCGCCATCCTGCACGATGGCTTCAGCGTGGTCGAGTGCCTGAGCGAGTGCGTGATGTTCTACGAAGGTTCCTTTGACGACAGCTGGCCAAAGAAGGGCGGCGCCTTCAACATCATCGATGAAACCCAGCACGACGTGAAGGACGACATCGCCGCCTTCAAGATCGCCGATGAGCCTTCACCGGGTAAGTTTGGTGTCTTTTATCAAGTCGAGCGGCCCACCAAAAATGCGATGGAGCAAAAGTGGATCGATGACACGCAGAGCAAGCTCGGAGGCGTGAGCCAGAAAGAGATCCTCAAAAAGCGTCTCGAGACCATGCGCTGATCCGGCGCTGAAACATGCACATCCACACGATCGACCTTCACTTTCAGGGCATGCCGGGCGTCATCGCCGCGTTCCTGCTCGAAAGTGAAGGCCAGTGGGCACTCATCGAGACCGGACCCGGCTCCTGTCACGACGCCCTCGTGACGGGCCTCCGAGCCGCAGGCGCGGAGCCCTCACAGGTGCGCCATGTTTTTGTCACGCACATTCACCTCGATCACGCAGGCGGCGCCGGCTGGTGGGCGCAGCAAGGGGCCACCGTTTACTGCCACCCCCAGGCTGAGCGCCATCTTTTGGACCCGTCCAAGCTCATCGCCAGCGCGCGCCTCATTTACGAGGACCGCATGGACACGCTCTGGGGTGAAATGCTCCCCGCGCCCGCCGCCCGAGTGTGCGCTTTGCAGGATGGAGAAAAAGTAACCATCGGCGGGATGGACGTCACCGCCTGGGACACTCCCGGTCACGCGCGACATCATCACGCCTACTCCGTGGGGGATGTGTGCTTCACTGGCGATGTCGCAGGAGTGCGCTTGGAGAAGAGCGCCTACCTCTCCGTCGCTGCAGCGCCGCCTCAGTTTGACCCCGTGGCTTATGTGAAATCGGTGGACCGACTCGCCACCGCCAATTTCCAGCACCTCCAGCTCACGCATTTCGGCGAGGTCCCCGATCCCGCAGAGCATCTCCGACACTACCGCCAGCGCATCCTCGAAGTGCATGAATTCATCAAAGCCCAGATCGCCTCTGGAGCCGATGAACATCAGATCCGCGAGCGCTACGCCACCTTTGAGCAAGAAAACGCCACCCGCCTCGGAGTCAGCGCAGCCCTTTGGCAGACCTACCAAGAATCCAACGCCACCGCCATGTGCGCCGACGGCATTCGGCTGGCTTGTTTGAAGGTAGAGGGTCAGAGCAGCCGCCCCACGCCCGTCGAGGTTGAGCTAGGCTTGCCGAGGTTGGGGCAATGAAGTATGTTCTCACCATGATAGCAGCACCCCAACTCGACATGACCACACTGCCGCCC
>CAMBPV010000331.1 GCA_945869695.1 Prosthecobacter debontii
TCCGAGTTCTCTACCGTAGCCACTGACGTTCGCAAACTCACCCCGCATGTAGCCACTGCTGATGCCAAGGCCAAGTCCATTGGCAAACTGGTAACCCACGACGCCGATTGCGCCCCATCCGGTATCAAATGAGAAATCGAGGTTGTTGATGTGCACGTCGTTCATCCAGAGGAAGCCTCCATTCAAACCGAAGTACCAACCCCCATCTACGGGTGCCGGGCCATAATTGACAATCGGATTTACAGGAGCCGGTCCGAGGGGGCCAGCGTAGGACGTGCCCACGGTGATGAGGGCAAAGGCAGTGATGAGAGAGGTTATTTTCATAGGGGTTGGCTTTTATTTAACTTCAATTAATTAATTCCTCTCAATTCTCCATTCGTCAAACAAATTATCAGACTTGCTAAATTAACAAGAAAAAGGGTGTGGATGGTGAATTTTTGTTCACCCTCCCGGTGTCCAGAGGCACCTTCGCCAAAGAAAAAATGCCTGCTCAATCCCGCATGTTCACGTATCGGAGGGGTCGGTAGCCCAGAGAGCGAAGCCATTTGGCATCAATGCCGTGGGCGACCACTTTCCAGTCGGGCGGGCTTCCGGTTTCATAGGCGGCGAGCACTTTTTGCTCGGCATCGTCCCAACCAGCAAAAAGGAGACAGTGAGCGTTGTAGGTGTTGAGGATGTCGCCGGGCTTCAGCTCACTCCACGATGGCAATTCGATGCAGAGACCCTGAAGCTCACGCGTGGAGTAGGAGCGAGGCAGTTTCCAGCATCGGGAGATGAAGCCGGAGCAATCAATGCCCACGGCCTGATCACTTACGCCGTCATCGAGAAGTCGGCGCTTTTCAATCGTATAAACATCGCCAGCCGCTTTCCCTGCTCGCAGTCCGGCATCGAACTCAGCCAGAGTCGAGAAGCCTCCCCACTGATAGGGCACGCCCTGGTTGGGAACGCCGGTGCGCCACCAACCAGGAATGGCACCGGGCTTTTGGTAGGTGCTGTCAGGCGTGTCCACTCGGATGCCTTTGGCGTCGAGGCCGTGCATGATATTGGCCTCGTGGGCCGTCCACCGATGAGTGCGATAAGCCTCCGCGATCTGACCGCACTCGCGACGTGTGACCAGTGGGAAGTTCTTGACCTCTGGCACCGGCGCGGGGGCAGCGCAGGCACTGAGGAGAAGCGCAATCAACCCAACAGTCAGGCGTATCATGGAACGCGCGGGAACTTGGTAAAGTCAGGCTTCCTTTTCTCGATGAAGGCGTTTTTCCCTTCCTTGGCTTCCTCGCTCATGTAGTAGAGCAGCGTGGCATTGCCCGCAAGGTCCAGAAGGCCCATTTGCCCATCGCAGTCGGCATTGAGCGCTGACTTAAGGCAGCGCAGGGCGAGAGGCGAGTGATTCAAAATTTCACGACACCATTTCACCGTTTCGGTCTCAAGATGGGCCAGAGGAACCACGGTATTGACCAATCCCATGTCGAGAGCCTGCTTCGCATCGTATTGACGGCAGAGATACCAGATCTCACGCGCCTTCTTTTGACCCACGATGCGAGCGAGGTAACTGGAGCCCAGTCCTCCATCGAAAGAGCCGACCTTGGGACCCGTCTGTCCAAAACGCGCATTGTCGGCGGCGATGGTTAGATCACATACCACATGCAGCACATGACCACCGCCGATGGCGTAACCCGCGACCATGGCGATGACGGGCTTGGGGATGCTGCGGATCTTTTTTTGGAGATCGAGCACGTTGAGTCTCGGCACTCCGTCTCCACCGATGTATCCGGCGTGTCCCCGCACTTTCTGATCGCCTCCGGAGCAAAACGCATCAGGTCCTTCTCCCGTCAAAATGACGACACCGATCTCAGGGTCCTCATGCGCAAGGTCAAAGGCCTGGAGCATCTCCTGCACCGTGAGCGGACGAAAGGCATTTCTCACTTCGGGCCGGTTGATGGTGACTTTAGCGATGCCGTCGTCCGTCTTTTCGAACTTGATGTCGGTGAAGGTTTTGATCGTTTTCCACATGATGTCAGTGCCAATGCATACGACTGAGGTCCGCATTGTCACCGGGAAAATCAATCCGCATAGAGACAGCGCACCATGCCGAGAGATTTTTCACCCGGTAGCACACCGATCTCCATTTGATTCATGACGTAAGCAAATGCGATGCCGTTTTCGGGATCGGCAAAAGCGAGACTCCCTCCCGCGCCCGGATGCCCGAAGGCTGAAAGGGACGAGCCGTAATGAGATCGTCTTTTTTGAAGGCCGTTGGTTTCGATGGGATCCTGCATCATTCCAGCGCTGAATGCGATGGGCCGGCAGAGCACCGCGTCTTCAGCCTGAGAGAGAGGATGACTCAAGGCAGCCAGGACGGCAGGAGGCACGATCTCCCTTCCCTCCCATCTCCCGCCATTGGCGAGCATCGCATAAAATTTCCCGAGTCCCCGCGCCGAGCCCACACCTCCCATGGATGCATTTCCGAGCGCCCAGGCGTCGGGTCGATTCAGGTCACTCACCGCATGCAGTCCGGCTGGCGAGGTGAAGGTGCGTTGAGTCACTGAGCCGGGACTGGAAAAGGCGCGCATGAACTCGTCCGGTGGCTCCCCTGAACGCATTCTGCCGGGGTAAAGCGCAGCGACTCGGTCATGGTGGACATCGGGTAAGCCGATCCACAATTCCAAGTCCAAGACTTCACCCATCTTCTCCCGGAAATGCAGCCCGATCGGTTGGCCTGTCAGACGACGGACAATCTCGTCCAAGAGAAAACCAAACGTCCGCGCATGGTAACCCTGTCGGGAGCCGGGTGCCCAGAGCGGAGCCTGGGACTCGAGTGCGCGCACCACCTCCTCATGATCGAGCACGGAAGCCCGCTGGTCCAAGGCGCAGACGCCAGCTTGGTGGGACAGAACTTGTGCAAACGTCACCTCTGCTTTTCCAGCAGACGCAAAACCCGGCCAGACACGCGCCACTGGACTGCTGAGCGAAACATCTGCATCATGAAGAGCGAGGAGACAGGTCACTGCGGCTGGGCCTTTGGTGGCAGACCAAACGGGAACCAGGGTGCTGGGAGCCCACCT
>CAMBPV010000332.1 GCA_945869695.1 Prosthecobacter debontii
ACACAGCGGCATTGAAGAGCTGCTTGGTCTTTGGTGTCGATGGACAGTGCGGCGAGACGATGTCACTCTGGGCAAGCAGTTCATCGAACGATGTAGCCGCCACGGCACCTGCTTTGGCGATCTCATCCGCTGCTACGACGGGATCAAACACCAACACACGAGCCTTGAACGCAAGCAGTCGCTGCACGACCTCACGACCGATGCGCCCAAAGCCGACGATGCCGATGGTGAGGTGCTTCAGCGATGACATCGCGGTCAACGGCGTGGCGAGGCCCCACTTGCCTGCGCGTATGTCGAGTGCGTTCGGCACCACCTGCCGCGTGATGGCAAGAATGAAGGCCAGCGTATGATCCGCGACTTCATCAATGCAGTAGTCAGGAATATTGCACACCGGGATGCCGCGTTCGCGGGCGGCGGCGAAGTCCACATTGTCGTAGCCGATGCCGTAGCGCACGATGACCTTTGCTTGGGTCATCGCAGCGAGGACTTCGGCGTTCACGGGAGCAAACTGCACGATCACGGCATCGGCGTCTCTCACGAGGTCAGCAAGTTCTGCGGGTGAACGCTTTTCTTTGAAGGAGACGATCTCGATCCCTGCGGGACGAAGCACAGCTTCTTCCAGGCTGAGATCAGGGAAGGTGTAGTCGGTGATGGCTATTTTGGGCATGGTCGTGTGTGTGAGGTTATTCGCCGATGACGCGGACGGTGGTGAGCGACTTGATGAGGCTGTGATCGTCCCATTTCCAGACGACGCGCTTCTCCTTGTCGTGCGTGACTTCGATGGCGTGCGCGCCGTGGCCTTCCTTACCGCGCATAAAGTTGCCGATGAGCAGGTTTCCATTCTTGAGCTGCTGAAGGCTAGAGATCCAGGTCATGTTCAAATCCGGCGCATCCTTGTCGCTGAACTCCCACACGATCTGCTTGTCCGGCGCGACCTCGATCAACCGTTTCTGCGTGCCGCAGCAGATGAGCGTGTTGCCATTGGCAAGCCGCTGAGCATCGCCGGTGTTCGTCACACCCGTGTATTCCCACACCACCTTGCCGTCCGGGTCCACCTCGCGCACCGCGCCCTCGCCTTCATGCGCGGCGAGGATGTTGCCGTTGGCAAGCTTGTGGACATTGCGCACCTGAAGGTGAGTTCCTTCAATGTTCGTCGTCAGCGGCGTGACATGCACGATCTCGCCCTTCGGATTCACTTCCACCGCCTGACACGGCTCCTGCTCGGCCACAAGCGTGTTTCCGTTCGCGAGTCGCTCGCAGCCATAGACTTGATGCGATTTGCTCACGTAGTCGAACACCGTCTCACCACGCGAGGTGATCTCACGCACCCCCGTCGACTGGCCGCCGTAGCCGAAGAGGATGTTTCCATTCGGCAACACATGGAAGATCACCGTGGTGCTCGGCGGCTTAAACTCCCAGACCAGCTTCCCATCGGCATTGAGTTCAACGAAGCGATTCGGCCCTTTGCCATACTCGGTGAAGAGCAGGCGGTGTTTGATGGGCGCGTCAGCGGCAGAGCTTCGCATGCTAAACGGCAAAGCGAAGGCCAGGATGGTTATGAAGAGACGGGTGGTGGTGTTCATGGTTGGAGATTTCTATAAGATATACCGTTGAGTTTACATTGAACGGTATACCGTTGCAATTTCTTTCTCGCGGAATTTCATCTGGCAGCTTTCAGCATGAGCACTGCGGCAGCGGGTTTCTCGCGGAGCGTGATGGCGTGGCCCCGCATGAGTTCAGCGCCGGTGCGGACTTCTTTGCCACCGTCGAGATTTTCGATCTCGTAGAGTTGCTGCGGAACGAGGCCGTGAAGTTTGACGGTGAGCGTGTCACTCGCGGCATCGGGACGGCGAAAGGCTTGCACGATGCTCTCACCGAGGTCAGGGCGATGGAGCTGCCACGCGATCCAAGAAGTCGTGTCGAGGCTGTCGGGCGTGAGCGGGAAGTAGTCACCGAGCATGAGCGGGGCGATGCGGCGGCACTCGGCAGACGGCGACGAGGGCTCAGGCGGAGCGGCGGCGGCGGAGGGCGACGAGGCCGAGGACCCCGAGGCCGGCGAGGGCGGCTGAGGAGGGCTCGGGGATGGCGACGGTGCCACCGGTTATGCTAAGGATGATGCCACCGGCTTCCTGGGTCCCAAGGATGGAGTCTTGGGCGACCACGAAATCCGAGGGGGTATGCCAGTCGCCCGTCGTGTTATCGGTGCGAACGAAGCCGAGTCCTACGGTGGGGCCGAAGGAATCGGTGTTAACGGTGCCGGAGAAGACCACCCAGTAAACTGTGTTTTCTTCGAGAACGATTCCACTGCCGGAGGTAAAACTGTAGTTGGCCGCACCAAATGAGGGCGAGAAAGTCGCTCCGCTATCCGATGAGAGAGTGCCAATCACGTTGGAGAGATCGGGGTTGCCTGCGTTGCTGCCGATAATGCGCACCAAGGGAGTCCAAGTGGTGCTGCCGTTGTAGTTTTCCATCTGGGCGGTGACGGAAAAAAGGGCAGGTGCCAAAGCGGTGTCTCCAGTGGAGTTGGTGGTGAAGCGGGTCGCAAGCGGTGTGCTCAGAATTGGATAATAACCAGAGCCGCCGATCGGAAAGGCGTCAAAAACCACGGAATGTGCGTGGGAGGCGGTGGCGGCGAAGAGGAGGACGAGGGAGGCGAGGAGGCCTCGGGTGGTGGTTAGTTTCATGGTGGGAGACGGGTGATAATTAATGAATGAATGCTAGGAATTTGCTTGTGGGGTTGAGGCCGTTAAGGGAGCCGCCCGGCCAGACCGGAGGGCGGGGAAAAGGGGACCGGAGGGCGGGGAAAAGGGGGATTTGGGTAAAGCTGAAACACTGAAAACTGAAACGCTGACAGGAAAGAATGCTCCGCTGAACGCCGAGATCGGGCGAGATCGGGAGATTTCACGGCGGTTTTCATTCGCCGCGAGCGAAGCTCTCCAAGCCGCTGTGCCAAGAATTCTTTCATGGCGGCCTTTTTCGGATGAAGGGCTTCTTTCCCAACCCCGGATTTAGCCTTGGGTGCCGCGTAGGAGCAC
>CAMBPV010000333.1 GCA_945869695.1 Prosthecobacter debontii
GCACTTTCATCCCGGCCAGCTCATGTTGATCTCTGATCATCTTAACCTTCTCGGCACCACACCGCTGCTCGGAGGTGCGCATTTTCATGACATGAGTCAGGTCTATGCGCTCAGTCTGCGAGACCGTTTCAAAAAAGCCGCAGCTGATCTCGGCCTCCCGCTCCATGAGGGGGTCTATGCCGCCATGCTGGGGCCTCAATACGAGACGCCAGCCGAGATCCGCATGTTGCGCACGCTCGGGGCGGATGCAGTCGGTATGTCCACGGTCCCCGAGGCCATCCAAGCCCGGGCGCTCGGCCTCGAGGTCGTGGGTCTCTCCATCCTCACCAATTGGGCCGCCGGTCTCGGTCAAGAGTCTCTCAATCACGCCGAAGTTGTTGAGACGGGTCGAAGCGTGATTGGTGAAGTCTCCCAGTTGCTCAGCACGGCCATCAGTGATTTGTCCGGCAATTAACCGGATGAGACCTCGTTTGTCGGGTTCTTAATTTCTGCTCGCATCACGCCCCGCCTTCGGCTATTTGCGGCGGTGCAAGACGACGATTACAAGGTCAAACTGGAAATTTTTGAGGGTCCGCTCGACCTTCTGCTTTACCTCATCAAGAAGGACGAGATCGGGATTTATGATGTCTCAATCGAGCGCATCACGCGCCAGTACTTGACCTACATCGACACGTTCAAGATGCTGAACATCGAGCTGGCCAGCGAGTTCATCGTGATGGCTGCCAATTTGATGTATTTGAAAAGTCGAGAGCTGCTTCCGCAAACGATGCAGCCGCCCGACGAAGAGGCGGACGAGGAAGACCCGCGGTGGGAGCTGATTCGCCAACTGGTCGAGTATAAAAAATTCAAGGATGCGGCCCAATTTCTTGGGGCGCAAGAAGTTAAAGGTGAGGAGTTTTTCGCTGCATCGCCAGAGATGCCGGACCTTTCCGAAATCCCGGCGGGCTCGGCTCCCAAGGTGGGGATTTTTGATCTCATTCGGGCTTTCCAGCGGGTTCTGAAGCGCTTTGAAGGAGCCAATGAGCTGCGCGAGATCGTGGCGGATAAGTGGTCCGTGAGCGATAAAATCGAATACTTGCTCGATATTGTGCCCGTCGGTGGGCGGGTGGTTTTTGAGAGCCTTTTCAGCAGTGCGGCCAGCCGTAGTGAGGTGATCGTGACTTTCTTGGCGGTGTTGGAATTGATCAAATTGAACCATTTAGAGATCGAACAAGAGGGCATGTTAGGTGCTATTTTAGTCATCCGCCCCTCCGTGTGATCTTCCCGAGGTTGCGGAAAAAGTTGGCATTTCCTTTCGTCCCGCTACTTTCCGCGCCGCCCCATCCATTACTCTCTCCTATCTAAATACCATGGCCCTCATCAACGAAAACTTCCTCAAGCTCAAAGCTGGTTACCTCTTCCCTGAAATCGCTCGTCGAGTGAAGGTCTTCACCGACGGCAATCCTGAAGCCGCCAAGCGGCTTATCCGCTGCGGGATCGGTGACGTGACCGAGGCGCTACCTGAGGCAGTGCGCTACGCGATGCACGAGGCAGTGGATGAAATGGGTGACCGCAAATCGTTCAAGGGCTACGGCCCCGAGCAAGGTTACGATTTCCTCCGCAATGCGATCGCTGACAATGACTTCAATGCTCGCGGCATTGAGGTGGATGCGGACGAGATCTTCATTTCCGATGGCAGCAAATGCGACACGGGGAACATCCTGGACATCTTCGGACGGGGAAACAAGATCGCCATCACGGACCCTGTCTATCCGGTGTATGTCGACACCAATGTGATGATCGGCAACACGGGCGACGCGGATGAAAACGGCGCGTATGCCGGTCTGACCTACCTGAAGTGCAATCCGTCCAACGGTTTCGTCCCCGAGATCCCAACCGAGCGGGTGGACATCGCTTACCTTTGTTATCCCAACAATCCGACGGGTGCAGTGGCCACGCGCACGCAGTTGGAAGCTTGGGTGGCTTATGCGCTGAAGAATGACACGATCCTCCTCTACGATTCTGCCTATGAGGCTTTCATTCGCGATCCCGAATTGCCTCACAGCATCTTTGAGATCCCGGGCGCGCGCGACTGCGCCATCGAGTTCCGCAGTTTTTCGAAGAACGGCGGATTCACCGGGGTGCGTTGCGCTTTTGTCGTGATCCCCAAATCACTGAAGGGCAAAACGGCCAGCGGAGAAACCCAGGCCATCCACCCGCTTTGGAGTCGCCGCCACAGCACGAAATTCAATGGCGCGAGTTACATCGTGCAAAAGGGTGCGGAGGCGCTTTACAGTCCAGAAGGGAAGAGCCAGACCCGGGCTTTGATCGAGCATTACATGGGCAATGCAGCACTGCTGGTGCAGGCGTGTAAAGACGCGGGGCTCGCTGTTTATGGCGGAGAAAATGCACCTTATGTCTGGGTGCAGTGCCCAGCCGGAGTCACGAGTTGGCAGATGTTTGATAAGATGCTAAACGAGGCCAATGTGGTCATCACTCCGGGCTCAGGCTTTGGAAGTGCGGGCGAGGGCTACTTCCGCATCAGCGCCTTCAATAGCCGCGCGAACGTCGAGGAGGTCTGCCGCCGGATTGGCGCGCTGGCTTAGGCGAGCATCGCCTCGATGTTTTCCTTCAAGTGCAGGGGATTGATGGTCCCGGCGATCACTGAGGTGACGCCGGGTGTCTGGAGCACTGGAGCAAGCATTTCCCGCAGGGGCACCTGACTGTCTTGGGCGGGGCCGGAGTAAAGGGCGCGCTTGATGAAGACGGCTTTTCCCAAGCGATAGGCCTTCTCGATGACTGGAAGATGTGCCTGATAGCCAAGGCTGAACGGCACCATCACCGCATCGGAAACTTCGACTGCAAGCAGTCCACCCTCGACGGTCATCGTGCTCACGCCGATGGCGCGGATGTGACCCTTGTTTCGAAGTTTTTGAAGGGTTTCCAAAACGGGAGTTTGATCCAAGACACCGAGGTCATTCGCCGAGCAGTGGACCATGACGAGATCGAGCGCTTCCGAGCGGAGCCGTCGAAGACTGCG